>CAZQQP010000035.1:8401-23263 GCA_964595475.1 uncultured Planctomycetaceae bacterium | reverse complement strand
ACGGCGCCGCGGGGGGCCCGGCGGTGGCCACGGAAGCGTAAGCGCGGGGCGCGATCTTCCCGAAAGGGCGGAGCATGACCCCTCGGATCATCGTGCTGACGGGCGCCACCCGAGGCCTCGGCCGGACGCTCGCGGAAGCGCTCGCCGCGATGGGCCACGTGGTCCTCGGCTGCGGACAGTCGTCGGAGCAAGCGTCCCGCGTGGCCGAGGCCGTCGGGCCGGCGGGCGACTGCCGTCCCGTCGACGTGACGGACCCGCCCGCGGTGGAGCGGTGGGCGGCGTCGGTGCACGACGCCCACGGCGCTGCCGACCTCCTCATCAACAACGCGGGACGGATCAACCGGAATGGGCCACTCTGGGAGCTGGCTCCCGAGGAGCGGGACCCCGTGGTGGACACCAATATCAAGGGGGTGATGAACGTCATCCGAGCCTTCGTCCCGGCGATGGTGTCGCGGCGGCGGGGCGTGATCGTCAACCTTTCGAGCGGGTGGGGACGGTCCGCCGCGGCGGACGTCGGGCCGTACTGCGCGACGAAGTGGGCAATCGAAGGGCTCACCCGGTCGCTGGCCAAGGAGCTTCCGGACGGCATGGCGGCCGTGCCGGTGAACCCGGGCGTCGTCGATACGGACATGCTCCGGAGCTGCTTCGGGGCCGCCGCGAGTGGGTCACCCGCCCCCGAGGCGTGGGCCGACCGGGCCGCGCCGTTCGTTTTGGGCCTCGGGCCGTCGGACAACGGACGGCCGAGGGACGTTTCGGCATGAACGAGTCGGGCCCCGAACGAGCCGCGACCGTGAGGGAGCGGTTTACGAGCCGCGCCCGTGAGTTGGAAAAACCGCCCCTTCACGGTCCGGAAGGGATCCCTCCGTGGGATCGCGGCTCGTTACGGGCGCGGCTCGTTGCCGGGCTGCGACTCGTCCAACCGACGGATGATCCGATAGTGCGGCCCGACCGATAGGATCTCGAACCGGTCCGAAGCGACCTGCCAGCCGTGCCTGACATAGAAGCCGACCGCTTCCTCCCGGGCGTTGGCCCAGAGAAGGCGAACGGTCGTCCGTTCCGCGACGGTCTCTTCGGCCAAACGAAGGACCGCCCGGCCGAAGCCCCGTGCGGAAAGGTCCGGCCGAGTTGCCATGCCGCGGAGCTGATACGCGGGCTGCGTTGCCCACGGCCGGTGGACCAGCGTGGCGCATGCGACGGGTGTCGCCCCGTCGAACGCGCCGAGATGGAAGGTGGTCGCCTCGTCGTCGCCGGCGAACCGCGCCTCGCTCAGCGGCCGCCCCGGCCGAAGCACGTCCCGCCGAAGAGGGAGGATGGCCGCGGCATCCGTCAGCCTCATCGACACCCGCGTCGCGTCGATCCTGGGCGCTCGCTCCGTCATCCGCGGTCCTGCGCGGTCCACCATTGCCCCGGGAAACTCAGGAGGTAGTCCGCGGCGGCGATGCCGCTCGCCCCGACGGCCGCCCAGAACGTGACCGTGTCAACCCAGTCAGGTGCCGTGGGCGTCGGCCAGAAAAGCACGACGAACAGAACGAACAGCGCGGCGGTGGTCGCTTTCCCGGGCAGCCGCGAGGACATCTTCTTGATCTCGGACGGCCGACCGACAGCGGCGGCGTACCCGGCAATGCCGACCACGGCGAGGTCGCGGGCGAGAAGCGCCCCGAGCTGCCAGGGCACGAGGGTACCCTCGTACAGCAGGACCAGCAGCGTGCTGACGGTGAACGCCTTGTCGGCGCCCGCGTCGAGGAGGCCGCCATACCAGGTGGTGGCTTGAAGCCGACGTGCCAGATAGCCGTCCGCGAGATCGCTGACGCCGGCGGCGGCGACCAACGGCACCCGCCAGACCGTCGCCACCAGGGGAAAGGTGATGGCGAGGCCCAACCGCACGCCCGAGAGGACGTTCGGGACGAGCCCGAGCCAACGCTGCGTCGCCTGCCGGTCGCTCATGCCCGGCCTCCACCCATCGGCCCCATCCTATTGCCCCGAAGCGTCGCCGGGGCGGCCCTCGGTTGGGGTGGCTCGCGTTTTGATGGGGCCGTCACTCCACCCCGGTGTACCTCAGCACGCACTCGACGAAGTGGTCGCCGCGGGCGGCGTAGTTCGGAAACTGGTCGTAGCTGGCGCAGCCCGGCGAGAGGACCACCGCCTCGCCGGGGCGGGCCGCTGCGGCGGCTTGGCGGACCGCCTCGCCGACGGTGCCACACCGGTGCACTGGGCAGCCGCGGACGGCCTCCGCCGCGTCGGCAAGGGCGTCGCCGGTCTCCCCCACGGTGTAGAGGCGGACCGCGTGGTTGGCCGCCGCCCGGCCGATCGGTGCCAGGTCCATCCCCTTGTCCGAGCCTCCGACGACAAGGTGGGCGGTGGCCCGCGGAAACGCGTCGAGGGCGAGCCGCGTCGCGTCGGGCGTGGTGGACTTGGAGTCGTTGTAGTATCTCACCCCGTTGTGCTCGGCCACCCACTGGAGGCGGTGGGGAAGGCCGGGGAAGTCCTTCACGGCGTCCCGCGCCACGGTCCGGTCGACGCCGGCGGCCTCCGCCACGGCGACCGCGATGGCGCCGTTCCAGCGATTGTGGGTACCGGGGACCGCGAGCGCCTCCGGGAGCGGCTCCGTGACCCCCGCGGCCGGCGCGGGTGTGGCGTCGGCCCACGCCTCGACGCCCGTCCCGAGCATCGCTCGGTCGGTCGGCCGCTGATGGCGGAGGATGGTCTTTTTCGCCTCCGCGTACGCCGCGAACGTGCCGTGGTGGTCGAGGTGGTTCTCCCGAAGGTTCGTCACCGCGGCGACGGACGGGGACCAGCCGTCGAGGGCCTCGAGCATGAAGCTCGACAGCTCGAGGACCACCCAGTCGTCCGGGCCGATGCGGTCGAGGTGGGAGAGGAGCGAGCCTCCGAGGTTCCCGCCGACATGGACGCGATCCTCGCCGAGGGCCTCGCGGAGGATGTGGCCGACCATCGCGGTGGTGGTGGACTTGCCCGCCGTCCCCGTGACGCCGATGACCCGCTCGCGTCGGAGTTGGTCGAGGAGGAGGCCCACCTCCGTGGTGAGGCGGGCGTGGGTCGCCTCGCGGAGGAAGGCGTTGTTCCGGCGATCGACGGCGGGGTTGACCACCACGACGTCCGCGGCGTGGAAGTCCTCCGGGTGGTGCTCGCCGAGGCGATAGCGAATGGGAAGATCGGCGAGCTTCTCGAGGGAAGGGCGGAGGTGCTCCTCGCCGGAGAGGTCCGTGACGAGCACGTCGGCGCCCGACTCCGCGAGATAGCGAGCGGCGCCGACGCCGCCCCCGAAGCGGCCGAGCCCCATAATCACCGCACGCTTTCCTTGCATCGCGCTCATCCGGTCGCCCCCGCTTCCCTGCGGACGACATCCCCCGGCGAGCTACGGGCCGGACTCCCCTTGGCCGCCGGGCGACCGCGAGACGTCCGTCTCTTGCCCACCTCTCGGGCGGGGCGAGGGTGAGATTTCTCGTCCGCTGTTTCCGCCGGAGGAGTCGGACGGCGACGGAGGGCCTTGGTCACGGCTCGGCGTGGGAGTCGGCTGCCGTTTCGCCCTTCGGCGGACGGGCCGCTGCTCGGCGGCGGGCTCCTCCTCGGGCTCGAAGACCTCCAGCCAGCCGAACATCAGATTGCCGAGCCCCTCGATCGGGTCCTCCTCCGTCTCCCGGTCCGGAAGCGATCGGTGCTCGGGCGCCACGGGCGCTTTCGGCCCGCGCGTCAGGCTGGCGAAGCCCGACTGCTTGACCACCCGCTTCTGACACGCGGGGAGAAAAAGGAGCGCACCCAGCACTGTCGCGACGAGCGCCGTCCGCATGGTGGGTTCCGAACGTGGCTTACGGAGGCAAAGACTGCGTCATTGTAGCACGGCCGCCGCATCGACGGGCGTCAGCGGCAGTGGCGAACGGGAAGCTCCGTCGGCAGGCGGAGGCCCGGCGTGGTCTGGACGAGGTCCGGGAGCGTGTTGACCAGCGCCGCCGCCGTCGCCGCATCGCCGGGGACGCCGCCCTCAATGCGGGTCCGGATCGGCGGCTCGCCGCCGATCCACACCCTGTCCTCCGACTCCCCCAGGTCCAGCGCCATCAGCAGTTGCAGGCCGACGACGCCCTCGAACGTGTCCACGTGGGCCCGCTGCTCGATGCCGCACACCTGACCGCGCTCCACCGACACCCACTGTGTCGTGATGGCCTCCTCCGCCGTCACGGGATCACAGGCCTCCCCGACCCGGTCGCTGGGCCACCCCATGGCGTGGGCCACCAGGGCGGCCGACTCCGCGAGGCCCGCATGACCCAGAGTGCCCGCCTCCCACTTGTCTCGAAAGCTGCGAGGCGTCTCGCCCGTGCCGATCTTCCGCTGAAGCGGGCCCCGGCGTGTGGAAGCGTCCACGCGGCGGTGGGCGTGGACCGAGTCGACGTGCTGACAGACGCCTGTCAGGACGATCGGGAGGAGATCCATCACGAAGCCGGGGTTCACCCCTACGCCGACCACTGCCGCGTCGTCGGCGCGAGCCACCCCGTCCATCGCCCGGGAGGCCTCGGGGGCCTTGAGGTAGGGAAAGACCAGCTCCTCGCACGAGGAGATCACGTGGACGCCCGACCGGACCGCCGGCTCGATGCGATCGAAGGCGTCCGCGACGCGGGAGCCCGCCGTGTCGATCAGGACGTCGGGATCTCGCCCCAGCAGCTCTTCCACGGACTCGACCGACGGAGTGTCCTGGAGCGCCTCCACGCCGGTCAGCTCGCCCAGCGAGCGCCCGAGCTTCTCCGGGTCAACCTCGACTCCGCCCACCACTTCCGCCCAGGGACGGCGGGCGAGCAGACGGACGGTCTCCACACCGATGGGCCCGAGGCCGAGCTGCGCGATCCTGAGGCGGTCGGAACCCAAGCGTGACCTCCTTCGGCTCGTCCCACGAAGCGTCCGGCCCGGCAGCCACCAACCGCCGCTCACGACCATCCTTGGAGCCGCGGCGCTCCACTTCCCCCCTTAGAATCGGACACCATGACCTACAGCCTCACCCGTGGACGGACGGTCAATCCTCGGAGGAACCATCGGCTGCGTCGACCGGTCCACCGGCATCGGCATCGGGCGGGATGCGTTGCCGCCGATCGGGTTTCGTCCGAAGGACAGCCGCTTCGACTTTCGCGTCTGGTGGCCGGAGGCGCGGCGCCACTTGCCCGTGGAGGCGGAGATCGGACCGGGGAAAGGCGCCTTCCTCGTCCAGCAGGCGAGCCGCGTGCAGGAGGTGAACCACCTGGGCATCGAGAGCGCCCACGCCTACTGGCTCTACACCGCGGACCGCTGCCGCCGCCACGGCCTGGATCACGTCCGCGTGGCCCACGCGGACGCGGCCACCTTCATCCGATGGCACACACCGGAGGCCATGCTCCAGCAGGTCCACTGCTACTTCCCCGACCCCTGGCCGAAGAAGAAGCACCACAAGCGACGCCTGATCCAGGCGGCGTTCCTGCGGGAGCTCCACCGCGTCCTCGTGGCGGGCGGCCGCTGCCGGATCGTGACGGACCACGACGGCTACTTCGCGTGGATCCGGGATCACCTCGAAGAGGTCCGCGACCTCTTCGAGGAAGTCCCGTTCGACCAGCCGATCAGCGCCGGCAGCGGGGAGATCGTCGGCACCAACTTCGAGCGGAAGTACCGCCCCGCCGGCCGGCCCTTTCACGCCGTCGCTCTCCGCAAACGGCAGACGTAGCGCCGGCTGTCACGGACGTTAGCTCACTTCTCCTCGAGCCTCCGCAGTCTGGCCTCGGGCGGCTGCGGTGGGCATCCTTCGCAAACAGAGGGGTAGCGATCACAGCCCGCGTAAATGAGGATCCAGCTTCCGTCTTCCTGCTGCTCGTACAGGCAATACTCTTCACACTGGCGGTCGGAAGAGTCGACCGTGCGACAACCGAGGGTCGTCAGATCGCCACGCTTGTGGCCTTTGGGTTCCGGGGCCTTCGCCTTTTGCTTCTTCGCCTGCTTCTTGCCGTTGAGGTGGCCGCATCGCTTGGCTACGAGCTCACCCTCCTCATCGCCCTTTCGCTTGGGCTTCGCCAGGATCTCATCGTTGGGGAGCCCGTGCCTCGCCTGATTGTCGTGAACCACCCACTTGCCCTTGTTTCCCTTGGTGGTCCATCGGTAGACCACCCACCCGTCCGGGCAACTGAGATGCGCCAGAGACGCGGCGCTTTGGACGTTGGCCAGCCTCTGCTCCACGCGATCCAGCCGGCTCACCACCTTCTTCTGCGCACAGCCACCCCAGAAGACAACGGCCGCGAGCAATAGGCTAAGCTGCAACGCGAAATGGCCAGCGCCGAGGAGAGGCTGAAAGACTCTCATAAGATACCTTTCGGTGAAGGGTAAAAAGCATGATTCCGGGCTCCCGCGGCCCGGCGTGCCTGTTCTTGGTCGCGTCTATGCTAATTCGCGTCGAGTGTTTTTGCGAGCCGCAGCCCGACATGCCCATGCCGCCCAGCGTCGATCGGTCGATTGGTGGCACAATCCACGCTCTCAAGCTCCGCGCTGTAGTATCCCCCTGCGTATCGACGCAAATTCTCTCGGGATGGCTGTACGTTGTCAATCATTTCGGTTGACGGCGCCGCCCGCGAGCGCTCGTCCCGATGGATCCATTCCCCGACGTTTCCGAGCATGTTGTAAAGGCCGCGGGGGCTCGGCTTGAGCCTCGCGGCTGGGCCGGGTCTCTCGTCGGTGTTCTCGTGGTACCACGTGTAACGGGACAGGAGGCGCTTCGGGCAGTGAGAAATCGACCGCTTGAGGACACCAGCCTCGCAAGCGGCTCGCCACTCCTTTTGCGTCGGGAGGCGATAGCCCCCACGCGACAGTGCATCCTCGGCCGGCTTCATCCGGTCCTCCTCGCGGTAACACAGCTCCTCGGCCGGGAGGCCCTCCTGCTTCGACAGCCACTGGCAATACTTCATGGCCTCCGCGTAACCGATCGGAGCCGGGAGGCGGGGGTTCGTCTTGTAGTATTGCACAAGCTTGCTATCCGCGTGCTTGTTCAGATACGCGTCCTTCGGGACGCCCTCGAGGGCGCAGCGGAACGCGAGGAACGCCCGAGCCGTCACCTCCGTGGTGCTCAGGCCGACCGTCCGGGACGCGACCTCCACGACGGCCATTTCCACGCCGCGCTCCGTGACGCACCACCCACCATCCTGGGTCGGTCTGTCGCTCGCGGAACCGATGTCGGGAAGCGGCGTCCGTCCCCACTGCCGCAAGAGCCACTGAGCGGCGGAGTGGACGCCCGCGGTGGGCGCCTCGGCGTAGAGACGCTTCACCGACTCGATGAGACGCTTACGGCGCGGGCCCGTCGGCAGGGTCTCCTCGCTGTACTCGCCGAGGGCGAGGAGAATCGCGCGACGCACCACCGGGTCGTCGGCCGTGCGGAGCCTCTCCGCCAAGATCTTCGCGGACACGCCGGCCGGCCCCGCCCGATGGACGAAGAAGGCCCAGACGGACCGCGGACGGTCGGCGAGGAGGAAGGACCAATCGGCTCCCTCCGCCGCCGCGAGGAGGCGGGCGATCGCGAGGTTCGCCGCCTTCACGGCCTCTTGACCGGAGGTCTTTTCCTCCTCGGTCGGATCCGACCGCGTGGGAGCGGTCGCGAGCCGCTTGCGGATACGGGCGACCACCTCCTGCGGGTTGGCCGCGAGCGCCGGGCCGAGGACCTGGAGCTGAACGGGGCTCGCCCGCGAAGCGAGTGTCACCAGCTTCTCCGGCTCGTCTCGGACAAAGTCGGCCAGGAGCAGCGCCGCGGTCTTTCGCCTGTGGGCCCTCTCGGCGTCCGTGAAGATGCGCTTCAGCGGGGCGTAAAGCGCTCCGGCGACGGGGCGGAAGCAGGCTGCCCAGCCCGTGGCACCGAAGGTGTCGCGGGAGACGAGCCAACGGGCGATGCGGTCGCCGTAGGTCGCCCAGTCGACGTCGGCGTCGGGGAGGCCGGCGAGCAGGGCCGCGGCGCGGAAGCGGTCGTCCACCGACGCCGCCGGGTCCTCGAGCGTGGTGAGCAGACGAGCGCGGGCCCGGTCGCGGTGGTGGGCAAGAACTTGGCGAATCGTCCGGATCTCCGCGGGGCTTCCGTCGAGGCCCGTTTGAACGAGGGGGTCCACTTGGGACGCGTCCTCCTCCGCGAGGAAGAGGCGGGCGTGGAGCGCGGCTTTTCGCCCCGTCGAGGCATCGTCCAGGATCGCCTTGAGTCGCGGGGTGAGCCGTTGGCGGTAGGGCTCCGCCCGGGCGATCACCTTCTCGACCTTGGTGGTCTCGGCGGTCCGAAGTTGCTCGGCGAGCGCCCGGGCTCGGGTCCGCTGCCACATCTCGCCGCCGAGAAATCCGGCCACGCCGAAGACGACGAGCAGCACGGTCCCCACGAGTGCGTAGTGCTTCGACGCCACGCGCATCATCCGGCGCTCCACCTCTCCCCAACCGGCTGGCTTAGTCAGCGCGAGGACGGCGACCCACTCGTCGAGCGACGGCAAGTGACGACGCTGCGGGCTCGCGTGCCAGATGCGGGCCCGCTCGGCGAGGCGGAGCTCCGCCCGGCCCCGACGGCTCCGCCGCTTGTGCTCCGTCAGCCAGGTCCGGATGGCCGGGACGAGATAGTCGTGGGTGAGCTGGTAGGACCGCTCGCCACGGCGGTCGCCGGGGTCCACCGGCGTGACCAGCTTCAGCTCCTTGTCGAGGATGCGGAGCAGCTCGCCGAAGGCGTCCGGCTTCTTCTCGTAGCCCGACGCGTCCCGCAGCTCGTGGGTGGTGCGGACGCGGCCGCGGATCTCCGTGGGACGGTCGGGCAACAAGGCGCCGAGGACGGCGCGGGCGGCGGCGGCGTGGAGGCGGTGGTGGGGCGCGGCGGGCCGGGCGGTGAACAGCGCCTCGAGGAACGCGACGCCCACCCCCTCGGCTCCGCCGGTGCGGCGGAGCGTGGCCGGCCGCCAGGGTTGGGCCTTGACCATCTCCGCGAACAACGCGAGGCGGACCGGGACGACACGCCCGTCCTCCGTGAGCTGCTCCACGGCTTGGTCGAGGAAGCGTTGCTGCTCGCGGGTGGGGCCTTCCTCGGGGAGACAGCCGTAGGCCCGGCCGAAGTCCGCGAGCACGCGGCGGGCGTGGGCGGGGTCGAAGAGGTCCACCCCCGCGATGTTTCGCCCTTCCACGATCGCCGCGTCCACCTCGGCCATCAGCCGGCTCGCGGCGAGCCAGAAGTCGTCGCGGACGAGGAGGAGAGCCTGGACCCGCTCCCCGTCGCACTGGCGCAGGGCGCGGATCAGATCGCTGTCGGGACCCACTTCGCTGGTGTGGAGCCACTGCTCGAACTGGTCGAGGACGAGGAGGACCTTCCCGCCCACGCCGGGGACGGAGCCGTGGCGAAGCGCGGCGATCGCGCCGGGGAGGTCGCGGTCGGCGAGCGCGTCGCTTCGCTTGCGGAGAGCGTCGAGGAGCTTGGTCTCGGTCGCCCCCGCGGTGGCCTCCACGTAGAGGGCCTCCACGCCGTGGAGCCGGGGGAGGAGGCCGGCGCGGACCAGCGAGGACTTGCCACAGCCCGAGGGGCCGTAGATCAGGCCCACGCGAAACCCGCCCTCCGCGTCCGCCTCGATGCGTTGCTTCCAGAAGCGGAGGGTCTCGGGCAGCCCATGGCGGTCCCGCGGACCCGGGACGAGGCGGAGGAAGAAGTCCGCGTCCTCGCGGTCGAAGGCGCGGAGCCCCTTCGGGACGACCCGTGGAGCCTCCGGCTCGGTCGCGGAGGGCGGCGACGGGCTCGCCTCCGCCGTCTGCGGCGGCGTCGGCTCGGTGAAGTAAGCCTGGAGGTCGTCGGCAAGCTCCAACCCGGTGCGGTAGCGGTCCCGCGGCCGCTTGGCGAGGGCCTTCAGGCAGATCCGCTCGAGCTCCGCGGGAAGCGTCGCGTCGTGCTCCCGCGGCGACGCGGGCATCGCCGTGCGGATCTGGTTCAGCAAGCGGGTGGGGTCCGCCCCCGCGAAGGGACGGGCGCCCGTCAGCAGCTCGTAGAGGATCACGCCGAGGCTGAAGAGGTCCGACCGGCCGTCCACGAGGTGGGACTCGCCGCGGGCCTGCTCGGGGCTCATGTACGCCGGCGTGCCCGCTCGCTTTCGTCCGCGACCGTACTCCCCCTCCGACAGCGCCAGGCCGAAGTCGACAAGGCGGGCCCGGCCGTCGCGGTCGAGCATGATGTTGGCGGGCTTCAGATCCCGGTGGACCAGGCCGTGGACGTGGGCCTGGTGCAGCGCCTCGGCCGCCTGGATCACAAGCTCCACCGCCTCGCGACGGGAGAAAGCCCCCGTCATCAGGCGGTCCGCGAGCGACTCACCCTCCACCCACTCCTCGACGAGGTAGCAGCGGCCGTCCTCCGTCTGTCCGACGTCGTGGACCTGGACGATGCCGGGGTGGTCGAGCTTGGCGAGCACCTGGCCCTCGGCGAGGTACGCGTCGACGTCGTCGCCCGTGGGGGAGCGGTCCGTGTGGAAGATCTTGATCCCCACCGGCCGCTGGAGCTGCTCGTCGTAGGCGCGGTAGAAGGTACCGAACCCGCCCTCGCCCACGACGCGGTCGAGGCGGTAGCGCCCCACATAGCCGTGCTCCGCGGGAGGGGCTTGTCCCATTGGGGCCTGTCCCATTGGGGCCTGCCCCATCGGGGACGCGCTCGCCTCCGGAAGGGTCTCCGCGACCCCGTCGGCACGGGCGAGGAGCTCCTCGCGGAGGTGGGGGAACCGCTGGATCAACGCAGCGACCGAGCACGGCGTGCCCGTCTCCGCCCGGGCGTGGTACTCGCCCAGCACGAGGTCCGCCGCAAGGCCCGGCGTCTCCGCGAGCGAGGGAAAGCGCTCGAGATACTGTTCCGCGGGGAGGAGCTCACCGCGTTGGTTCCTTCGCTCCTGATCCACACGGAGGACGGCGACGAGCTCTTCGCGTGTCGACGGCGGGTGGTCCTCGAGAAAGGCTCCCACGTCGGGAGGCGGCCCGTCCGTCCACCGTTCCCCGTAAAGCGCGGCGAGATCTTGCTGCGTGTTACGCCCCACGCCGATATGACCCCCGCCAGAAAGGACGGGCCAAGACAACGAGATAAAGATCCTATCAACCCGGCTCGTTCCCGACAATGCGAACGAGCCTGGCGCGGGACGAGCACCGAATGACCGTTTCGTGGCTCGTCGCCGGCGGAGTTCGCGCCCTTGCTGTTCGGGCCCGTGGGCACGGTCTCCTTATTCGCTCAGCCACCGGATCAGCCAACGGGCGAAGCCCTCCTTGGGCATGGCGCCGGGCTCGAGCCGGCGGCCCGATGCCGTAAGGACCGTCGCCCGTACGCGATCGCTTCCCATCGACCCGAGCGGGTTCGCGACCACCGCGTCGAGGCCCTTGCCCGCGAGCTTGTCCGCCGCGCGAGCCTCGAGGGTCTCGGGCGCCTCGAGCGCAAAGCCGACGATCCGCTGGCCCGATCGCTTCCGCTCCGCGCAATTGCGGAGCAGGTCGGGTGTCGCCTCCACCTCCAGCGACCAACGGCCGCCTGCCCGGTGGACCTTCGCATCCGTCGGGTGGACCGGGCGGTAGTCGGCCACGGCCGCCGCCATGATGAGGCGGTCGCAGTGGGGAAAGTGGCGGGAGAGAAGGGTCTCGAGATTCTTCGTGGACTCGAAGCGGTCGACCGCCACGCCCTCCGGCGGGGTCTTCTCCACGGGACCGAGGAGGAGGCGTACCGCGTCGCCCGCGTCGCGGGCCGCCTCCGCCAGCGCAAGGCCCAGACGGCCGCTCGAGCGGTTGCCGAGGTAGCGAACCGCGTCGACCGGCTCGTGCGTGGGCCCGGCCGTGATGAGCGTTCGGGGCGGCGAGGACAAGGGATGCCTCCGGCCGTGGGATGAAGCTTCCCTGCCGGTCGTGAGCGTCTGCGAGTTCGGCAACTGGGCACACCGGACACTCCGAGGCTCGCTCGGGGTGGAGCCGTCCGACGATTGGGCACTGGCAGGCAAGCTGCCAGTGGCACCCGAATCGGCCCGGCTCCCTGGAATTGAGGTGCCGCCGGTGGCCTCGCCCGTCGGTCAGGAGGTCGCCCGGTCCACCTCGCGGTCCAGGGTCGCGAGCCGCCGGAGCGCCTCCCGCTTCTCCGTCCGGCCCACGCGGGCCTTCTTCACGGCGTCCGTCAGGACGTCCACCGTGCGATCGTATGTGGTCCGATCCACGGGGAAGGGCGTGCCATCCTTGCCGCCGTGGGCGTAGGCGTAGTCCGCCCACCGACGCCACGGGGCGCTCCTCCCGGACGACGCGTGCGAAGCAACGGGTCTCTCTGCTTGAATAGACGCCGGGTCGCGGCGGGAGGGCGGCGTGTCGTAGATGAGCTCCGCGACCAGCGCGAGGCTCCGGACGGTCGCCGGGCCCACGCCCGCCGTGCCGAGAAGGTTGCGGAAGTCCTCCGGGTGGGCCTCGTGGGCCGACCGGACGGTCTTCTCGAGGCGCTCGAGGTTCACGTCGGTCGGGAGCAGCGGGTGGCGTGCGGGGGCGAAGAGGGTCGGGCCCTCCTGCATCCGCTTCAGCTCGCTGACCACGGCGTCGGGCCGCTCCTGGACCAGCTCCGCGGACGCCTGTCGGCTCCCCGCCGCCTCCTCCGCGACCATGTTGAGCGGCTCGGCACGCCCCGGGCCGCGGACCGCCTCGTGGGGCTCGCAGACGAAGTCCGCGACGTGCTCGCCGAGCCAGTGGTAGCGGCGGGCCCAGCCGCTCGCCTCGTGCATGCCCTGCTGCACCACGCACCAGGTGCCCGACGGCGTGAAGAAGAAATTGTGCTGGTAGACGGGAAAGCCGTCCTGGAGCGCCGCGGAGTCGACCTTGGCGCTCATCCGCGAGGCGTCGACGAGGCGGTCGCCGGCGGTGATCCCCAGGCGGTCGGCGGTCGCGGTGATCTCCCGCGGCGTGTTCCGGCTCGTCCCGCCCTTTCCACCGGCGGCGAGGATGCCCATCTCGTCGCCGTAGATGGACTGGGCCTCCTTGATGGCTCCGCAGGTCACGGTGGTCAGCCCGGAGCTGTGCCAGTCGAAGCCGAGGACACAGCCGAAGGCCTGGAACCACCAGGGGTCCGCGAGGCGGCGGAGCATGACATCGGGGCCGAACGCGTCCGCCACCGCCATCGTCACGGCGCCGGCGAGGCGGACCATGCGCTGGAACAGCCACGGCGGCGCTTTCCCCGTGTGAAGCGGAAGCTGAGCGGCACGACGCTGCATGGCCCTCACCCGAGCGCTCCGCCGCTCACTGGGCGGGACGGAGGAGCTCGATCGCCTTGAACCGGACGTCCATCGTCTGGCCCCCGTGGAGCTGCAAGCCGAACACGCCCTTCGAGCGGCTCTCCTTGTCGTCGATGGAGACCATCTTCGTGCCGTTGAGGTGGGTCACGATCCGGTTGCCGTGGGCCGAGACGACCATGGTGTTCCACGCCTTGGGCTTGAAGGCGTCCTTGATCCGGTCCTCGGGCGGCTGGACCACCCAGCCGCGGCCACCCGTCTCGTAGAGGCCGGCGGCGTTGTCCCCGTCGGCGCTGATCTCCGCCTGGAAGCCGTGGAGGTTGACGGCGGAGTCCACCGGCTTCGCCCGGAAGTAGAAGCCACTGTTGCCCTTCATCGCCTTGTAGACCACCCGCACCGTGAAGTCGCTGTGCGTCGCGTCGGAGACGAGGATGGCGTGGCGGCTCTCGCTGCTCGGGCTCGTCCCCACGAGGACGCCGTCCTTCACCTTCCACTCGCCGCCCGGGAGGGCGTGCCAGCCGTCGAGGTTCTTTCCGTTGAACTGCGGCTTCCACGTGTGGCGGCCGAGGTCCTTCACCCGGATGTTCCGGAAGCGGTAGACCTTCCCCTTCTCCCCGTGGTGCTGCAGCGCGAAGTGGCCGGCGAGGTCCTTCGGGTCGCGCACGTCCGTGGTCCGCGTGCCGTTGACCCAGATCTGGATGTGGTCGCCCACGCACTTGATGCGGTACTTGTTCCACCCGCCCGGGTCGAACGCCTTCTGGGCCTTCGGCTGGTCCTTCAGCGGGTTGATCCACCCGCGGCGGCCCTCGTCGTACAGGCCGCCGGCCCACTGGCGGTCCGACGGGTCGACCTCCGCCTGGTAGCCCCACACCTTGTTTTTCTCCACGTGGCTACGGAACTGGAGGCCCGAGTTGGACTCGGTGTCCGGGACCTTCACCTCCGCCTCGAAGATGAAGTCGCCGTAGGTCTTCTTGCTGACGAGGAAGAACTTCTTGCTCGCCTTCAGGTGGATCTCGCCGTCCTCGACGGTGGCCTTCCCCCAGTCGAAGGGGTTCTTCCACCCGCTCAGCGACTCGCCGTCGAACAGCGGCTCGAAGTCGTTCGCCGCGGCCGAACTCGCGGCGAGCGCGAGGACGAGCATCGGCGCGAAGCGTGCACGGCTCATGCTTTTCCCTTTTCAGCAGAATATTAATCTCACAGATGCTACCGCGTGCGGCGGCGCCACGAAAGGGCCCGGTCAGGAGGTGGGAGCCTCGTGGCGGAGGGCCTCCACGCGGTGCTGGATGGCGCGGGCCACGGTCTCGCGGTCCTCCGCCCCGTCGACGTGGAAGGGCTCCCCGAAGACGACGACGCGGCGGCTCGGTTGGAAGAGCGAGCGGACCACCCCGGTGCCCCGGGTGCTTCCCTGGGTCCAGACGGGAACGACGGGGGCCCGGCTCCGGGTCGCGAGGACGCTCACCCCGGGCATGAACGGCCGAACGACGGTGGGATCCGGCCCGAGGCCGCCCTCCGGGAAGATGCCGACGGCCTCACCGTTCCGGAGGGCGGCGAGGGGCTCCCGGAGGGCACGGGGGCCGGCGTCGTCGCGCTCGATCGGAATGGGCCGGCTCCGCCTCCAGAAGAACGCGAG
>CAZQQP010000035.1:2716-8391 GCA_964595475.1 uncultured Planctomycetaceae bacterium | reverse complement strand
GTGGTTGGAGACGAGGAGGACGGGCCCCTTCCGGGGGACCCGGTGGGCGCCGACCACCCGGAGGCGGTGGACCGACCCCATCCAGGCGCGGTTGACCCGCCAGAGGAAATTCAAGACGCGCCCGGGGAGCGGGCCGACCGTCGCGTACTGTCGCGTGCCGTGGATCACCGCGACGACGAGGGCGAGGCCCACAGCGCCGGCGAGCGGGCGGATGAAGCGGTCCGTGTGGGGGAGGACCCAGATCGCGCCCGCGACACTCACCTTGCCGAGCTCGGCGACCATCTCCTTGGCGGCGAACACGCGGCCGCGGACGGGGTCCGCCGACGTGCGCTGGAGCATGGTGTTCAGCGGGACGAAGAGCATGCCGGCGCCGAAGCCCGTGAACAGGGCGATCGCCAGACCGGCGGTGAAGGAGGGGACCACCATCTGGAGCCCCATGAAGACGCCGCTGATCAGGAAGCCGAGGAGCATGAACAGCTCGCTGCCGACGCGAAGGTTGGCGACGCCGACCAGCGCGGCGCCGAGGAGCATGCCGAGGCCCACGGGAGCCGAGAGGTAGCTGTAGGAGGCGATGCCCCCGCGGTAGAGCACTTCGTTGACCACGGCGAGGGCGGGCATGTAGACGGCGGTCGCGGTCCAGACCGCCGCGGCGGTGAGGATGAGGCTGCGGACCGGGCGGTGGTCCCACGCGTAGCGGAGGCCGTCGCGGATCTGGCGGACCGTCGCGGCCGGCCCACCCGCGGTCGGAAGGCCCGCCTCGGTGGGCGGGCCCGTCGGGCGGGCCCATGGCGTCCGAAGGAAGGCCCAGCAGACGCCCGAGAGCATGTAGGCGGCGGCCGCGCCGCCGATGGCGCTGTGGATCGATCGCTCCATGAGGAGGCCGCCGAGGAGGAAGCCCATGAGGTTGCCGATGATCCCGGTCGCCACCACCGCGGCGTTGGCGCGGGTGAGAAACGCCTTCCCGACCACGCCCATGACGACGCTGAGCTTGGCGGGGACGAAGGTCGCGGCCATGGTCCCGACAGCGGCGAGAAGGGCGTAGACCAGCCAGCGATCCGCTTGCGGGACGACCATACCCGTCGCGGGGACGAGCAGGAGGCCGAGGACGACCATCGCTCCCCGCAGCTCGTCCGCGGCGAAGAGCACCCACCGCCTCGGGAGGCGGTCGACCAGCCAGCCGGCGAAGGGGCTCCAGAGCAGATACGGCAGGAAGAAGAAGAAGTCGATGCCGGACTGAATCGTCGAGTTGTCCGCGCCCTCCGTTCCGTAGCCCAGCATGGCCATGCCGACGAGCATGGCGAGGCGGTCGCCCACGCCGCTCGCGAAGATGCTCGACCACAGCAGGTGGAAGCTGAGGTTCGACCGGAGATTCGTCGGTGGCCGGCGGTCGGAGGTCACGGTCTCTGGGCCCAATCGCATGGTACAGTCCGCGGACGGATCGCAAGCGCAGGCGAGGGCCGGGAGCTTCTCAACCCGCGCCGACTTTACCGGAGCATCGGCCTCTCCTCGTGACACGAGGTTTTCCGCTGGCATGGCTTCGTGCTTGCCGTGCCCCACGGACAGTGAATCGTCTCGGGTTCGGGGAATCGCTTCCGACGCCGACCTCGGGCAGCGAGCCCATGGACGTGCCCCAACGTGTAGGATGGTTGGCGTCGGACGAGGAGGGCGCGTCGGCCGTTTCCGTCGCTCGGCATTCCGCCTGTCTCAACCCAGGAGGTTCATGATGGACACGAATCAGGGAACCACCCGGCGAGCGTTCATGAAAGCAAGCGGGCTAGCCATCGGGGCGACCGTGGCGGGGTCGGGCGCCGGGTCGCGCGCCGCCGGGGCGAACGAGCGTCCGGTGGTCGCGGTGATCGGGTGCGGCGGGATGGGGCGGAACCACGCCCGTCACCTCGGAAGCCGGAAGGACGTCACCCTCGCGTACGCCTGCGACGTCGATGCCCGCCGCCGGAAGCGGGCCAAGAAAGAGGGCGGCGCGGACCACGCGGTGGAGGACCTTCGCCGGGTCCTCGACGACAAGGCGGTCGACGCCGTGTGGATCCCCACCCCGGACCATTGGCACGCGCCCGCCGCGATCCTCGCGTGCGAGGCCGGTAAGCACGTCTACGTGGAGAAGCCGTGCTCCCACAACATCCGGGAGGGACGGCTGATGGTCGAGGCGGCGAGCCGGCACGGCCGGGTGATGCAGCTCGGCACCCAGAGCCGGTCGTCCGAGGCGTTCGCGGAGGCGCTGGGGAAGCTGCGGGACGGCGCCATCGGCGACGTCCTCGTCGCCAAGGTCATCAACAGCCAGCGGCGGAGCAACATCGGGCACGCCGAGCCGACCGACCCGCCTGACCCCATCAACTACGACCTTTGGGTGGGCCCGGCGGCGTGGAAGGACTACCAGCCGAACCTGCTCCACTACAACTGGCACTGGTTCTACAAGTTCGGGACGGGCGACATCGGCAACGACGGGGTCCACCAGATCGACATCGCGCGGTGGGGCCTCGGCGACCCGTCCCACCCGGACCGGGCGTTCGGCTACGGGTCGAAGCTCTTCTTCGACGACGATCAGCAGTTTCCCGACACCATGCAGGTGAGCTTCGAGTACGGAGCGGGCGAAGGCGTCGGGAACAAGCGGCAGATCGTCTTCGAGATGCGGATCTGGTCTCCCTACAAGCAGGAGAAAGTGGGCAACGGCAACGTCTTCTACGGCACCGACGGGAAGCTGGTGATGTCCCGCGGTCTCGGCTGGCGGATCGTCAAGGACGGAAACGTGGTCGAGAAGGGGCCGCCCGGCGTCCACCTCGATCGTCACCACACCAACTTCCTCGACGCGATCCGGAAAGGAAAGCCGCTGAACGCACCGATCGACAACGGCCATCGGTCCAGCACGCTTTGTCACCTCGGGAACATCGTGGCGAGGACCGGCCGGAACGTGGAATTCGATGGGAAACGCGAGCGGATCGTCGGCGATAAGGAAGCGAACGCGCTGGTCTCACGAAGCTACCGCGAGGGCCATTGGGCCGTCCCCGCCCGCGGATGACGCGGCCTCGCTCCGAGCCGGAGCCGTGCGATGCGCTTTCACCGCGCGCTATTCTCCGGTTTGCGTAAGGTCGACGCGGACCTTCCCGAAAGCCGAGCCGTTCAGTGGGTGTAAAAGGCGATCCGGTCGGTCACGGAGCTGCTTGTTTGCGCGGGCTACGTCCTCGCTCACGCGGGCGTGGCTGGGCTTTTGTTCAAGATCGTCTGGGCGGTCACGTCGGAGTCCTCTCGGCTCGCGGAGATTGCCGAGCTGGTTATCGTCGGGGGCGTTCTTGTTTTCCTCTTCTACGTATCGCGCCTTTTTGTGAGGGGGCTGAAAAAGGGTGTGTTCCTCGTCGAGGCGTGCTTGAAGATCGTGGGGCTTCTTCTGGCGGGCGCCGTCGGCCTGCTGTTTTATTTGGACTGATACAGCGGAGCACCTCCGGATGTGGCGGAAGGTCGTCCGAGCTCTGCTCGCGGGAGCCCCGAAGATCCTCAGGGCGGTCTGCGCTGGGGTCTGCGTGCTCGCGCTGGCGGGTTTCTTCGTCCTGGTGGTGCTCTCCCTGTGGGACTGGGTCTCCTACTTTCGAAGCCGGACATGGGTGCGTGTGCCCGCCGACGTGACGGAGATCAGCCGCTGGGGCTCGGAGAAGGCGGGAAGCAACGCGTACGCGTGTGAATACAGATACCGATACGAGGGAACGGGGCACACCTCACGGAACGTGCGGGTTCAGCGCTTCGCCTCCGTGAATCGCCGAGATCGATATGACGCGCTGCGTCGGGCGTATCGAGAGGGGCGGTCTGTCGAGGCGTGGGTGAACCCCGATCGGCCCGAGGAATCGGCGCTGGTGCGAGAGCCGACCGCGAACACGCTGATCTTCACGCCACTCGGTCTGCTCCTCACCGCCGTGGGCGTTTTCGTCGGATGGGCGAAGTGGGGGAGAAGGCGAGGGAAGACAAGGAGGCCCGGGCGGGCGTCGTGACGGCTCGTCGGGCGCTATATTGGCTCATGAGCGACGAGGAACCCATGCGGCGGGCGATCCGGCTCGCGAAGCGGGGCCGCGGGTGGGTCGAGCCCAACCCGCTGGTCGGCTGCGTGCTCGTGCGGGACGGAGACGTGGTCGGCGAAGGGTGGCACCGGGCGTTCGGCGGGCCGCACGCGGAGGTGGAGGCGATCCGAAGCGCGGGGGAGCGGGCCCGCGGGGCGACCGCCTACGTGCCACTCGAGCCGTGTGCCCACGAGGGAAAGACGCCGCCATGCACGGAGGCCCTGCGGGAGGCCGGCGTCGGGCGCGTGGTCGTCGGGACGCGCGACCCGTTCCACGAGCCCGGGGGCGGCCTGGCGACGCTCCGGGAGGCCGGCGTCGCCGTGACGGAAGGGGTGCTCGAGGAGCGCTGTCGGGACCTGAACCGGGCGTTCCTCAAGCGAACGGCGACGGGGCTCCCCTACGTCATCGGAAAGTGGGCGATGACCGCGGACGGGGCGATCGCGACCGGCACCGGGGACAGCCGGTGGATCAGCGGACCGCGGTCGCGGCGGCTCGTTCACCGGCTGAGGGCGCGGGTGGACGCGGTGGTCGTCGGGGCGGAGACGGCGGTCGCGGACGATCCGGAGCTGACGGCACGGGGTGTGCCGCTGCGACGGGTGGCGAGGCGGGTGGTCATCGACCCGAAGGGACGCGTCACGCCCGACAGCCGTCTGCTGCAAACGGTCGACAGCGCCCCGGTCACGGTGGTCGTCGCCGACGCGAGCGAGGCGGAGACCGGGCGGCTCGAGCGGGCGGGGGCCGAGGGGGTCGCCTGTCCGGCGGACGAGACGGGGGCGGTCGACCTACACGGGGCGCTCGCCCACCTCGTTCGGGAGCACGCGGCGACCCACGTCCTCGTCGAGGGGGGCGGCGTCACGCACGGACGCCTGGTCGACGCGGGCCTCGTCGACGAGCTGTGGGTGTTCGTCGGGCCGTATCTCCTCGGCGATCCGGAGGGGCGGCGGCCCGTTCGGCGGGGCGGACGGCCGACGTCGATCAGCGAAGCGGCGCCGCTCCGGCTGACGGGTCTGCGTCGGATCGATCGGGACGTGCTTCTTCAATATCGGGTCGGGGAAGGTTCAGGAAGTTGGCGAGGAGCTTGGGCCCCTCGGTCGTGAGGAAGCTCTCCGGGTGGAACTGGACGCCCTCGAGGGGGACCGCCGCCCGTTTGTGGCGAAGGCCCATCACTTCCCCCTCCTCGCTGCGGGCGGTGATCTCCCACGTCTCGGACGGGACCGAGTCCGGGTCGACGATGAGGCTGTGGTAGCGGGTCGCCAGGAAGGGGTTGGCGAGGCCGGCGAAGACGGTCCGCCCGTCGTGGTCAATCCACGACGTCTTGCCGTGCATGAGGCGGTGGTGGCGGTGCCAGCGGATGCCGAAGACGTGGGCGAGACACTGGTGGCCGAGGCAGACGCCGAGGGTGGGCACGCGCCCGGCGAAGCGATCGATGATGGCGTTGGAGACCCCACCCTCGAGGGGCGTGCACGGGCCGGGAGAGACGAGGATGTGGTCCGGCCGGAGTGCCTCCGCCTCCTCCGGGGTGATCTTGTCGTTGCGGTAGACGCGGAGCTCCGTCGACGGGTCGAGCTCGCCGATCCGCTGGACGAGGTTGTAAGTGAAGCTGTCGTAGTTGTCGAT
>CAZQQP010000035.1:0-2706 GCA_964595475.1 uncultured Planctomycetaceae bacterium | reverse complement strand
CGGGATCCATTCTCGGTGGCCGGTCTCTTCCTGGATTCTACGCCGGCCCGCCGACCGCGCCGGGCCGCGTCGGACGCGTCGTGCGGCGAGGCGTCTCGAAGACGGGCGGCGTGGGATGGCTCACGCGATCGGTCTCCTCCGACGCCGTCGAGGGCTTCGCGAGCTCGGCTACGCGGTCCGCTCGTAGAGACGGCGGTCGCGGATGTAGCGGAGAACCGCGGGCGGGACGTTCTCCCGCACGATCGGCCGGTCGGAGTCGCCCGCGGCGAGCGCCTCCCGTAGCTCCGTGCTGGATATCTCGATGAGGCGGGTGCGGACGATGCCGCGGCGCCAGCGCTCCCGCTCCGCCGGGCCGACCGACGGGGGGAGGGACGCGACCAGCGTCTCCGGGTCCGTGGTCCACCGGAGGACCACGACGGGGTCGGCGAGCTCGAGGATGCGGTCCGGGCGGTGCCAGTCGTAGAACCTCCGGGCCATGTCCTCGCCGAGGAGCAAGCGCAGGTCGACACCGTCGCCGAGGTCCCGGCGGAGTGTCTCGAGCGTGGTCGCCGTGTAGCTGGGGCCGGTGCGGTCGAGCTCGACGCGGCTGATCGCCACGTCCGAGCGCTCGCCGACGGCGCGCTCGAGCATCGCCAGCCGGTCGTCGTCCGACGCCACGGGGCGGTCCGCCTTGTGGGGCGGGCGGCGGGCCGGGACGTAGAGCACGCCGTCGGCGGCGACGGCCGTCGCCGCCTCGCGGGGCAGCTCCACGTGGGCGCGATGGGGCGGGTCGAAGCTGCCTCCGTAGACGAGGAGCCGACGACAGGTGCGGGGGTCGAGATGCATTGGAACACCGTATGACGGAGCCGGTGCGCCGAGCGACGGTGGCTCACTTCCGCTGGCTCACCTCGTGGTGGGCGTGGCGGAGCGGCTCGGGCACGCGGAACCGGGGGGCGAGCCGCAGGACGAGGGCCGTGGCGGTCGGCAGGTCGGAGAGGTGGCCCACCGAGACGTAGATGGGCTTGACGTTGCGGCGGGTGCGTACCGCCCGGCCCACCACCTCGTCGCCGATGCGGATCTCCGACCATCCGCCCCGGTCGGCCCGAACGCGCTCGTGGTGGCCGACGAGGCGGGTCTTGGCGCAGCCGACGGCGGGCATGTCGAGGAGGACACCGAGGTGCGCGGCGAGGCCCGCCCGGCGGGGGTGGGCGACCCCATGGGCGTCGACAAGGAGGACGTCCGGCGGCTTCCGGAGGCAGGCGAGGGCGTCGAGGACGATCGGCCCCTCGCGGAAGGCGAGGAGGCCCGAGCGATACGGGAAGCGAACGCGGCCGGTCGCCGTCGCCACCTCCACAGCCGCGCCCTCTTCCATGTCGTAGCACACCGCCGCCGCGACGCACGTCGCGGTGGGCTTGTCGTAGGCCGCGTCGACGCCGGCGACGTGACGGACATGTCCGAGCAGCGGCACCGCACGAACGCGGCGGGCGAGGCGAGCCTGAAGGGCGCGGGCCGCCTCCGGATCGGTGGGCCATTCGACACGCGGCACGTCCATCGCCAACGAGCGTAGCAGGGGGCGCGGCGAGCGCAGAGAGCGGCCGGTCGCCCCCACGGTGATGGGAGAGCGTCTGTCACCGGGTCACGCGGCGGCCGCGTGAAGGCTCCCGCTGCCTTGACGGTCGAGGGTGGTGACGCCACGATGGCTTCTCGCGTCGACACCGTTGGAAAAGCCGGGAGAGCCGAGGATGGGTCAGGAACGGAAGAGACCGGACCCGTCGACGGGAGATTGGCGGCGGCGCTATTGGCGGGCGAACATCTGCTTGATCGCCGCCCTCCTGATGGTCTGGGCCGTGGTTTCCTACCTCCTGGGCATTCTCCTCGTGGAGTCGCTCAATCGGTTTCGGTTGGGCGGCCTCCCGCTCGGCTTCTGGTTCGCCCACCAGGGCGCCATCTACGTCTTCGTCGTCCTCATCTTCGTCTACGCGTGGGGGATGGACCGGCTGGACCGCCGCTACGGCGTCGGCGAGCGGCGGTCGCGACAGCGCCAGACGGACCGGGAAGCGTGAACGGTGCTCGTTAACGCCGACGCGTGGGGGCTGACCGCATGAGCCCGGAAGCGTGGACCTACCTCTTCGTCCTGATCACCTTCACGTTCTACCTCTACCTCGGGTGGCGGGCCCGGGTGCAGGAGAGCGCCGGGCTCTACGTGGCCGGGCGAGGGATTCCGCCCATCGCCAACGGCGCCGCCACCGCGGCGGACTGGATGTCCGCCGCCTCCTTCATCTCCATGTCGGGCCTCGTCGCGTTCAAGGGCTACGACGGCGCGGTCTACCTCCTCGGGTGGACCGGCGGTTACGTCCTGCTCGCCCTGCTGCTTGCGCCGTATCTCCGGAAGTTCGGAAAGTACACCGTGCCCGACTTCGTCGGGGAGCGATACGGGTCGCAGACGGCCCGGGTGGTCGCCGCCATCGCGACCGTCTTCATCTCCCTGACCTACGTCGCGGGGCAGATGCGGGGCGTGGGCATCGTCTTCTCCCGCTTCCTCGAGGTGGAGATCCACTGGGGCGTCATCATCGGCATGGGGATCGTCGCGTTCTTCGCGGTGCTCGGCGGGATGAAGGGGATCACCTGGACGCAGGTGGCTCAGTACACCGTCCTCATCGTGGCCTTCCTCATCCCCGCGTGCGCGATCGCTTCGAAGCTGACGGGCAATCCGGTGCCCCAGGCGTC
>CAZQQP010000034.1:22278-23456 GCA_964595475.1 uncultured Planctomycetaceae bacterium | reverse complement strand
GATCGGTCCAACGGGTGTCGGGATCGCCGCCGCTCTCCTTGTGGCGCTCGGCGGTGCAGCGCTCGCCGACGATATGAGCCGTGCCCGCTCGGGCTCCGCGGAGGCGGAAGCCAAGCTGCCGGCTGCGGCGGGAGGCGACCGCGTCGGAGCGGACGGTGAGAAGGCCCGCGGGACGCTTGCACCGTCCGCGGCCCGTTGTCCGCGCTCCGACGACGCGTTCGAGGTTCCCCTCCCCGGCCCGCCGCCCGACCGCGACCGCCACGAGCGAGGGCTGCCCCCGGACGGGCCCGACGTGGGGCCGCCCCCGTGGAAGCATGGCCGCGAAGGCGCCCTCCCTCCCGAAGGCCCCGACATCGGGCCGCCGCCGTGGAAGGAGCGGAAGAAGCACTTGCTTCCCGAGCCCCCTCCCCCGCATCCGGGAGACGGCCGTGGCCGAGGAGGCCACCCACGGGACAAGCCTCGCTCCGGCCGGCCGCCTCGCGGAAAGGCCCGCCACCACGTCCACGTCCGCTTCGTCGGGCGTCTGAACCACGGCGTCGCGGCGATCGGCGGGGAGACGACCGGCACGACGATCACCACGGGGTCGATCACGTTCGAGCTCGACCTCGGCGGCCGTCCCCGGCTCGAGCGTCGAGCGAAGCGCCTCGACGGTCGGACCGCCGTGGCCGTCGGCACGCTCCACCGCCGCGAGGGCGTGGAGGTGGAGGAGCGGTGGATCGTCGACGTCTCCCGCCTGAGACCGGCGGCCCGCCCGCAGCCACGGGGCAAGCGTCGCCCTCGGCCGGACAAGGGTGGCGGACGGTAAAGGAGCCTGGAGCACGGAGCCTGGGGCATGGCGCCGGTGCCGTGTCGCTACACGCTTCGGGCCCCATGCTCCATGCCCCATCCGCTCGTCCTTGGTGCCCCGGGGGACGTTTGTTACCTTCCCCTCGTTCGCTCTGCCTGTTCGACCCAACACACGGAGGGCTCCCATGCTTTGGAACCTGGCTCGGACGCTCGTCGTGCCGCTCGTCTTCGTCGTGGTGGCCGGCCTCCTCCCGCCGGGCTCGACACCGGCACGCGCCGCGGAGAAGACCAACTTCGTGGTCTTCCTCGTGGACGACCTCGGCTACGCGGACCTCGGCTGCTACGGCGACGAGCAGGTCAAGACGCCCCACCTCGACCGCTTCGCGAAGCAG
>CAZQQP010000034.1:19717-22268 GCA_964595475.1 uncultured Planctomycetaceae bacterium | reverse complement strand
CTCTTCCGTGCTCACGGGCCGCACGCCGTATCGCAACGGCGTCTACCGCTGGATCCCGGGCGGCAGCCCCGTCCA
This sequence comes from uncultured Planctomycetaceae bacterium, assembly GCA_964595475.1. GTDB lineage: Bacteria > Planctomycetota > Phycisphaerae > Phycisphaerales > Zrk34 > CAZQQP01. The sequence continues at coordinate 22,193 of CAZQQP010000034.1, read as the reverse complement.
CCTGCGAACCTCGGAGGTGACGGCACCGGAGCTGCTGAAGGAGGCAGGCTACGCCACCTGTCACGTGGGCAAGTGGCACCTCAACGGCGGCCTCACCCGCGACGACCAGCCCCAACCTTCCGACCACGGCTACGACCACTGGTTCGCCACGCAGAACAACGCCCGCCCGAGCCACAAGAACCCCAAGAACTTCGTCCGCAACGGCGAGAAGGTGGGCCGTCTCGACGGCTACGCGGCCCCGCTGGTCGTGGATGAGGCCATCGCCTGGCTCAACGGCGACCGCGGCTCCCGCGACCGGGACAAGCCCTTCTTCCTGACGGTCTGGACCCACGAGCCCCACAAGCCCATCGAGGCGGCTCCCCGCTTCCGCAAGCAGTATCCGAACATCGACGACGCGGGCCTCCGCCACTGGCTCGGCGACGTCACGCAGATGGACGCCGCCTTCGGCAGGCTGATGGAGACGCTCAAGGCCCTCGGCGAGGCGGAGAACACCTTCGTCATCTTCACCTCGGACAACGGGCCGGAGAGCCGCAACCCGGACGCGGGCCGCACCCGCGGGACCACGGGCGGCCTCCGCGGCCGCAAGCGGGACGCCTACGAGGGCGGCATCCGCGTCCCGGGCCTCGTCCGCTGGCCGGGCCACGTGGAGGCGGGCCGTGTGACCGACCAGCCCGCGATCACCAGCGACATCTTCCCCACGGTCTGCAAGATCGCGGGCGTGCCGATCCCGAGCGACCGCACCATCGACGGGGCGAGCCTCCTCCCGGTCTTCGAGGGCGAGGCCATCGATCGCGACGTCCCGCTCTACTGGCACAACCGCATCGCGAAGGGACCCAAGATCGCCATGCGACGGGGCCCCTGGAAGATCCTCGCCAACGAGAGCCTCGACCACTTCGAGCTGTACAACCTCGAGGAGGACCCCCGCGAGCAGAACGACCTCAGCGAGGAGAAGCCGAAGCGCTTCCAGGCGATGAAGAAGAAGCTCCTCGAGGTCCACCGCGGCGTGGAAAAGGAGGGGGACACGAGCTTCTGATCGGTTTCCCTCCCGGTGTCGAAGGCGTCGCCGGCGATCGCGGCTCGTCCGTCGGACGAGCGGCCAACCCTCGCGAGTCGGGCCGTTTCCCGCGGAGCGGGAAACACCCCTGGCACTTCGCTCCCACACAGCGCGGTGGGGGTGGACCCGCTGATGTCCGGTTGAACGACCTCGCTGACGATCGGAACCAATGCCTTGGTTCACGGCGTTCCGTGCCACCCAAGCAAGGACGACGGACGACACGGAGTTGGTTCACGGCGTCGAGTGTCACGCGCCGCGTTCCTCAATGTGCCCGGGGCGACGATCGTGTTCGGGTGGCACGCAATGCCGTGAACTAAGTCAGTGTCACCAGGGTCGCCGTTACTTGGGTGGCACGGGCAAGCCCGTCTGCGGGCTTGCCCGTGCTCGCCCGCGTTGGCTCGACGCCTGCACCCCACGCCGCCCACTCGTTTCGGCTGGACCGCGTAAGCAGCCGCCTGGTCGCCGAGTCGCGGGCATCAACAGGAAGTCCACCCGTTCGGGCACGATGACATACGCGGAGAGGTCGAGATTCGACGTGGGCATCCCGCCAAGGTTATCAAACGCGTTTCGGCCCACAGCAGGCGACGGCATGACAGAGGCGGACCGGCACGGAGGACACGGGCAAGCCCGCGGACGGGCTTGCCCGTGCCACCCAAGCAAAGACGGCGGCGGCGACACGGAGTTGGTTCACGGCATTGGGTGGCACGGGCAAGGCCGTCCGCGGCCTTGCCCGTGCTCCGCTGTTTCAGGTCGGTCTCCCTGACGTCGGGTCCGCCCACGGGAATAATCGAAGCAGTATCCGCACGAGGCATACGATCCTCATGTTCCCCCGCGTGCCCGCCATTGCCGCTCCCCTCTCCTGTCCCGCCGGCGTCTGTCCGTGACGGCTCCCCTTCGCCGTGAGCCGTCCCTCCCGCCCGCGCCATCGCACCCGCTCGTCGACCCACCGGAACCCTGTGCCGCGAGACCCGAAGATGGGACGCATTTACACGGACAGCACGGAGACCATCGGACACACGCCCGCGATTCGCCTCGGCCGCTTCGCCGCGGACCTCCCCGCGGACCTCGTCGCGAAGGTGGAGGCGTTCAACCCGATGGGCAGCCTCAAGGACCGCATCGGCGTGAGCATGCTCCGCGAGGCGGAGCGAGAGGGTCACCTCGACGCCTCCACCCCCGTGGTCGAGCCGACCAGCGGGAACACGGGTGTCGCCCTCGCCTACGTATGCGCCGCCCGCGGCTATCGCCTGATCCTCACCATGCCCGAGACCATGAGCGTGGAGCGGCGAAAGCTCTTCGCGGCCTTCGGCGCGGAGCTGGTCCTCACCCCGGGCGACCAGGGGATGGCCGGCGCCGTCCGCGAGGCGGAGCGCCTCGCCGCGGACACACCCGACGCCTTCATGCCCCAGCAGTTCCGGAACCCCG
>CAZQQP010000034.1:15043-19707 GCA_964595475.1 uncultured Planctomycetaceae bacterium | reverse complement strand
CAACCCGAAGATCCACCGGGAGACCACCGCGGAGGAGATCTGGGCGGACACGGACGGCGCCGTGGACACCGTGGTCGCGGGCGTCGGCACGGGCGGGAGCATCACGGGCACGGCGGAGGTGCTCAAGGCCCGGAAGCCGTCGGTCCGCACGGTCGCGGTGGAGCCCGAGACCTCACCCGTCCTCTCCGGCGGCGACGCGGGCTCCCACCGCATCCAGGGCATCGGCCCCGGCTTCGTCCCGGAGATCCTTCGGACGGACCTCCTTGACGAGGTCATCCGCGTCTCGGACGCCGCCGCCGCGGCGGACGCCCGCCGCCTCGCGACGGAGGAGGGCCTCCTCGCGGGCATCTCCTCCGGTGCGGCGCTTCGGGCGGCGACGGAGGTCGCGAGCCGCCCGGACCACGCGGACAAGATGGTGTTGGTCATCCTCCCCGACACGGGCGAGCGCTATCTGACCACGCCGCTATTCGAGTCGTGAGGCCGCCGTGCTCAAGACGATGAAGGAAGACATCGCGACGGCCTTCCGCAACGACCCGGCCGCCCGGAGCACAGCGGAGGTGGTCCTGTGCTACCCCGGTCTCCACGCCATCTGGCTCCACCGTCCCGCTCACCGCCTCTGGGCCCGTGGCTGGCGTCTCCTCCCGCGTCTCCTCTCCCACTTCGCCCGCTTCCTCACGGGCGTGGAGATCCACCCCGGCGCCCGCGTCGGCCGCCGCTTCTTCATCGACCACGGGATGGGCGTGGTCATCGGCGAGACCGCGGAAGTGGGCGCCGACGTGCTCCTCTACCAGGGCGTGGTCCTCGGCGGCACGTCGGGGCAGAAGGCCAAGCGCCACCCAACCGTGGAAAGCGGCGTGGTGGTCGGCGCCGGGGCGATCCTCCTCGGCCCCATCACGGTCGGCTCCGCCGCCCGCGTCGGCGCCGGCTCCGTGGTCATCAAGTCCGTAGCGCCCGGGACCACCGTGGTGGGCGTCCCCGGCCACGACATCCGCCAGCGCCGGTCGACCACGGCGAGCCTCCAGCACGGCGACCTCCCCGACCCCATCGCGACGGCGCTGTCGGACGCTCAGCAGCGCTATCAGCAGCTCGCCGCCCGCGTGGACGCCCTCGAGCGGGAGGCGAGGACGTCGGCCGACGATCCGGAGCCGGCCTACCGCGACGGAGGCGGCATCTGAGGCGTGGGGCGTGGAGCAGGGGCAGGGGGCTCGGTCGCGAACCAAGTTCGCTGCCGGACGCTCCGCGCGTTCGGCTACGCTGCAGCGGACGGAAGAGCCAAGAGCGCTGAGATCCGCGAGGTCTCGTCGACGACAAGCACGGCGAGATCGTCGAGGTCCGAACAGTCGCTCAGCGCTCGTCTCCCGGAACCGAGACAGTGGCGCGGGTCAGAACGTGTGTGAGAACCACTTCTCGCACACGTTCTCAGAGGTTGTGCAGGATCTCGTCGCGGGCGACGAGGCGCCGTCCCCGCTTCTGGTCCGCGCCGCAGGCAGTGAGCCACCGCTTCCGCAGCTCGCCCCGCAGCGGCTCCCGGATGCCCTCGAACTCCGCGCCGTCGGGGATCTGCCCGCCCGCCCGGTGCTCGTGTCCGCCGCACCGTCCGATGCCCTCGAGGGTGCGGCGGAGCAGCTCCGGTGCGCTTCCGCCGCCCGTGTCCGTCCGGGCGGAGAGGACCACGTCCGCCCCGACGGCCGTCCCGCAGAGCACGCGGTCGATCGCGTCGCAGCGGATGAGCAGGTCCGCCATCTCCCCGACCGTCTCCGCGCCCTCGGCACGCGGGAGGAGACACCAGCCGGTCCGGTCGTAGATGAAGGTGTGCTGAAGCGACAGCGCGAGGTCCGCGAAGTAGGCCTGGGGAAGCGGAGCGTTGGTAATCTGGGCCATGAGGGAGAGGTCCGCCCGCGGCGTCAGCCACGACGCGGCGTCGCGGTCGACCTGGGAAAAGCCCGTCTCCTGCCCCTGTGTCTCCGTGTGGATGGCGTAGAGCAGCGCCGTCGCGAGGCGGACCGTGGGCCAGACGCCCTGCTCCCGCAGATAGGTGGTCACGATGCTCGCGGACGCCGCGAGGTTGGTCCGGATGTCGCGAAACTTGAGCCGCGGTCGCCGCTTCTGCTGCTGATGGTGGTCCACGGCCGCGACGGGACGGAGGTCCGCCCGTCCGACGAGGTGGTTGGTCGCCTGCGGGTCGCAGTCGACGAGGACGATCGCGGTCCGGGGTCCGGGGTCGAGGCGGTCCACCAGCTCGACGGGCGGGCCGAGGAGGTCGATCATCCGCCGGTTCTCCGCCCGGATCACCCGTCCGCCGCTGACCAGGCGGACCGGGAGGCGGGAGCGCTTGCGGATCAGCAACGCCAGACCCCACCCCGCCGCCATCGCGTCCGGGTCGGGGTTGTCGTGGGTGACCACCAGCACGGCGCGATAGGCGCCGAGGGCGGCGAGCAGACGGTTCGATCGTGTGGGGGTTGACTCGGGCATCGGTCCCCGCGGCGAACCGTCCGCGTCCCCGCCACCTCCGGCGGGCCGGCGGACGCGGACGACCGAGATGATACGGATACCACGGAGGGACGGCTCGCGGCCCTTTCGTGTCTCGGCGCGAGCGTCGGCCGGAGGTAGGATCGCCCATGGTCGACCGCTCGCCCGACAAAGTGGTCCTCCTCGGCGCGAGCAACCTCACGCGCATGCTCCCCACCGTGGTGGCGACCGCCCGCCGCATCGTCGGGCGTCCCGTCCGCTTCCTCATCGCGTGCGGCCACGGCCGCTCCTTCGGCATCCCCACGACGGTCTTTTTCCGCGAGCTACCGGCCATCGTCGACTGCGGCCTCTGGCGGGCGCTCGCGGAAGCGCCGCCGTCGAGGACGCTCGTCCTCCTGACGGACGTCGGCAACGACATCATGTACGGCGTACCGGTGGAGACGCTCGTGGGGTGGCTGCGGGCGTGTCTCGACCGCGTGACGGGACCGTCCTCGCGGGTGGCCGTGACGGACCTTCCCCTGGTCAACATCGAGTCGATCACGCCCACCCGCTTCCGCGTCTTCCGCGACGTGCTGTACCCCAACCACGACATCACGCTGGAAAGCGCCGTGGCCGCCGCGAGGGCGGTCAGCGCCACGCTCCGGAGCCTCTGCGAGGAGCGCCACGCGACTGTGGTGGACCACGACGCCCGCTGGTACGGCCTGGACCCGATCCACATCCGTCGCCGGTGGTGGCCCGCGGCGTGCCGCGCCATGCTCGGCCCGTGGTGCGACGGCGACGTCCCCGTGGGTCGGCCGGGTCCCTGGCAGGCGGTTCGCCTCACCTGGATGACGCCGGAGCGGCGGAAAGTCCTCGGCGCGGAGTGGGGGCGGCCACAGCCCGCGGGAAGCCTCCCCGACGGGTCGACGGTGGAGGTGTATTGAGGGCGTCCGTCCGTTTCGCCGACGGGGTGGTGAGGAAGGCATCTCGCCGAACCCTCGCGTTCGGCGTCACGCCGCACAGCCACGTCCGCCTCCCGCTCGGCGGGCGGGTCGCGAGGAGGGACCCAGCCATCCCGTTCCCGGCGCCGCGACCAGGCCCGATCAGGATGATCGGGCGACGGGCCGCCCCTCCCGCCCGCTTGATCCGCGGGGGATCCTCGCGATGCTGCGGGAACCAGGGACGGAACCGCCATGCGTGTGCTCGGCATCGACCCAGGGATGCGGACAACCGGCTACGGCTGCGTGGAGCTCGGCTCGCGTGTCGGGAGTCCGGTACCGCTGGAGGCGGGGGTATTCTCGCTGCGGCGGGACGCGTCCATGGAGCGACGGCTGGTCCAGCTCCACGAGGACCTCCGGTCGGTGGTCACTCAGTGGCGTCCCGACGCCGTGGTCCTCGAGAAGCTGTACGCCCACTATCGCCACCCGCGGACCGCCATCCAGATGGGCCACGCCCGCGGGGTCATCCTCCTCGCGGCGACGCAGGCGTCGCTTCCCGTTTCCCACCTCCCCGCCACGGAGATCAAGAAGGCGTTGACGGGCAACGGCCACGCGTCCAAGGAGCAGATCCAACACGCGGTCCAGTCGCTGTGCGGGCTCCAAGCGCCGCCGGAGCCCACGGACGTCGCCGACGCGCTCGCCGCGGCGGTCGCCCACGCTCAGCGCGTGGCGATGACGGGAGCCTGAGAGACCAGCATGATCCGGAAGATCGACGGAACGCTGGAGGCGGTGGCCGAGGGCAGCGCCCGGGTGCGCCTGCCCCACGGGCTCACTTACGAGGTGCTCGTCCCCGCGTTCACCGTGGGGCGGCTCGCGAGCCAGGTGGAGTCGCCGGTCACGCTCCACACCACGGAGTTCCTCGAAGGCACGTCCCAAGGCACGGTCTTCGTCCCCCGCCTCGCCGGCTTTCCCACGGAGGAGGACCTCGCCTTCTACGAGATCTTCACCACCGTGAAGGGCCTCGGCCCGCGGAAGGCGCTGCGGGCGCTGGCTCTGTCTACGAAACAGATCGCCGCCGCCATCGCGGAGCGGGACGTGAAGACGATCCAGTCCCTCCCCGAGGTGGGCCGCCGCATGGCGGAGACCATCGTCACCTCGCTCAACGGCCGCGTGGACCGCTTCGTCGCGGTCCCGACGGGGGGCCCCTCGGACGCCCAGCCGACCCCCCCGACGGCGCCGTGCCAGTCCTCTGCGTGCCCGGTCCCCTGGTCGTTCGCT
>CAZQQP010000034.1:2605-15033 GCA_964595475.1 uncultured Planctomycetaceae bacterium | reverse complement strand
CACCGGTTCCGTTGACTGGGCGCCGAACTTGGGCTGGAGGTCCTCGTCCAGCTCGGGGAGAACCGCACGGACGCGGTGGGCTGGATCAACGACGTCCTGAGCAAGCAGCCCGACCTCGACGACTCGCAGCAGATCCTGACGGAGGTCTTCCGGGCACGGGGCGGGTCGTCTTGACAGTTTTACGTCCGCTGGCTACGCTTTTCCGCCTTCATACGAGGTGCCCTATGACGAGGCATCGCCCATCTTCCAACGCCGGTCGCGCGATCCGGCCCCTGTCCTTCTCTCGATGTAAGGGCGGGATTTGTTGCTGTCGCGCGGGCTGACCCCTCGCCCGAGCCCCATCCCCGACATCAACAACCCGTTCCCCACCCGTCCTTACGGACGGGACGCTTTGGTAACGAGAGCAGGAGTCACCGCGATGAGCGAGCATCTGGTTCCGTTCGGCGACCCGAACAGTCCGTCGAAGACGGAGCAAGCCAAGAAGCAGAGCAACTATCTTCGGGGCGGCATCCGCGAGGCCCTCGAGAACGGCGAGCCGACCTTCTCGCACGAGGACTACGAGGTCCTCAAGTTCCACGGCATCTACCAGCAGGACGACCGGGACGCCCGTGCGGTCAACAAGGCGATCCGCCGCGACCGCGAGTACATCTTCATGATCCGGGTGAAGATCCCCGGCGGTCAGCTCACGCCCGATCAGTATCTCGCCCTCGACCGCGTCGCCGACGACGTCGTCCACAACCGCTCCATCCGCGTTACCACGCGGCAGAACGTGCAACTCCACGGTGTCCTCAAGCACGACCTGAAGCACACGATCCAGCACGTGAACAGCGTGCTCCTCTCCACGCTCTGCGGCTGCGGCGACGTGGAGCGGAACATCATGGCCCCGCCGGCGCCCGTCGCGAGCGACGGCCACCGGGCGGCCCGCGCTCTCGCCCACGAGCTGACCGAGGCGATGACCCCGCAGTCGCGTGCCTACCACGAGATCTGGCTCGACGGGGAAAAGGTGGACAGCAGCGAGGAGGCGGAGCCGGTCTACGGGGACCAGTATCTCCCCCGGAAGTTCAAGACGGGCATCGCCCTCCCCGACGACAACTCCATCGACGTCCACAGCCAGGACGTCGGGCTGGTGGCCCTCCTCGACCACAACGGCAACCTGGACCGGGTGAACGTCCTGGTCGGCGGCGGCCATGGGATGACCCACAAGAAGCCGGAGACGTACGTCCGGGTGGGCACGCCGCTCGGCTCCGTGGACCCCGAGCACGTGACGGAGACGGTCCAGACCATCGCGCAGATGTTCCGTGACTACGGCGACCGGACCAACCGGAAGCACGCCCGTCTGAAGTACGTCATCGAGGAACAGGGCATCGACGCCTTCCGCGAGGAGTTCAAGCGGCGGGCGAGCTTCGAGCTGAAGCCCTGGGTCGAGATGCCGCCGGTGGAGCACCGCGACTGGCTCGGCGCCCACGAGCAGGGCGACGGCAAGTACTTCTATGGCGTCCGCGTCGACAACGGCCGGATCATCGACTACGACCACTGCCGGCAGAAGACCGCTTTCCGCAAGATCGTCGAGGCCCTTCGCCCCTCCGTGACGCTGACGCCGAACCAGAACGTCATCTTCGGCGACCTCGACCAGAAGGACATCAAGACGATCGAGCGGGTCCTCAAGGGCTACCACGTGCCCACCGCGGATCAGATGACCGCGACGCGTCGCTACGCCATGTCCTGCCCAGCGCTGCCCACGTGCGGGCTGGCCCTCAGCGAGAGCGAGCGGGTCTTCGGTGGCGTGGTGGACGCCTTCGAGCGGGAGCTCGGCCGTCTCGGGATGGAGGAGGAGCCCATCACCATCCGGATGACGGGCTGCCCCAACGGCTGCGCCCGGCCGTACACCGCGGACATCGGCCTCGTCGGCCATCGGCCGGGCCACTACGACATCTTCATCGGCGGCCGTCTCGCGGGGGATCGCCTCGGCGACCTCTACGCGCCCAACGTGGCGATGGAGCAGGTCGTCCCCACGCTCCGTCCGCTGCTGGAGGCGTGGCAGGAGCGGCGCATGCCCGACGAGTGCTTCGGCGACTTCTACCAGCGTCTGTTCGGCGTCGACCCGAACCGAGCCACCCACACCGGCGGGAAGGACAACCCCGCCCGTGAGCGGGTGGAGGCGGAGCTCGCCGCGACGCCGGCGTAGGCCGTCCATCTCCGGAGAGCGGCGTGCGACGCGTCTGTCCGGCGAAGCTCAACCTGGCCCTCTCGGTGGGTCCCCCGTCCTCGGACGGCGACCATCGGCTCGCGTCGTGGATGGTGCCGATCTCCCTCGTGGACGATCTGGAGGTCGCGGCGGCGGACGGCGACGAGTCGCCCCGCCTCGACGTCGCCGCCGCGGAGGACGCGCCGACGGCCGTCCACGTGGACTGGTCCGCGGACGCGGACCTCGCGTCGAGCGCCCACCGCGTCCTCGCCGAGCACGCGGGTCGCCCGCTTCCCGCTCACGTCCGCATCCGGAAGCGCATTCCCGCCGGCGCTGGCCTCGGCGGCGGATCCACGGACGCCGCAGGTGTGCTCCGGACGCTCGCGGCGTTGTTCGAGACGGAGACGACCGACGCTCAGCTCGCGTGGCTCGCCCGATCGCTCGGGTCGGACGTGCCCTTTTTCCTCGGCGACGGGCCGGCGGTGGTGACGGGCACGGGCGAAGCGGTCGAGCGGACGCCGGCGGCATCGGGCCACCTCGTCCTCATTCCGACGGGCCTGTTCTGCCCCACCGGCGCCGTCTACCGCGCCTTCGACGCGATGGGCGGCGCGGAGGCGGTGGACGAGGCGGCGATCCGTCGCCTCGCGACCGCGGGGGCGCCGAGCGGTGACGACCTGTTCAACGACCTCGCCGCCGCCGCGGAGCGGGTGGAGCCCGCCCTCGCGGACGCCCGCCGCCGCTGCCGCGACGTCCTCGGCCGTCCCGTCCACATCACGGGGAGCGGCTCGGCGCTGTTCTCGGTCGCCGCGGACGAGGCGACCGCCCGCGACGACGCCAATCGTCTCCGCCGCGACGCGGGCGTCACGGCCGTCGCCGTCCGCACCCTTCCCACGTGACGCGCCCGACTCCGAGGTGCTTCCGAGCAAACCCAAGAAGCTCAGCGGGTGACGGCGCCACCCTCCGATTCCGCTCCGTCCGGCCGGAAACACCACAGCTCCACCGCGCGAGCGTCGCCGAGGCCGACTCCTTCCACCACGCGCGGAAGGAACTCACTCGTGGCGCCACTTCACGAGCCAGGGATCGTCCGTCCGCCGCTGGAAGGCCTTCAGCTTCTTCTTCATCTTCCTAAGGAGCTTCTGGTGGGACGGGTCGTCCGCGAGGTTGTTCACCTCGTGGGGGTCCTTCTTCATGTCGAACAGCTCGAACTCCGGCCGGTGCATGTACGCGTGGACGGTTCGCTGGCCGTACATCGCGTCCATGCCCTTCTCGTACTGTCGCTGCCAGGTCGGCGCGGCCCAGAGGTCCGACGCGAAGGGGAACGACAGCTCGTGGGCGATGTTCCAGATGAGCTTGTACCGGCGGGTGCGGACCACACGCATCGGGTAGTACATCGTCGCTTCGTGGAAGGTGTGGGACGCGTACGCCTCATCCCACCCGTCGGGATGGGGCTCGTCGAGGACGTCGAGGTAGGAGCGGCTGTGGAGCTCGTAGTCCTGCGGACCCTTCGCCCCGGCGAAGTCGAGAATGGTGGGGACGAGGTCCGCGTGCGTGACCATCGCGTCCGTGGTGAGGCCCCGCTTTTCCGCGGACGGCCGCCGGACGATGAGCGGCACCTGCATGCCGGGGTCGTAGAGGTTGGTCTTGGCGCCGGGGAACGCCATCCCGTGGTCCGAGGTGTAGATGAACAGCGTCTCGTCGTAGTGGCCCGTCTTCTTGAGCACCTCGACGAGACGGCCGACGCCCTGGTCCACGCGGCTGACGGAGCGGTAGTACTGCGCGAGCTCCGCCCGGCAGGTGGGCGTGTCGGGCAGGAAGGCGGGAACCTCCACCTTCTCCGGGTCGTACTTCACCGGCTCCACGCCCTTGTAGTCCCTTCCGTTGCCGAAGCTGTTGGGCTGGTGAGGCAGGTCCTTCCGCTGTCCGCCGCGGTGCGGGTCGTTCGTGCAGAAGTAGAGGAAGAAGGGCTTGTCTCCCTTGCCAAGCCACTTCCGGCAGCGCTCGGCCATGGTCACGGCGTTCCGCCCGCCGCCGGGGTTGCCGCCGAGACGCTGGTCGAAGCGATAGACGGACCTCGGCTGCACGTGGAACTTGCCGATGGACGCGGTGCGGTAGCCGGAGCGGCTCAGGAGCACCGGCAGGCTCTTCACCCAGTCGTGCGTGTCGAAGTCGTGCGGGCTGTGCTTGTGGCCGAACTGGCCGTTGCGGTGGTTCTGCATGCCCGTCAGGATGACCGACCGGCTGGCGCTGCAGCTCGCGGTGGTGCAGTAGGCGTGGGTGAAGCGGGTCCCTTCCGCCGCGAGCTGGTCGAGGTTCGGCGTCTTGATGGCGTCGTTGCCGTAGCAGCCAAGGTCCGTCCCGTGGTCGTCCGAGACGACGAGGACCACGTTCTTCGCGGCGAGCGCGGGCATCGCCACGGCTAGCAGCAACAGGAGGGAAAAGCCAGATCGGAGCCTCATGGTGATGACCCTTGTGCCGGACCTCGGGGATCGACGCCGCGCCGAGCGACGCGGCGGATAACAAGGGCGGAGCATATCGAATCGCGGCGCCGCTGAGAACCCGTGGATCCGGAGGGTCTTGGGAATCGATGACGACCGCGGGGATCGCCATCCCGACGCGGCGGACCGGGTGCAAAGCCGCGCCGGATTCGCGACTGGCCGGGACGGACGAGCGGTGTGAGGTGGAGGGTTCGAGCCGCGTCGGCCAAGCACGGGCAAGGCTGCGGACAGCCTTGCCCGTGCCACCCAAGCAACGAGAAGGACGGCGACACTGACTTAGTTCACGGCGTTGCGTGCCACCCGAGCTCGTCTCGTCGTACGGAAGACATTGCGGGCACGGAGCGGCGCACACGCTCGCGACCGCCAGGAAATCCACGCGCGGCAAGCGGTGGAGGCTCACGGGATCGGCTTCATTTGGTTAGCCGAGGCGGCTTCCGGGCGTGTTCACGGGGTCCCCGCAGAGAAGCCCGCGGGGATATTCGGAGCCCACGCGGAGGGTTTTGTTCGAGCGGGTCCCCCTTACGCCTCCTGGCCGGCGGTCTCCTCCTCGGCCTCCTCGTCGTCGTCCTCCTCGACGTCGTCGCCGAGGTCCTCCACGGTCGCCTCCGCCTCGAGTTGGTTGACGTACGCCTGGAGCCGCTCCTCCCGCTGATCCTCCTTGTGCCGCCGGGCCACGTCGTCGCGGGCCTCCTCGAACGGCATGGGCGTGGCGGGCTGTCGCTCGAGCACCTTGGTGAGGTGCAGGCCGAAGCTAGTGGTGAACACGGGGCTCACCTCCCCCTCCCGCAGCGAGAACGCGACCACCTCGAACTCGTCGGGGAGCTCCCCCCGCTGGAACGTGCCGAGGTCGATCCTCTCCTTCTCGTCGGAGACCTCCTCCGCCGTCGCCTCGAAGTCCCCGCCCTCGATCAGTTGCTCGCGGGTCCTCCGCAGCTCGTCGAGGGTCGCCTCCCGCTGCTCCACCTGCGGCACCCGCTTGAGGATGTGCATCGCGTGGACGCGCTCGGGCGACATGTACTCGTGGATATGGTCGTTGTAGAAGCGGCGGAGCTCCTCCTCGTCCGGCTCGGACGGCTCCCCGCACACCTGGTCCACGAGACGCTCCACACGCATGTTCGTCTCGATCTCCTGACGAAGGAGGTGCATCTGGTCGCGGGTGAGGCCGACCGCCATCAGCAGCGGCCCCTCGCCCCCGTGCTCCGCCTTGATCTGCTCGAACCGCTGATCCACCTCCTCCTCGGGAATTTCCGGGATCGTCTCCCGTGCCTTCTGGACGAGGACCACGCGGCCGGTGATGTTCCGCTTCGCGGACCGCCGGAACTCCTCGTCGCGATCGCAGACACAGCCCGCGCCGGGTTGGTTCTCTATGGTCGCCTTGATCTGGGAGAACTCCTGGTCGATGACCGCGTCGTCGATGCGCTCGCCGTTGATAACCAGTGCCATAATTGGGTTCCGATCAAAAGGGGTGGGAACAACCGTGATTCTAGCGGTAGGCGGGAAACGTGTCGATGCACGGGAGAGCGCCGCGTTCGATGTGCGTCGCTCCCTCGTCCGGCGTTCTCGCTGGGAACGCGTGTGAGAAGCGCTTCTCACACACGTTCTGAGGCGTGGCGGGTGTGGCCGCTCCGTGACGGTCCCGGAGGTCCCGGAAAGACACCTTCGGTGGATCCGCCGAAGGCGTCCCTCCGTGGGACCTCCATGGGATCGCGGCTCGGGGTCACATGGCGGCGAAGTTCTGGAGGATGCGGAGGCCGACCCGCTGGCTCTTCTCGGGGTGGAACTGCGTGGCGAACACGCGGCCGAGCCGCACGCTCGAGCAGAACGGCTCGCCGTAGTCCGTGGTGGTCGCGACGACGGAGGGCTCGGCGGGCGCGGGGTAGTAGGAGTGGACGAAGTAGGCGAAAGCGCCGCTGTCGACGCCGGAAAGGAGCGGGTTCTCTCCGCCCGCGAAGTCGACCTGGTTCCACCCCATGTGGGGCACCTTCAACCCCGACGGCGCGAACCGCTCGCAGCGGCCGGAGAGGAAGCCGAGACCCGGTTTCCCCTCCGCCTCGGCGGAGCCGTCGAAGAGAAGCTGCAACCCGAGGCAGATGCCGAGGAAGGGGCGATCGCCGCGAAGGTGCTCGAGCAGCGGCTCCGCCCACCCGCCGCGGTGGACGCTGTCCGAGGCGTCGCCGAAGGCGCCGACGCCGGGGAGGACGAGCTTCTTCACGGCCGCGATCTCCTCGGGGTGATCGAGGATGCGGGCCGCGGCGCCGACCCGCTCCAACGCCTTCTGCACGCTGCGAAGGTTCCCCATCCCGTAATTGACGATGCCGATCATGGCCGACCCGACTTGATCACCACGATCTCCACCCGGCGGTTCTTCTCCCGCCCGCTCGCGGTGTCGTTGGACGCGACGGGCTCCGCGGCGCCGAGGGCCACGCTCTCCATCCGCTTGCCGCTGATGCCCTTGGACATCAAGTGGCGCTCCACCGCGAGCGCCCGATGGGACGACAGCTCGAGGTTGTCGGTCCAGTCGCTCTGACCGATGGGGACGGAGTCCGTATGGCCTTCAACCCGGATCTTGTTCCCCGAGTACTTGCTCTGGAGAACCTTCGCCACCTTGTCGAGGGTCTCCTTCGCGGACGACCGCAGCGAGGCGGAGCCCGACGGGAAGAGGATGTCGCCCTGGGCGGTGATCGTCACGGTGTTGGCGTCGCTCTCCACCGCGACGTCCTCGATGTCCTCGAGGCCGCTTCCGCCGGACGACTGGTCGCCGGAGGAGCCCCCCTCCGACGAGCCGCCCTCGCTGCTCTTCAGCTTCTTCTCAAGCTTGGCGACCCGCTCGGTCAGGCGGCTGCGGGCCGCTTCCGCCTCCTGCCGTGCCTTGCGGGCCTCCTTCAGCTTCTGCTGATACGCCTTGTTCTGCTTCGCGAGCCGGTTCCGCTCGGCGCGGAGATCGCTCTGGCAGCCGGCGCCGACGGCGGCCACCATCGCCGAAAGGACGACGGCCTCCACTCCTCGCTTCAACACCCTCGTCATCTTGGCTCTCCTCTTGGTATCGCGACGGTCGGCCGATATTAGAACCGGCGGCCCATCCGCCGTAAAGCGCCGGGAGCGCGGGGCTCGTCGCGAGCGTCGCGCTCGCCGGCGACGATGGGCTCGCACCCTTGTCCCCCGTCCGACTACGACGTCCCGCGGTCGCGGCTACATCGGGCCGGAGACGAAGTGGGCCACCATGTAGGCCCAGATGGGCTCCCGGAAGACCATGACGAGGACGGTCGCCACCGCGATGTGCGGCCCGTACGGAATCATGCGGACGCGACGGCGGAGGAGCCGGCCCACCCCCTCGGCCAGGACCGTGTAAGTCAACGCGACGAAGGCGGCGCCGAAGAAGGCGAGCACGGCGACCTCCCACCCGCCCACGGCCCCCACCGCGGCGAGGAGGTGGGCGTCGCCGAGGCCCATCGCCTCCTTGTCCAGCCACGCCGTGCCGAGGAGGCGGACGCCCCAGACGACGGCACCGCCCGTGAGATAGCCGGTGAGGACCCCCGCGAGCACCCACGCGGCCCGCTCCGCCGCCGGCGGCCAGCCGTCGTAGTCGATCGGCACGGACGTGGCCGCGACCCACCCGACGACGGGAAACAGCAGAAACAGCGCCTCCTTGAGCATCTCGCGTCGCGGGTGGACCGCCGTCTCGGTCTCTTTCTCGTCTCCTTCCGTCTCCGGGGCCTCCGGCTCGGCCGCGGCGGCCTCCGTCGAGTCGCCGGCCGCTCCCGCCGGCGGCCCCTCCGCCGCCTCGCCGCCGAAGCTCCGCGGCAGCCACCGCAGCCGGACGAGAAGACTCGCCACGAGGACGCCCGCCATGGCTCCGACCCCGCCGAAGAGGAGGGTGGGGCGACGGTCGAACGGCATCGCCGAGAGGATCACGTCGCCGCCGACCCGACCGCGGACCGCGACGGCGTCGCGGTAGACCTCCGCGATCGCGCCGGGATCGGTCGGCGTCAGCAGCGACCAGGGAAATACGGCGGCGGTGAGCGGGAGGAGGACGACCGCGACCGCGGTCACGGTCCACGGGATCTCCAGCGGCACGATGAAGTGTCTCGCGTCGACGAGGCTCGCGGCGACCAGGCCGCCGAGGAGGACGAAGTGGGTCAGGAGGATGAGCGAGGTGTCGTCGAGGCCGGGGATAGCCATCCCCGGGCGCAGCGCAGTGAGGTAACAAACGGAGAACCACGCGGTGAACAAGGCCGCGGTGACGGCCTCCACGACGGGATAGCCGAAAGAGATGCGGTCGCCGCAGTATCGGCAGCGGCCCTTCAGGAGGAACCATCCGAGGACGGGGATGTTGTCCGCGGCCGTCAGCCGCGTGCCGCAGGAGGGACACCCCGACGGCGGGAAGACGATGCCCTGGCCCTTCGGGAGGCGGTAGGCGAGCACGTTGACGAAGCTCCCGATGCACGCCCCGAGCACCGCGACGGCGAACAGCGACAGGCCGAGGGCGACGTCGGTCAAGACGACGACGCCTCGTCCCCACCGGAGCTCACGTCGGCGTCCTCCGACCGGAGCGACCCGTCGGCCTCCTGGGTGAGCTGCTCGATCTTCTGCTCCGCCCGGTCGAGGATGCCCCGGCACTGGCGGATGAGCTTCACGCCGTGCTCGTACTGCGACAGCGACTCCTCGAGGCCCACCTCGCCGCTCTCGATCCGCTCGATGATGCCCTCGAGCTGGGAGAGCGCGGTCTCGAAGTCGGGAAGCTCCTCCGGCGGTTGGTCGGGCGTCTCCTCGGACATAGCGTGGCTCAGTGTAGCAGCCGCCCTCGCCGCCGCCTCACGCACGGGCCGCCGGCCGATCGACACGCCGCCGAACCGGGGCTATGCATGCATGGGGCGCGGGGAACGCGGGCCGCCCGAGCCAAGAAGGGGCCGCCATGTTCAAGGTCCGATCGCATCGCCTGCTCGCCGGCTGTGTCCTCGCGGCGCTCGCCCTCGTCGCGATGTGGGGCGGTCTCCCCTGGCGGGGAGCGGCGGACGCCCCGGGGTCCGAGCTGATCAAGGCGCCCCCGCCGCCGACGGCGCACGCCGCGGGCGAGGGTGGGGGAAGCGAGGAGGCGAAGGGTTGGACCCCGCCGTCGCCGCCCGCGGCGAGCGAGCGGAAGGCGGAGCGGCGTCGCATGGTTCGCGAGCAGATCGCCGAGCCGGGGCTCGGCGGGCGTGAGCCCGTCACCGACGAGCGCGTGCTCGAGGCGATGCGGACCGTCCCCCGCCACGTTTTCGTACCGGAGAACGTCCGCTCTCGTGCCTACGCGGACTCGCCGCTGCCGATCGGCTTCGGCCAGACCATCTCCCAGCCCTACATGGTCGCGGCCATGACGGAGAAGCTCGAGGTCACGCCGGAGTCCAAGGTCCTCGAGATCGGGACGGGCTCGGGCTACCAGGCCGCGGTCCTCGGCCAGCTCACCCCCCACGTCTTCACCATCGAGATCGTCGAGCCGCTCGCCGAGCGGGCGGGGAAGGTGCTCGAGGAGCAGGGGTACACGCACGTGGAGACCAAGGCCGGCGACGGCTACTTCGGGTGGGAGGAGCACGCGCCATTCGACGCGATCATCGTGACGGCCGCCGCGGGCCACGTGCCCCCGCCGCTCTGGAAGCAGCTCAAGAGGGGCGGTCGCATGGTCATCCCCATCGGCGGTCAGGGTCAGCTCCAACGGCTGATCCTCCTGACCAAGACGGAGGAGGGGAAGCGGCGGTCGGAGGCCCTCATGCCCGTCCGCTTCGTCCCCATGACGGGGAAGGTCCGAAAGGAGTAGGACGCGACCATGGGGCGATCGTCGGCGGTTCGCTTCCGATCCACCGGGGCCGCGCTGTTCCTCCCCGTCCTCCTCGTCTCCGTGGGCGTGCTCGGCTTCGAGATCGGCCTCATGCGGGTCCTTCTCGTCGCGAGCTACCACCACTTCGCGTCGCTGGTCATCAGCATTGCCCTCCTCGGCTTCGGCGCCAGCGGCACGGTGCTGTGTCTGGCCCGTGGGCCGCTCCTGAGAAGGCCCCGCGCGGCGCTCTTCGGCCTGGGGATCGCGGGCGCGGTCGCCATGCCCGTCTGCACGCAGCTCGCCCAGGCGATTCCCGTCAAGGCGGAGCTCCTTTCGGCCCTGCTCGTGTCCCAGCTCCTCGCGTGGGTGGGCTACTGGGCCGTCCTGACGGTGCCGTTCGCCCTCGGCGGCGCCTTCGTCGGCCTGGCGCTGATGCACGCACGGCAGCGGGTGGCGACGGTATACGCCGCGAACCTCTTCGGCAGCGGCGTGGGGGCGGCGGGTGTCACGGCGGCGATGTGGGTGCTTCCGCCCGCTTGGCTGCCGCTCGCCACGGCCGGGGTGACGGTGGCCGGCGCCGCGGTTGTGCCCACGCGGACGGCGCTGCCGCGGCTCACGACAGTGGCCGTTGCGGCCGTCGGCGTGGGCGGCTGGTTCGCGGCCGACCCGCCGTCCATCCGGATGGACCCGAACAAGGACGGCGCCCGCCTCGAGCAGCTGACGCAGCAGGGCACGGCGGAGCGGCTCGCGACCGCGTACAGCCCCCAGGCGCTGGTCGAGGCGTATGCGAGCGACGCCTTTCACAACCTGCCGTTCCGATCGCCGACGGGCCCGCCGCTTCCTGGCGTGCTGGCCATCACCTTCGACGGTCACCAGGCCGCCTCCGTCCTCCGGGCGAATAACGCCGAGGAGGCGCGGGCGGTCGACGCCACCCTCATGGCGACCGGCTACGCCCTCGCCCCGGAGCAGCCGCGGGTGGCGCTGCTCCGGGCGGCGGGCGGTGCCAACGTGTGGCTCGCCCTCCGCAACGATGCGGAAGCGGTCTGGGCGGTCCAATCCCACGAGCGGCTGTTCGAGATGTACGCCGGCCCGCTGTCGGAGAAGGGCGGCGGGGTCTTCTTCCGACCGAAGGTCCACCGCGTCCGCCGCACGCCCCGACACTTCGTCGACCACCCGCCTGCCGCGGCGGGGCCGTTCGACCTCGTCCAGCTCGTCGGCCTGCAGTCGCTCGCCGCGGGGTCGAGCACCATGCGGGGTCTCGGCGAGAACCACCTCCTCACGGGGGAGGGGCTCGAGCACACGCTGCGGCGGCTGTCGGAGGACGGGCTGCTGATGGCCTGCCGAGGGATCAAGGCGGGACAGAACGCCCGGGACAACCTGAAGCTGTGGACCACGGTGGAGCGGGCGCTCAGGCGCCTCGGCGCCGAGGCCCCCGGCCGCCACGTCGTGGTGCTCCGCGACTTCCTCGGCGTCTGCACGCTGGTCAAGCGGAGCCCTTGGACGGACGAGGAGATCGACCGAGTCCGTCGGGTCTACCAGCGGCGGCGGCTCACGCCGGTGTGGTTCCGCGGCGTGCGCCCGAAGAACCTCAACCGCCCGGACAAGCTGCCGGGTCCCCCGGATTCGCCCGGCGGGTGGTACCACCACGCCGCCGACGCGATCTTCTCCGGAAAAAGACAGGCACTCATTCGCCAGTGGCCGTTCGACATCCGCCCGCCCACGGACGACCGGCCCTTCTTCTACGACTTCTGCAAGCTCGGCACGCTCGGGCAGATTCGCCAGGCGTACGGCCGCCAGTGGCTCCAGCACGCGGAGCTGGCCCTGCTGTTCGTCCTCGCCGCCGTGGCCCTGGTCGCGACGGTGGCGCTGCTCGTCACGGTCGTGCCGCTGCTGTCGCTTCGGTCCGTTCGCCGGACACAGGGCAAGCTGCCGACCGGCGCCTACTTCCTCGCCATCG
>CAZQQP010000034.1:0-2595 GCA_964595475.1 uncultured Planctomycetaceae bacterium | reverse complement strand
CTATCTCGTCCTGGAGGTGACGGCGCTGTCCCGGCTGACCCGCATCATCGGCGATCCCGTAGTCGCGGCCGCCGCGACGGTCGCCACCTTCATGGTGGCCTCGGGCGTGGGGAGCCTTTGGGCGGAGCGGCTGCGGAGCGGACGCCCGCGCGCCGTGGTGGGGGCGGTGGGTGTGATCGTCCTCGTGGCGGTCGGCTTGGCGGCCGGCTCGGGCCCGCTCGCGGAATGGGCGGGCGACCTCCCGTTCGCGGGGCGGGTCGCCCTCGGCGTGGCGATGGCGGGCCTCCTCGCGTTGCCGATGGGCATCCCCATGCCGCTCGGGCTGGCCCGTCTCGACTCGGCGGCGGCGCCGCTGGTTCCGTGGGCGTGGGGCGTCAACGGCTTCGCCTCCGTGCTCGCCTCGCCGATGACCACAGCCGTCGCGATGCTCTGGGGCTACCACGTCGCGGGCACGGTCGCCGTCGCGTCCTACCTCCTCGCCGCCGCCTGCTTCGTCACGCTCCCCTTCGCCGGCTCATCTCCGACCCGAGCGACAGCCGCTAACTAAAGGGTCACATCGGAAACGCACCGGCCTTCAGCCCACAGATGATTCGATGCTGACCCTCGCAAACCGATAGCTTGCTCTTTGTCCGGTCGACCCCGATCGCTTCTTCGGAGCTTTGGGCCGTTTCACCCCGCGCCCGATAGCGGCTATCCAGCTTCTCTTCCGGCTCAACCGCGACTGTCTGCACCTATATAGAACGGGCACATTTCTCCCCACTCGCGAACGCAGCCGGGAGTAGACAGCCAGGAGTAGACAGGCACATTCCATTCCATAGCCAGGAGTAGACAGGCACGTTCCATCCGGCACATTCCATCCCGTGGAGGAGAGCCGGGGTAGACAGGCGCATTGAAAGCGATATGGGACCCCCAGTCTGGCGACGAACCTATCCGTTGGAAGGGGCCCGGTGTGGGTGGAGGGGCACTCGGTAGGCCAGTGCGGCCGAGCGCCGGATCGCGATCGGCGGTCCTCGGGACGGAAATGGAGCCAAACGGGCGCGATTGGGATGCGCTTGACAGAACACCCCTTCCGTCGCGATGGGGACGGATCGCATTGCCGAGATGATAAAGCGTTGCGAGGCTTAGCCGGGAACGGCCTCGGCCGCCTTTCCGTAGACCCGCATGGCGCTGACCACCCAGTGGCCGCCGCGGCGGGCGGCCTCGCGGGCCCGATGGATCGCCGAGCCAATCACGGTGCCCACGCCACGGCCGCCTCGGCACATCTGCGCCGACCAGCGAGCCGGATCGACGTTTAGGCGCTCGAGGATGGGGGCGAGCTCGTCGGGGATGGCCCCGGGCTTGTCCGCACGCATCGCCCGGCCGGTCAGATCCACGATCCGCAGATACTCATCCAGAGGGATGCTCAGAAAGCCGGGCTGAACGGAATCGCCGGTCCGCTGGGGCCCGATCGGACTGAGCCACAGGTTCTTCTCCGCGTCGGCTCCGCCGCCCCGCCAGGCGTCGACCCGCTCCTTGATGGAGGTGTAGGTGGACTCCTCCGGCGTCCGGGCCATCGCGGCCCGGACCCAGTTCAGATCGACGTAGGCACAGCAGGTGAGGGCCGCGATCTCGTCCAGGAGGACCTCGCACTTGAACCGTCCCTCCCAGAACGCACCCCGAACGCCGTCCTCCTCGTTGCACCGCTTGGCGATCGGTTCCTTGATCAGCTTCATGAACCAGCTCACGTCGTGGAGGCGGCGGCGAAGCACACGGATGCGCTCGGGCCGGGTGGCGAGCTGGCGGACCTCTTGCTCCGTGGCCGACCGTCGCCGGCCGTCGTCGCCGACCGGGGGATGGAGCCGAAGCCAGCGGCGGGCGACCTCCTCGCGGGTCCAGTCCTTGGCCCACTCGGGCATGGTCTTGACGACGACGTGCAGATGATTGGACAGGATGGCGTAGCCGCCGACGACGATGCCGAAGGCGTCGGCGACCCGGAGGAGCTGCTCGTAGATCATCTCCTTCCGCCGCGAATCGTCGCCGCGGCCGAGGAGCGAGACGCCCCGGACGCAACGGCTCGTGCAGTGGTAGACAGCGGAGACGTCCGGATCGACGACGCGGGAGCGTGGAAAGGCCATGGAAAGACCTCCGTAAGGGAAACACACCATAAGTATGCAATCTGTTCGGGTGCAGTATATCGCTTTCTCGGCACGACGCAAGAGATGATGAACCCGGCTCGAGCTCATTGAGGGGGTGCCTGTCTTATCCTCCCTTATTCCCTTGCCTCGATGCGGATGTAACTTGCCCGATCGACTCCAATCATGCACCGCTCCAACTGCTCAATGTGCGTGTCCAATCGAGTGCGTGTCCAATCGAGTGATGTGCGTGTCCAATCGAGTGCGGAAGCGGGTCTGTCGAATCGAGCGTCCAATCGAGCGCGAGTCGGGTGGTGGCTGGTTTGTCGGGGCGGGTTTCCCGCCTCGATCGGCCGTTCCGGTGAGGCTCGCGAGGGCGGAGGAATCGGCGGTTGGAGGTCCGGGGAGCAGGTCGCGCTCCCGGAAGCGATTTCCGAGCCCCAACTCACCGCTGGAGGAGGCCACCCCTCGCCTACACTCCGGG
>CAZQQP010000033.1:0-23500 GCA_964595475.1 uncultured Planctomycetaceae bacterium | reverse complement strand
CAGGAGGGCTTCGGATCATGAGCGCAGCGTTCCAGATTCCAGACGGGCTCCCGGGCGAGCTCGCCTCTGCGGCTTTCGCCGCACAGAGGAGGGGCAGCGAGCCGCGCCCACGCTCGCGAGCGGCAGGCGATGGTCCTTTCCGAGTGCGAAGCACGCGGGGAACGACAAGGAAGCGTGGCGGACGCTCCGGGTATCATGGAAAGCAGGGTCGAGCGAGGGGGTGAACGTGATCCGTGCCGCGGCCTCGAGACTGTCGCCGACGAGCCTATTCCGTCCGCGGGAGGTGACCGACCTCTCGGGGGCCGTCTACCTCCGGCGGTGGCGGCTCGTCCGCTGCCGCGGGTTCTCCGTGGCCCTCCATCACATTCTCCGCTCCGACTACGCCCCCGAGCCCCACGACCATCCGTGGTCCTACGTCAGCGTCATCCTCGCCGGCGGCTATTGGGAGCGCGTCGGCGGGGACGCCTCCCGCTGGCGAGGGGCCGGGTCGGTCGCGGTCCGCCCCGCGGGCACGCCCCATCGCATCGACATCCCCGACGGCCGCCCCGCGTGGACGCTCATGCTTCGCGGCCGATGGCGCCGGAGCTGGGGCTTCCACACGCGGTGCGGCTGGCGGCCGTGGAAGGAATACGTGGAGAAGCTGCGGAAGGGCCTTCCGATCTGTGAGGACTGACACCTCTCGCGGAGCGGGACCACGACGCGGAGCACAGCGGGCGAAGCGCTCGAACGGTCGTTGCCCGGCGGTCCGTGATTGTCCTCGTGCCCCTCGCTCCTTGCCCCATGCCCCGCTCCACGCCCCATGCTCCCGGCCCATCTCACGGCCGGGCCATAGGCGGGACGACCATCCACGCCACCTGCCAGCTTCCGTCCTGCTTCTCCAGACAGGCGACCGCGCCGTATTGGAAGCGGACGGCGGGGCGGTCGGCGGAGCCCGAGACGAGGAGACCGCTCAGCTTCCCGAGGAACGGCTGATGGCCGACGATGGCGACGTCCGACCGGCTCCCCTCCAGCGTGTCCCGGACGGGCTGCACGTCGTCGTCGGCGCCGAGGTCACGCGCCTGGACGCCCTGATTCACGGCCATGCCCGCCGCGAGCGCATCCGCGGTCTGGGCGGCCCGCGGCTTGCCGCTGTGCCAAACCGCCTCGGCGGTCAATCGGAGCGGCCGGAGCAAAGCGGCCACGCCCTGGACGTCCCGCTGGCCCTGATCGGTGAGATGGCGGTCCGGGTCCTCGTCCTTCGCCTTCGCTTCGCCGTGCTGCATCAGGTACACACGCATGGGGCACCCCTCGTAAACAAGTGGGCGCGAGCGTAGCGGCGGACCTCCCGCGCATCCATGGGCGCCGTGACGCTCACCGCTCTTCCCGCCGCCGACGTCTCCTCGTCGAGAGCTCCGATGGAAAGGCGTGGCGGGGCCGCCGTACGCTCCGCGGTTGATATTCGATACTGGTCGGGATGGCCTCGTGGAAGAGGACGTAATCGTCGCAGTGGATCTCGGGACGACGGGCTCCCGCGTGGTCGCGTTCGACGGCGTGGGGCGGCTGCTCGACAGCACCTACGAGGAGATCACCCAGCACTTCCCCGCCCCCGGGTGGGTGGAGCAGGACCCCGAGGAGATCGCGGAGAAGACCCGTCGGCTCCTCCGCCGCGTCGTCGGGGCGGTGGGTCCCGCCCGCGTCCGGAGTGTGGGCATCACGAACCAACGGGAGACGACCATTCTCTGGGAGCGGTCGACGGGGCGACCCGTCCACCGGGCCATCGTCTGGCAGGACCGCCGGACGGAGCCGCTCTGCCGCTCGCTCGAGGCTCGCGGCCCCGAGGTCTTCGAGCGCACCGGTCTCTTCCTCGATCCCTACTTCTCCGCGACCAAGATACGCTGGCTCCTCGACCGGGATGCGGACCTGCGAAGAAGGGCGGAGGCCGGTGAGATCGCCTTCGGCACGCCGGACACCTGGCTGTTGTGGCAACTGACGGGCGGGGCGACCCACGCCACGGAGCCGTCCAACGCGTCCCGCACCCTTCTCATGAAGCTCCACACCCTGACGTTCGACCCGCACCTCCTCGACCTCTTCGACATCCCGAAGGAGATCCTCCCTGCCATCGAGCCGTCCGACGCCACCTTCGGGTGGACGGAGCCCTCGCTGACGGACCGCCCCATCCCGCTCGTGGGCGTCCTCGGCGACCAGCAAGCGTCGCTGTTCGGCCAGGGCGGCGGGGAGAAGGGCGTGCTCAAGAACACCTACGGCACGGGGCTGTTCGTCCTCGGGAGCACGGGCCGCAACCTCACCAACGCCACCAACCTCCTCACCACGGTCGCGTGGAAGCGGCGCGGCGAGACGAGCTACGCCCTGGAGGGCAGCGTCTTCATGGGTGGGGCGGTCCTCCAGTGGCTCCGCGACAAGCTGGGCCTCCTCGAGGACGCCGCGGAGAGCGGACCGCTCGCCGCCTCCGTGGAGTCGAACGACGGGGTCTACCTCGTCCCCGGCTTCCAGGGCTTGGGCGCTCCCTACTGGATACCGGAGGTCCGGGCGGAGATCACGGGCCTCACCTCGAGGGCGTCCCGCGCCACCCTGGTCCGGGCCGCCGTCGAAGCGCTCGCCTACCAGACCCGCGACGTGGTCGATGCGATCCGCGCCTCGACGACGGACCGCATCGGCCTGCTCCGCGCCGACGGCGGTGCCAGCCGGAACGACTTTCTGATGCAGTTCCAGGCGGACATCCTCGGCCTCCCCGTCGACCGGGTGAGCCGCGCCGAGACCACCTCCCTCGGCGTCGCGGGCCTCAGCGGCATCGCGACGGGCTTGTGGGACGACGAGGGCTTCCGCCGCCTCCTCGGGGTCGACCGTCGCTTCGAGCCGTCCATGTCGCCGGGAAGCCGCGATCGCCATTACCACGGATGGCAGCGTGCGGTCCGGAAGGCGATGGGCTGACGCCATCTGATCGAAGGGATCGCCGCTCTTTGCGCCGCGCAGCCTTTGGCTACAATCGTGGCTTTTGCGGGGCGGTCCGGGAGAGTGCCTTGCGGCCGAGCACACGTCCCATCGTCATCGCGACCCGTCGAAGCCAGCTCGCGACGGCCCAGGCGGCGGCCGTGGCCACCGCACTGCAGCGGCTCCACCCGTCGGTGGAGGTGCGGACCCGAGGCGTTCAGACCGAGGGGGATCGCCACCAGGGGCCGATCACGCACGGCGAGGGGGCGAAGGGCCTGTTCACGCGCGGCGTGGAAGCGGCGGTCCTCGCGGGATCCAGCGACATCGCCGTCCACAGCCTCAAGGACCTCCCCACCGCCGGCACGCCGGGGCTGATCACCGCCGCGATCCCCAAGCGCGCCGATTCCCGCGACGTGCTGGTGGGCCAGGGGGTCAGCGCCCTCGACGACCTCCCCGAGGGCGCTCGCGTGGGGACGAGCAGTCCCCGACGGACCGCCCAGCTTCTCCGAGTCCGGCCGGACCTGGAGATCGTCCCGCTGCGGGGCAACGTCGAGACGCGGCTGCGGAAGATCCTCGTGGAGGGCGAGGCGGACGCGGCCTTGCTCGCGGCGGCCGGCCTCAACCGCTGCGGCGTCGGCGACCGGGGTGTGCCGGTGCCTCCGGACCAGCTGATTCCGGCGCCGGGGCAGGGGGCTCTCGCCATCCAGTGTCGGGCGGACGACCACGTCACCCTTCGCCGTTGTCTTCCCCTCAACGACGGGGCCGCCAGCGGTGCCGTCCACGCGGAGCGCTCCATCGTCGAGGCCCTCGGCGCGGACTGCCACTCGCCGATCGCGGTCCTCGCCCAGACCACCGAGACGGGCGCCCTGCGGCTCCGCGCCCGCGTGGTCGCGACGGACGGCGGACGGATCGCGGCGGACGACGACGCCGGAAGCGCTCGGTCCACGCAGAAGCTGTGCCAACGCGTGGTGCGGCGGCTCCGGATGCAGGGAGCCGACGCCATCCTCGAGGAGGCACGCGACGGCGACGGCTCCAGGTAGACGAAGGCGAAGGGAGTGAGCTCACGGCGTGGGGTCCCCTCCCACGCTATGGCTGCTCGGTCGCCTTCTTGTGTCGCTCGACTTGTTCGGGAAAGTCCTCGCGGTATCGCTCGAGCAGCGCCGGCACGTCGTTCGGGACGATGTAGATCTTGCCTCGGGCCTTCTTCGTCTCCCCCGGCTTCAAACCGCCGATGCGGAAGTCGGAGTGGAGACAGCGGATGACACCCTGGAACAGCTCCTGATACGGCTCCCAGGCGGTCGCGAGGATCCACTCGCCGTTTTTGCCGAAGCAGCCGATGAGGCCTTTGCTCGGCGTCTTCGGGTTGAGCGGCCGCGGGTTCACGTCCGACGCGGGGACGCCCGGCGCCGCCCAGACCTGACCCGGGGTGTAGCGCGCCTCCGTCGCCCACGGCTCCGTGGGCATCCGCCGCAGCTCGCCGTCGAGGAAGACGAAGCTCTTGGACAGATACGCGTACTTGTCGTCGGTCGTCTCCGGCCCCGTGCCTGTGAACCGGCCCACGCGGATGCACGGCTGGGCCCAGTGGGCCTCGGAGACCTCGTCCGTGGGGTTGGTGAGCGTCACGCGGAAGTCCACCGCGTTTCGCTTGGCGGTGATGGTGTGGCGGGCCACCACACCGTCGGCGAGCGTGTTCTCGAGCCGGATCCGCTTCTCGCTCGCCGAGAGCTTCTTCGACTCGTGGTCGATCACGGTGTGCTCCACCCAGTCCGTGGTGTGGGAGTTGGCCCGGCAGTACGCCTCCAGGTAGAGCACGCGGATGCGTTCGCCGGGGAAGTCGCCGTGGATGGTGAGAAACTCGTCCTTCCACGAGAGGGTCAGGTCAGACGCGGGGCCCTCGCCGGCGGGGGCCGCCGCCGTGATGCATCCGATGGCCGTGACGAACGCGAGTGCGTGCCGTGTCATTGGGACTCTCCTGTTTGGCATGCTCAGTGTCGCCATCGGGCACGCTCGCTTCAAGACCCTCCGGCGCCGCCGGAGCCCACGTCTTCATGTGACGGACCGCATGCGGTATGGTCGACGCCCCGTGGACACGCGGAAGGGAGTTCACCCATGACCGACGCGCTGACGGGACGGACGGCGATTGTCACGGGCGGCTCCCGCGGCCTCGGCGCCGCCATCGCGACGTCGCTCGGCCGCCGGGGAGCGCGGGTCGCGGTGAACTGCTTCCGCCATCCCGAGAAGGCGGAGCGGGTCTGCGAGACGATCCGGTCGGCGGGCGGCGAAGGGCGTGTCTTCCCCGCGGACGTGACGGAGGAGCAGGAGATTGACAAGCTCGTCGCCGGCGCTCGCGAGGCCTTCGGTCCCGTCGACATCCTCGTTCCCAACGCGACGGGGCCGCAGCCCTTCCTCCCGCTCGAGCAGCAGACGTGGGACGAGCACCTTCGCCAGCTCAGCTTCTTCGTGAAGTCCCCCTTGCTCCTGACCCGGGCGGTGGTCGAGGAGATGAAGAGCCGACGGTTCGGCCGCATCGTCCACGTCGGCAGCGAGGCCTTCGAGGACGGCGTGGTGGAGTTCGGCCACTACGTCTCGGCCAAGGGCGCCCAGCTCGGCCTGACCCGCTCCTGGGCCAAGGAGCTGGCGCCGTGGGGCATCACCGTGAATCTCGTGGCGCCCGGGTGGATTCCCACGGAGCGCCACGCCGACGTGCCCGAGGAGGCCAAGCGACGCTACGCGGAAGGCGTTCCGCTGGGGCGACAGGGGATTCCCGAGGACGTCGGGGAGGCCGTCGCTTACCTCGCGTCCGACGCGGCCAACTTCATCACGGGACAGAAGCTCGCGGTCAACGGCGGCCACACGCTGGCGTAGCGGCGTCTCAGCGGACGAGCGTCGCCCGCCCGCTCCCGGAGACGATCTCGCCGATGCGGTGGACGGTCTCTCCCTTCCGCTCGAGCTGTCGGGCCACGGAGTCGGCGAAGGCGGGGCGGACCACCAGGCAGTAGCCGATGCCGAGGTTGAACACACGCTCCATCTCCGCTTCCTCGATGTTCCCGTGGTGCTGGAGGAAGCGGAAGATAGGCGGCACCTCCCACGCGGTCGGGTCGATCCTCGCATCCACGCTCGCGGGTAGGACGCGTTGGAGGTTCGCGGCGAGGCCGCCGCCCGTGATGTGGGCCATGCCCGTGACGACCCGCTTCACCCGGTACGACCGGAGCAGCTCGGTCACGGGCCGAGCGTAGAGCCGCGTGGGCGTCAGAAGCGCCTCGCCGAGCGGACGATCGGGGTCGGCGTCCTCGTAGACGCGGTCGGGGTGGAGCCCCACTCGGTCCAACAGAGAGCGGACGAGCGTGAAGCCGTTGGCGTGGACGCCGTTGGACGCGAGGCCGAGGACCACGTCGCCGGGGCGGATGCGGGCCCCGTCGACGAGGCGGCCGAGCTCACAGACGCCCACCGCGAAGCCCACCATCTCGAAGTCGCCGTGGGCGTAGAGGTCGGGCATCTCCGCCGTCTCCCCGCCGAGCAGCGAGCAGCCGGCCGCCTGACAGGCGTCCGCGATGCCGCGGACGAGCTCCGCGGCGTGCTCCGGGTCGAGCCGGTGGACACCGAGGTAGTCGAGGAAGAACAGCGGCTCGGCGCCCTGGACGATCAGGTCGTTGACGTTCATCGCGACCAGATCCTGGCCGAGCGGGCGAGTCACCCCGAGCTCCGCGGCGAGCTTCACCTTCGTCCCCACCCCGTCCGTGCAGCTCACGAGCACGGGCCTCCGATAGTTTTGCGAGAAGCGCCGGGCGTCGTGGTCCAGGCGGAACAGCCCCGCGAAGGCGCCGGGACGCTCCATGACCCGAGCGGAGTGGGTGCGGCGGATGTCCTTCGCGATCCGCGTCGCGGCCTCCTCCCCCGCGTCGATGTCGACCCCCGCGGCGGAATAGGACAGCCTCGTCTTGGCCATGGAAGTGTCGACCCCAGAGAAGAAGGGACGTCCGCGAGACGACGGTCCATCGCGGGGCCGTGGCTCCGAGCGCTTCCCGAGGGGCCCGGGGTCCCCGCTCAGCTCGCCTGCGCCCGGGCCTTCTGCCGCCGCCGCAGCTCCGCGTCGATGAAGTCGAGGAGGTCTCCGTCGAGGACGCGCTCGGGGTTGGTCGCCTCTTGGGCGGTCCTCGTGTCCTTCACGCGGTTGTCGTAGAGGACGTAGCTCCGGATCTGGGTTCCCCACCCCATCTCCAGCTTGCCGCCGAGCTCCGCCATCCGCTGCTGCTCCCGCTCCTCCTCGGCCCGCTGCTCGAGCTTGCCCTGGAGGATGGCCATCGCCTGTCGCCGGTTCTGCTGCTGCGAGCGCTCGTTGGAGCAGACCACCATGATGCCGGTCGGCTGATGGACCATGCGACAGGCCGTCGCGACCTTGTTGACGTTCTGGCCGCCGGGTCCGCTGGACCGGGCGAAGAACTGGACGTCGACGTCCTTTTCCGCCACCGTGACGGTCGTCTCTTCGAGCTCGGGAACCACCTCCACGGAGGCGAAGCTGGTCTGCCGCTTGCCCTGGGCGTTGAAGGGGGACACGCGTGCGAGCCGGTGCGTGCCCCGCTCGCAGGAGAGATAGCCGTAGGCGTAGGGGCCGCTGATGTGGAGCGTGGCATCCGTGATGCCCGTCTCCTCGCCGAGGTGCTTGTCCACCTCCTGGACGGTCCACCCCTGGCTCTCGGCGAAGCGGATGTACATCCGCAGGAGCATCTCCGCCCAGTCGTTGGCCTCGGTGCCGCCCTCGCCGGAGTAGATGGTGAGGAAGCAGTCACGGGGGTCGTGCTTGCCGCTGAGGAGCTGTTGCAGCTCCAACTGGTCCAGCCGCTTGCGGAGCTCGGCGAGCTTCTGGTCGACCTCCTCCCGCGTGGACTGGTCCTGCTCCTCCTCGGCGAGGCCGTGGAGCACCTGCAGCTCCTCCACGTCCTGGAGGAGGGCGTCCGCGGGCTCGACCTCCGCCTTGAGCTGCTTGAACTCCGACAGAACACGCTGCGACCGCTCCTGGTCGGACCAGAAGTCGGCCTGGTTCATCTGCTGTTGGAGCTCGGAGACTCGCTCGGACTTTCGCCCGATCTCAAAGAGAATCACGGATCGTGAGGATCCGTGCCTTTAACTGCTCGAGGTCCGCCTGGAGGGTTTCGTGAATCATCCGTCGGTCCGATCTTGTTCGGGTCGCGCGAAAGAGCCGAGTGTAGACGGAGCAGCCACCGCCGTCGAGGGACGAACGGCTCACCCACCGGTCACCACGCGGGCGATCGCCTCCGCCACCCGGTCGATATTGTGGTCGTTGAGGCCCGCGACGTTGATGCGGCCGGAGTCCACGATGTAGATGGACTCCTCCCGGAGCTTGTGGACCTGCTCCTGGGTGAGCCCGGAGAAGGAGAAGAGGCCGTTCTGCTCCGTGATGAACCGGTGGTCGCCCGCCCCCGCGGCCTCCAGCTTCTCCGCGAAGCTCGCCCGGAGCCGCTTGAGACGGTTCCGCATCTCCGCCACCTCGGCCTCCCACCGTTCGCGGAGGTCCGCGTCCTCGAGAATGGCGCACGCGATCCGAGCCCCGTGGGCCGGCGGGTTGGAGTAGTTGGCGCGGATGATCTTCTTGAGGTGACTGAGGACGGCCGCCGCCGCGTCGCCGCGGCTCGCGACCACGGTGAGCGCCCCCACCCGCTCGTTGTACAGGCCGAGGTTCTTGGAGAAGCTGCTGCAGACCATCATCTCGTCGCAGGCGGCGGCGAGGCGATGGATCGACGTCGCGTCCTCCCGCACACCTCGAGCGAAGCCCTGGTAGGCGAAGTCCACGAGCGGGAGGGCACCCCGCTCCGCGAGCGTCTGTCCGATGCGGAACCACTGGTCGGGCGTGGGGTCGATGCCGGTCGGATTGTGGCAGCAGCCGTGGAGGACCACCACGTCGCCCGGGGAGACCTGGCGGAGCGTCTTCAGCATGGCGTCGAACGCGAGGCGTCCGCTCGGGATGTCCGCGTACGGATACGTCGCGGTCTCCAGCCCCGCCGCGGAGAAGACGGGCACGTGGTTCGCCCACGTGGGCTGCGTCAGCCAGACCGTGGGCGTTCCGTGGTTCCGCCTGAGAACCTCGCCCGCGATCCGCAGCGCCGCGGTGCCGCCGGGACATTGGGCGGTCACCGCCCGCCCGTGCATCGCGGCGTCCTCGCCGAAGAGAAGCTCTCGAACCCGGCCGCCGAAGGACGGACTCCCGTCGATCGGCTCGTATGCCTTAGTCGTCTCCGCGTCGAGGAGCCGCCGCTCCGCCTCCTTGACGGTGGCGAGGATGGGGGTGCGCCCTTCCTCGTCCTGATACACCCCGACCGTGAGGTTCACCTTCTCCGGACGCGGGTCGCTCCGGAAGGCCTCGCTCAGGCCGAGGATCGGGTCCGCGGGTGCGGGTCGGACGGCGTCGAACACGGCGTGCTTCCGCTTCAGCCGCCGTCGAGGAGCTCGATGGGCGGAAGCTCCCCCACGATCGGCTCGAGGTAGTCGACGTACGAGGACGCGATGTCGTTGTGGCCGGCGATGTGCTCGGCGGGAAGGGTACGTGTCTTCGCCGCGACGTCCGCGAGCTCCACCCGCTCGTAGGCGGCGCGATACGGGTCGTCGCCGAGCCGCTTGATGGCGACGGAGCCGTCGCGATTGCCGGAGAGGGCGAGGTCCGCCGCCTTCTGGCCGACCTCGCGGGCCTCCCGCCGGTCCACCTCGCTGACACAGTCCGCGAAGCTCCGCTGGAGGTAGCCGAACGTATCGGCGCGGACGCGGACCTTTTCGGGGATGTGGTCCTTGATCGCCGCGGCGAGGTAGTCGCCGAGGGCACCCGTGCCCGACAGCTGGATGTTTCCGTGGGCGTCCTGCTCGAGGCCCTGGGCGAGCCGCTTGGCGACGGGCGTGCCGTCGGGGTCGTGGACGCCCTCGGAGACGGCGATGAGACAGCGGCCGTGCTTGCGGTAGACCCGCTCCACGTCCTCGAGGAAGGTGGACGGCTCGAACGCCACCTCGGGCGGGTAGATGAGGTGCGGCCCGTCCTCGTCGTGCTGCCGGGCCAGCACGCTCGCGCCGGTGAGGAAGCCCGCGTGGCGGCCCATCACCACGTTGATCTTGATGCCCGGCAGGGCGGCGTTGTCGAGGTTGTCCCCGACGAAGGCACAGGCGACGAAGCGTGCCGCGGACGCGAAGCCCGGCGTGTGGTCGTTCTCCATCAGATCGTTGTCGATGGTCTTGGGCACGTGGAAGCAGCGGAGGTCGTAACCGGACCGCCGGGCGAGGTCGTTGACGATCTGACAGGTGTCGGAGCTGTCGTTGCCCCCGATGTAAAAGAAGTACCGCACGCCCTCCTTCTCGAGCGCCCGGAAGATCTTCTGGCAGTACTCCTCGTCGGGCTTGTCCCGGCTGGCGCCGAGGCTCGCCCCGGGCGTCTGCGCCACCCGCTCGAGCCTGTCGTCGGTGAGGTCCTGGAGCTCCACGAACTGCTCGTTGATGATCCCTTGCACGCCGTGACGCGCCCCGAGGATGCGGCCGACCTCGGGGGCGGCCTTGAGACGCTCCGCCACGCCGGCGAGCGACTGGTTGATCACCACGGTCGGCCCGCCGGACTGCCCGATGACGGCGTTGCCCTGGATCGCACCCTCGCTGGACATCGTGAGACCTCGTCTGAGTGGGCCGTTGCCCGGATGAAGCCCGATGATACGAGGCCGAGTTCCGGCCTCAAGAACCGACCCCCACGGCGGTCGTCGCCCCATCCCCGCCCCGCGGCGCGGTCCGGCCGTTGCGCCCTTTTCCGTAAATATTTTGTCTGAAACTATTTATGGATGCTCACGCCAGGCCCGCGCTCGCCGTGAGCGGCGGGGCGAGAGGCTCTCCGAAACTGTAAGTTTCTGTTTGTTAGAATTTTACGGCAAAGCGTGCCCCTCCCCCCGCTCGCGTTGACCCGTTCGGCCGCCGGTAGCTACTATGCCGAAGCCCCACAACCCAAGGCTTCTAGCCGTGGCGCCCCCCGTTACGTCTTCGGAGCACGTAACGGGGGTTTTTTCATGGCCCACGCCCCTCAGCCCGCCGCGTCCTTCGGCCGGGCCCGCTCGACGAGTTGCTGCTGGATGTGCGGCGGCACCGCCTCGTAGTGGCTCAGCTCCATTGTGAACGTGCCCTGTCCCGCGGTGATGCTCTTGAGCTGCCCCTCGTAGTGGCTGAGCTCCGCGAGCGGGGCGGCCGCCCGGATGGAGAGCATGTCGCCGGGGAGCGTGTCCGTGCCCTGGATACGCCCCCGGCGGCTGGAGAGGTCCGCGGCGATGTCGCCCATCGCGGACTCCGGCGCCACGATCTCCATGGCGACGATCGGCTCGAGGAGGACGGGGTGGGCCGCGTGGATGGCGTCGTAGAAGGCGTGGCGGGCGGCCGCGACGAAGGCCACCTCCTTCGAGTCCACGGGGTGATATTTTCCGTCGTAGACGGTCACCCGGATGTCCTGCATGGGATAGCCCGCGACCGCTCCCTCCGCGTAGATCTGCTCCACGCCCTTCTGGACCGCGGGGATGAACTGGGTGGGGATCGCCCCGCCGACGATGGCGTTGTGGAACTCGAACCCGGCGCCCCGGTCGAGCGGCTCCGCACGGAGGTAGACCTCGCCGAACTGCCCGGCGCCGCCCGTCTGTTTCTTGTGGCGGTGGTGGCCCTCCGCGCTGCGTGTGATCGTCTCGTGGTACGCGATCCGCGGCTCGCGGGTGTCCATCTCCACCTGATAGCGGTTGCGGATCTTCTCGAGGATGACCTGGAGGTGAAGTTCGCCGAGACCGCGGATCACCGTCTCGTTCGTCGCCTCCGTCCGCTCCACGCGGAAGCAGGGGTCCTCCGCTTCCATGGCGGTGAGGGCCCGGGCCACCTTCTGTTCCTCGCCGCGGCTCCTCGCCTCGAGGGCGGGGCCCGCGATGGGCGTGGGCAGCGGTAGCGGGCGAAGGTGGATGTGGGCCTCGTCGGGCGAGTCGTGGACCACCGCGTCCCGTTGGATCTCCTCCACCTTTCCCACGGCCGCGATGTCGCCGGGGATCGCCCGCTCGATCTCCGGGTGGTCCTTGCCCTGGATGGAGAGGAGGTGACCCACGCGGAAGGGCTTTCGGGCGTCGCCGATGTATAGCTGGCTGTCCCTCGTCACGGTGCCCTGGTGCACGCGGAAGATGCCGAGCCGACCGACGAAGGGGTCGGCCGTCACCTTGAAGACGTGGCCGATGGCGTGCTCCTCCGGGTCCGGCGTCGCGTGGAAGGTCTCCGCCGCGTCGCCCTCGCCGCGGAAGAAGGGGTGCGGATTCCCCTCGAGCGGGCTCGGCATCAGGTCCGTGAAGAGCTTGAGCAGCTCGGCCACACCCACGCCGGTGCGAGCGGAGACGAAGCAGATGGGGATGAGGTGGCCCTCCCGCAGCGCCTTCTCGAAGGGCTCGTGGAGCTGCTCCGGGCTGACCTCGCCCTGCTCGAGGTACTTCTCCATCAATGCGTCGTCGACCTCCACCACCTGGTCGACGATGGCCGTGTGGGCCTCCGCCACCGAGGAGAAGTCGGCGACGCCCTCCCGCTGGTTGAAGACGTCGACCACAGAGGTGTGCCCGTTGCTGGGCAGGTTGATCGGGAGACACTCCTTCCCGAAGGTCTGCTGGATATCCCGGACGAGCTGGGGCAGGTCCACGTTCTCCGCGTCGACCTTGTTGACGACGAGGGCCCGGCAGAGGCCG
The DNA here is from genome assembly GCA_964595475.1 of uncultured Planctomycetaceae bacterium. Taxonomy (GTDB): domain Bacteria; phylum Planctomycetota; class Phycisphaerae; order Phycisphaerales; family Zrk34; genus CAZQQP01. Next base: position 10,841 of record CAZQQP010000033.1, on the reverse strand, counting down.
CGGTCCGCCGCCCATCGGAGCACGCGACGGGTCACCGTCTCGATGCCCGTCTGGGCGTTGACGACCGTCGCCACGGTCTCCACCGCCGGGAGGACGGAGAGGGCGTGACCGATGAAATCGGGCGAGCCCGGCGTGTCTACGAGGTTGACGCGCTTGCCGTCAACGTCCGCGCTTGCGATGGCGCTGGTCAGGGAGAAGCCCCGCTCCTTCTCCTCGGGCTCGAAGTCGCAAACCGTGTTTCCCTGCTCCACGTCGCCCGTCGCGTGGCTAACGCCGGCCTCGTAGAAGAGCCGCTCCGCGAGGGTCGTCTTCCCCGACCCGACGTGGCCGACGAGACCGATGTTGCGGATGTCGTGCGTGGTGTGGGCCGACATGCGAGCGGAGCTCCCGGCATAGACATGATGACTGGATAGGGAGTCTAATGGATGGCCGTGGCTCGTGCCAAGGAGCGGAGGCAGGGGCCGGATCTCACTCGGTTGGCACGGCCAAGGCCGTCCGCGGCCTTCGCCGTGCGGCGGCATCGGACGTGGCGGTGGACGAGGGTAAAGTGGCGACAGGGGTCGAGGACCGGAGCGGGACGGCACGACAGAACGGCCTTGGAGGGCGAATGCACGGGCAAGCCCGCGGACGGGCTTGCCCGTGCCACCCAAGCAGACGTGCCACCCAAGCAAAGACGACGGCGGCGACACCGGGCTGGTTCACGGCATTGAGTGGCACGAGCAGAGACGCGCGACTGCCAGGAACACACGATGAGCTCGGAGAGGAGGACACTGACTTGGTTCCCCGCGTTGCGTGCCGCGCGAGGCCGTGAACCAAACGAGGGGTGCGTCACGCCTATGTCTGGCTTGTGGGAATGGAGAAGGCTCGCGAGCCGCGTTGACGGTTTTTTCGAAAGCTATCGCTTGATCCGGGCCCCGCCGCCGGAGGCGACGTGCTCGAGCTCCGCCGGTGTGACCTGCGAGGTGTCTCCCCGCGTCGTCTGGACCAGCGCCCCGTGGGCCGTGCCGAGGTTCACCGCGGCTTGCGGGTCGGGTGTGGACGCCGTGAGAAAGCCGTACATGAAGCCGCTGGCGAACGCGTCGCCGCCGCCCACGCGATCCTCGATCTCCAGGCTCTGGAAGCTCGGCCCGTGGTAGAAGGTGTCCGTCTCCGCCCAGTAGAGGAGGGCGGACCAGTTGTTGAAGTTGGCGCTTTGGACCTCCCTCAGCGTGGTCCCGACCACGCTGAGGTTGGGATAGTCGCGGGCGACCTGCCGGACCATCTTCTTGTACTGCTCGACGGGAAGCTCGCGGAGGCTCTCGTCCGTCCCCGGCACCTCGTAGCCGAGGACCTTCTGGAAGTCCTCCTCGTTCCCGATCAGACAGTCGATGTAGGGGACGAGCGGACGCGTGGTCTCGATCGCCTCCTCGCTCCGCCAGAGCTTGGACCGGAAGTTGAGGTCGTAGCTGACCACCGTGCCCGCTTCGTGGGCGGCCTGGATGGCCTCGGCCACGGCTCCGCGGGTCGTCTCGCTGAGGGCGCTGAAGACGCCGCCCGTGTGGAACCACCGCACGCCACGGCCGCGGAAGATCCGCTCCCAGTCCACGTCGCCGCGGCTCATCCGCGACGTGGCGGAATGGCCGCGGTCGTAGAGGGTGACGCTCCCCCGAATGCCCGTGCCCACCTCGCCGAAGTTGAGGCCCACCCGCGCTTCCTTCCCCACGCCGTCGTAGGGCCAGTTGACCACGTGGGAGGTGTCCACGCCGGCCGCCCCCGCGTGGTTCAGGATGATGCGGCCGACCGGATTGTCGACGAGACCGCCCACCCAGCCGGTGCGGAGGCCGAGCCGGGACAGCGCGTACGCGACGTTGTACTCGCCGCCACCGACCCAGACCTCCATGGTGTCGGCGAACTCGATCCGGCCGTGGCCCGGCGGGCTGAGGCGAACCATGGTCTCGCCGAGGCTGAGCTGGTCCAGCTCGCACTCCGAGGCGGGGCGGATGTTCAGCGACATGGGCGATCTCCCAGCGTGCGTTCCGTGAAGACGCGGATTGTGAGCGGCGGCGGCGAGAGGGTCAAAACGAAGACGTTAGCCCCGCGGCGTCTCCCGCCCGCCGTGGCGGACGGCGTCCCACGCCCGCTCGAGACGGTCGAGGCGGGTCTCCTCCACCCCCGCCACCTTTCCGACGGCTTCGGGGAGGATGAGGCGAATCCGGTCGTCTTGCACCTTCTTGTCCCGGTGCATCACGTCGACGAGGCGCTCCGTCTCGGGCAGCTTGGCGCGGGTGGGGAGGCCCGCCGCGTCGAGCAGAGCGCGGAGCCGCTCGAGGACGGAAGCCTCGCAGAGGCCCCGGTCCACCGCCAGCGCGGTCGCCGCCACCATGCCGAGGCTGACCGCCTCGCCGTGGTGGAACTCGTTGTACGCCGTGGTCGCCTCGATGGCGTGGGCGAAGGTGTGGCCGAAGTTGAGGTGGGCGCGAATCCCCGCCGACTCCTTCTCGTCCGCGGCGACCACGTCCGCCTTGATCCGCACGTTTCGCGAGAGCAGCTCCTCCAACGCGTCGGCGTCCAGCGCCGCGATTCGGTCGAGGGTTTGCTCCGTCCACGCGAAGAGGTCGGCGTCCCGGATCATCCCGTGCTTCACGCACTCCGCGAGGCCGCAGCGGAGCTCGCGTCGCGGCAGCGTGCCGAGGACGAGCGGGTCGATGCCGACGCCCGCCGGCTGGTAGAAGGCGCCGAGGAGGTTCTTCCCCTCCGGGAGGTTCACCCCGACCTTCCCGCCGACGCTGGCGTCCACCATCGCGAGCAGTGAGGTCGGACACTGGATCAGCGGCACGCCGCGGAGATACGTCGCGGCCGCGAAGCCCACCGTGTCGCCGGTCACCCCGCCGCCGAGGGCGATGACGGGGGACCGCCGCTCGAGACGGTGGTCGAGGAAGACGCGGTACAGCCGCTGCACCGTCTCCAGGTTCTTGGCGGGCTCGCCCGTCGGCATGGGCGAGGTGGCGACGTCGTAGCCCGCCGCCTGCAGCGACTCGACCACGCGGTCCGCGTGCAGCTCCACCACCCGCTCGTCGCCCACGACGACGCAGCGGTCGTGCGGGGCGATCGCCTGCACCGCCTCGCCGAAGCGGTCGAGGGCGCCCGCCTCGATCCAGACGTCGTAGCGGGAATGGGGCAGCTCAATCGCGACGGTGGTCATCGGGGGGTTCCTCCGGCTGCTCGGACAAGCGACGAAGCGCCTCCGCGGGATCCGCGGCGATCTGAGGGTCCGCCGCCTCTCCCTCCGACTCCCGGCGCGGATGGTAAAGGGCCTGCTCCGTTTTCCGCCGCCGCGACCGCGACAGCAGCACGAACCAGACGCCGAGAAGCACGATGACCGCGGCGGGAATGGCCCACGTGCCGGCGGGCGAGGAGCCCTCCGGCGTCCGTAGCGTGGTGACCTCCTTCCCGACGAAGGTGAGGTAGGTCCGCTCCTTTCCGCCGCGGCTCTCGTCCTTCAGACGCTTGTAGAAGCGGGCGACGACCTCCACCGCCGCGCCCCGCTCGGCGACCAGGGGGGGCTGTCGGCTCCGATACGTGAGGTCGGGCGGACGGAGGAGGTAGACGATGACCGGACGCCCGCTCTCCGGGCGGAGGACCAGCCCCTTCACGCTGGCGTACGAGTCGCGGCTGAGGTCGGAGACTTCGAGGACGGTCTCGAGCTCACCTTGGACCAGGCAGAGCTCGCCCCGCCACTTCGCCGGGTTCTCCCGCAGCGCCGCGTAGTCCGGGACGACCGCGCCCGCCTTGCCGCCCGTCCACGCTTTGGCATTCTCGAGCAGGGCGTAGAACGCCGCCTCGTCGACGGTGGTCGAGTCGTCGTCGGCGGTCTGGACACGTGTGGTTTGCGAGTCCGACAGCGGAGGGATGGACGCGAGCAGGAGCGCGGTTCCGAGGAGGCTCGAAGCTGGTGCAAAGTGCCAGGAGAGCGATCGAAACGAGCCGCGACCGTAAGGGAGCGGTGTAGCCATGACCGACGTCTTCCGGCTGAGGGCGTGCGAGCCGTAGCGGGTCCGCTTCGTTCGTTGGCCCTCGTTCTTCGCGCATCGATGGTCGCTCGGGAAGCCGCTCCCTCACGGTCGCGGCTCGTTCGGGCGCGGCTCGTTACCGTGGCGGCTCGTTACGCGTCACTCCCCCGGCTCGAGCACTGCGAGGAAGGCCTCCTGGGGGATGTCCACCGAGCCGACCCGCTTCATCCGCTTCTTCCCCTCCTTCTGCTGCTCGAGCAGCTTACGCTTTCGGCTGATGTCCCCGCCGTAGCACTTGGCGGTGACGTTCTTCCGCATCGCCTTGATGGTCTCGCGGGCGATGATCTTCCCGCCGATGGCGGCCTGGAGGGGGATCTCGAAGTTGTGCCGCTCGATCTGCTGCTTGAGCCGAACGAGCAGCGACCGGCCGCGCCCCTCCGCCTTGGAGCGGTGGGCGATGAAGCTCAGCGCCTCGATGGGGCTTCCGTTGACGAGGATGTCCACCTTGGCGAGGTCGTCCGGCCAGTAGCCGAGGATCTCGTAGTCCATCGTCCCGTAGCCGTGGGTCAGCGACTTCAGCTTGTCGTAGAAGTCGAAGATGATCTCGCCGAGGGGCAGGTCGTACTCGAGGATCTGGCGTTGGTCCGAGAGCACCTGCTGCTTCTTATAGGTGCCGCGGCGGGTTTCGCACAGCTTCATGAGGTCCCCGATGTGCTCGCTCGGCGTGATGATCTCCATCCGGACGATGGGCTCGCGGATCGCCTCGATCTCGCTGCGGTCGGGGAGGTCCGCGGGGTTGTAGATCTCCTCCACGGACCCGTCACGTCGCTCCACCTGGTAGGTGACGTTGGGGGCGGTCTGGACCAGGTCCACGCCCCACTCCCGCTCGAGCCGCTCCTGGATGATGTTCATGTGGAGCAGACCCAGGAAGCCGAAGCGAAACCCGAAGCCGAGGGCCTCGTTGGCCTGGGGCTCGTACGTGAACGACGCGTCGTTGACGTGGAGCTTCTCCAGCGCCTTCCGCAGCGTGTCGTAGTCGGTCTGGCCCGTCGGGAAGAAGTCGCAGAAGACCACGGGCTGTGGCTCGCGATAGCCCGCGAGAGGCGTCTCCGCCCGGTTGGACTCCACCGTGATGGTGTCGCCGATCTTGGCCTCGCCGAGGGTCTTCATGGCGGCGGAGAGAAAGCCCACCTCGCCCGCGGTGAGCGACCGGACCGTGGTCTCCTTCGGCGTCAGCTTGGCGAGGCCGTTGAGGGGGTAGCCCTGGTCGTTGCTCATCGTCCGGAGGCGGTCGCCCACGCGGAGGCTTCCGTTGAAGACACGCGTGTAGACGAGGGCGCCACGGTAGTCGTCGTAGACGCTGTCGAAGATCAACGCCTGCGTGGGCCGGTTGGCGTCGCCCGACGGGCCGGGGAGGCGGTCGCACAGCGCCGCCATCAGGTCGTCTACGCCCGCGCCCGTCTTCCCCGAGCAGAAGATGCACTCCTCCGCGGGGAGGCCGAGGGCGGTCTCGATCTCCATGGCCACCTCCTCGGGGCGGGCCGCGGGGAGGTCCACCTTGTTGAGGACGGGGATGATGTCGAGATCCTGCTCCACCGCGGCGTAGGCGTTGGCCACGGTCTGGGCCTCCACGCCCTGGCTCGCGTCCACCACGAGGAGGGCCCCCTCGCACGCCTTCAGCGCGCGGGAGACCTCGTAGCCGAAGTCCACGTGGCCCGGCGTGTCGATCAGGTTCAGCATGTACGGCTCGCCGCGGTGCGTGTGCTGGAAGGTCACCGCGGAGGCCTTGATGGTGATGCCCCGCTCGCGCTCGAGGTCCATGTCGTCGAGGAGCTGCTCGCGGAACTCGCGCTCGCTGATCGCACCGGCCCGCTGGAGCATGCGGTCCGCGACCGTGCTCTTGCCGTGATCGATGTGGGCGATGATGCAGAAGTTCCGGATGTTCATAGGGATCCGCGAATGCAGGTGCCGCTCTCCGAGCGCCTCCGGACGGCCACACCGTCGAAGGGCGTGTGACCGCCGTCCGCTTCGGCCAAGCGGAAGATTCCCACGGTCGCGAGCGGCGGCTCATCGGGTGCCACGGGTAGCTCGCCTGCCCGTGGCGAACGGCGGATGGGTCTGGCAGCCGTTTGCCAGCGCCCGACGGCGCCGCGCCGGCGTCCCCGCCCGCGACCGACTGGGACCATCTTAGGACACGCCGTCCCGCTTTCGCCGGTCAGCGAAGGCCCGCCTGCAGCGCTTGGAGGTGGCGGGCGAAGTGCTCCGCGAGCACCTCGCGGTGGGTCTCGGGGTGGTCGCGGAGCACGGCGAGGACCGCCGGGCCGAGGGTCGCGTCCGTCAGGACGGAGCCGAAGGTGCAGTGGAGGATCTGCCGACCGGGACGGGTGAAGCCCTTTCCTTCGGGGACTTCGTCCCACCGCTCGAGGTACGCCCGCTCCAGCGCCTCGGCGTCGGAAAGGTCCTCCGGCGGGGGCACGTCGGCGAGCTCCGCGGAGACGTGGTAGCTCGCCTTGTCCCGCTCGTAGCACCGCCTCGCGTGCTCGCAGATCCGGCGGAACAGCGCCTCGTCGTGGCGGGCGACCACGCGGAGGGCCTCCAGATAGCTCGTCCCCGCGGTCTTCACGTGGAAGCGACCGCCCGTAGCCCGGGCAAACGCGGGATACATGGAGAGCTTGTCCGACCCCGAGTGGAGGCTGAGCTTGTATGGGCCGAGCGTCTCCGCGATGGCCGCGTGGTCGCGGATGGACCGCTCGAGGGCGTCCACGTCGCCCTTGAAGTCCACGCCCTTCTCGAAGTCGCCGATGTACCGCGGCGCCAGGCTGACCAGCGCCATGCCCGCCCGCCGGCACTGGTCCGCGATGATGTAGTGCTCCGCGAGCGTGGTCGGCTGATCCGTCTCGTCCACGCTCAGCTCGATCTCGTAGTCGCGGCCCGCCGCCGTCTGGACACGGTGGATGTGGTCCGCGAGGTGGATCGCCTTTTGGATGGCCCGTCCGTACTTGACCGCCGCCCGCATGCACGCGTCGGCGGAGAGCTCCAGCCGTGTGCCCGTCGGGAGGTCCACCGTCGTGTTGCGGTAGGTCTCGAACCAGGGGGCGGCGTCTTTGGCCGCCGCGAACGCCTCCCTCAGCGATGGCTCGTCCGCGTGGTCCGCCGTGCCGTCCACCTCGTCCGACGGATCGATGGTGAAGAAGGTGAACCCCGCCGCCGCGGTGCGGTCGACATCCTCCGGCGTCTTCTGGTGGTCCGCGTCGGCGCCCGCCTCGCCGTCCCACCCCGCGAGGAGAGCGCCGAAGCACGCGGCGTCCATGACCTGTTGCGGCGACCGCTCGGTCCGGGTCATCTCCCGGATGGACTGCTGGGCGAAGATCGGGGAGATGCCCTGGCCGGCCCGCTGCATCGCGTCGACGTGGCCGGGCGTCGCGAGGCCCGTCCGGTCGCCGAAGCCGAAGCTCGGCCGGAGGCCGAGGGGCACGGGCCGGAGGTGGGGCGCCGCCTGACGCGCCTCGGCCATGCGGGAGGCGTCCGCGGGCCCCCGCTGACCGTCGATCTCCACGGCGGGCCGGCCCTCCTCGTACATCGCTCGGACGTTCGCGGGCATAGGGGCTCCCATTCAGCGGATCGCGTGGCGAAAACAGCGACTGTAGCCGGAGGCGGAGATCACCGGCAATCAGGGCCCGGGGACCGTGGGCGGTGGACTGTGGCCCGTAGGCGGTGGACGGTAGGCGGTGGACGGTAGGCGGTGGACGGTAGCCGGTTGGCCGTCGAGGACCGTCCGGCGCGTCCGACAGTTATGTCCTGGCGGATGGGCTCGCTCCACCGCCTACGGCCCACCGCCCACGGCCCACCGCCTACCGCCCACGGCCCACCGCCCACGGCCTACCGCCCACGGCCCACGGCCCACCGGTCCACGGCCTCCAGGACGAGGTGGAGGATCACCGTGTGGGCCTCCTGAATCCGCGCCGTGCTGCTTTGCTCCACGATCAGCTCGTGGTCGCAGCGACCCTTCAGCGGGCCGCCGCCTTTCCCGAGCAGCGCCACGGTGGTGACGCGGCGCTCCTCCGCGGCGGAGACGGCGCGCTCCAGACACGCCGCCCGGCCGCTGGTGGAGAACAGAAAGAGGACGTCGCCGGCCGTACCGAGGCCACGGACCTGCCGGGCGAACACCTCGTCGAAGCCGTAGTCGTTGCTGATGCACGTCAGCGCCGTCGAGTCCGCGACGAGAGAGACGGCGGGGAGGGAGACCCGGTCCGCGTCGAAGCGGCCGACGAGCTCCTCCGCCATGTGCAGCGCGTCCGCCGCGCTGCCGCCGAGGCCGGCGGTGAGGACCTTGTTGCCCCCGCGGAGGGCCGCGACGGTCGCCTCCCGGATGGCCTCCAGCGTGGTGGTCTGGGCGAGCAGCGACCGGGTCGCCTCGGCGCTCGCCTCGATGCTGGTGCGGAGGTCGCCGTCGCCCATCGATGGTTCTCCAGGACGGCCGGGTGACGCGGCCTTGTTAAGGGTGGGCCGTCACGGGGTCAACCGAGGCGGTGGATAGAATGACGGTGTCTGTGACGCCACCACGGAATCGCCGATGAGCGCCGATGCTCCCGACGAGCGGTCCACGCTTCCCCACGTCGAGCTCTACACGGACGGAGCCTGTCTCGGCAATCCGGGGCCCGGCGGGTGGGCGTACATCCTCCGCCACGCCAAGACGGGGCAAGAGACGGAGGAAGCGGGCGGCGACGCCTCGACCACGAACAACCGGATGGAGCTGATCGCCGTGCTCCGTGGCCTCGAGGCGCTGAAGCGGCCGAGCCGGGTGGAGCTCTGCGCCGACAGCGAGTACGTGGTGAAGGGCATCCGCGAGTGGCTTCCCGGGTGGAAGCGGCGGGGGTGGCGGCGCGCCGGAGGCAAGCCCGTGAACAACGCGGACCTCTGGCAGCGGATGGATGAGTTGCTCGGCGTCCACGACGTCCGGGCGGGGTGGACCCGCGCCCACGCGGGCCACGAAGAGAACGAGCGGGTGGACAGCCGCGCCTTCGCCGAGGCGGAGGCCCGCCGCGACGGACGGCGATAGCCCGATCATCTTGATCGGGCGGGATCTCCGATCATCTTGATCAGCCGTCGACCCGGTCATCGGTCGGGCGGGATACTCTGAAGCACCGGCGGGTCGCGACGGCTCCGAAACCGAACCGGATCGGACGATGGCGACGCTCTCCTTGTGCATGATCGTCCGGGACGTGGAAGGGCCGCTCCGGTCGGCCCTGGAAAGCGCTCGTCCCTACGTCGACGAGATGGTCGTGGTGGACACCGGCTCGTCGGACGCGACCCCCGACGTCGCGAGCACGCTCGGGGCGCGGGTGGCCCATTTCCCTTGGTGCGACGACTTTTCCGCGGCGAGGAACCGGTCTCTCGAGCTCGCCTCCGGCGACTGGGTTCTTTGGATGGACGCCGACGACGTGCTCGCGCCGGGAAGCGGGGAGGAGGTCCGCCGCGTGGTCCGGGCCCATCCCGATCGCGACCGCGGCTTTCTCGTGCAGGTGGAGGAGCCGTACAGGAAGGACGGGCGAGTCCACGTGCAACGGGGTGCTCAGCCGCGGCTGTTTCCCCGGCGGGAGGAGATTCGATTCTGCTATCGCGTCCACGAGCAGGTCGCCCCGTCCATCCGGCGGGCCGGTCTCCGCCTGGAGGAAGCCGCGATCACCATCCGCCACGCCCACGTGGACCGGTCCGCCGAAGCGAACCGCCGCCGCAACGAGCGGAACCTCCGGCTTCTCCGGCTCGACCTCGCCGACCACCCCGACGACGGCTTCGTCCTCATGAACGTGGGCCTGACGAGGGTCGACCGCGGCGAGCCGGAGGAGGCGGTTCGATCCCTCCGGGACGCGATCCCCCGCCTTCCGAGGGCGTCGACGCGCCTCAACGCCTACCTCCAGCTCGATCGGGCGTACGCCCGGACAGGCGACGCGACGGCGCGGCTCCAAGCGGCGCGGGAGGGTCTTCGCGACTTTCCCGACGCGCTTCCGCTGCTCCTGCGGGTTGGTCGCGCCTCGGAAGCGGTCGGCTCGCCGTCGGAGGCCGCGGACGCCTACGAGCGGGCGATCGCCCGCGGCCGGGTCGATCGTGGGGTGGTCCACTCCGAGGGGCTCCGCCGCGAGGCCATGCTTCGGCTCGGGTGGCTTCTCCGGCGGCACGGCGACGCGGGACGGACGGAGGCCCTCTGGCGGCAGTGGCTATCCCGTGGCGAGGACGCGGAGGTGCGCGAGGCCCTCGTCCGCTTGCTGATCGTGGAGCGGCGGGCGGATGAGGCCGAGCGGGAGTTGGGCGGGCTTCCGGAGGGGCCGGTGCGAACCGCGTTGGACGGGTGTCTCGCGGTCCTTCGCGAGCAATGGGAGCGGGCCCACGCCGCACTGCTCGAGTCCTATCGGCAGGGGCATCGCGACCCGATGCAGTTGCACGGCCTCTCCGTGGCGCTGCTCATGCAGGGCGAGCTCTCCGCCGCGGAGCCGATCCTCACCGAGCTGCTTCGCCTGGAGCCGGATCATCCGCACGCCCGGCCCAACCTGGCTTCCGTCTACCGACGAACCGGACGGACCCGGGCCGCGGAGCGCCTGCTCGAGGGGGAGGGGCCGGAGGAGAAGCTGCATCGCAAAGCGACGTGACCCGCCGCACACGTCGGACACGCGCCAACGCGGGAAAACGCCGAGCCGCAGACGGGGCCACTGACTGGGTTCACGGCGTAGGGTGGCACGCAACGCCGTGAACCGACGCCGTGTCGCGACCTCCGTTCCGTGTCGACCACGCCTCTTTGGAATCCGCAGGGAATCGGCGCGGGAGTCCATCCGGTGCCCGACGGATCGGCGTGAGGTC
>CAZQQP010000032.1:21898-23800 GCA_964595475.1 uncultured Planctomycetaceae bacterium | reverse complement strand
TCCCGTACTCCTCGATCAGCTGTTCGGCCGACTCCCGGTCAATACCATCGACGTAGAAGAGTAGTCGATGGCGTCCGTGCTCACCTGGGCGTCGTCGAGGGCGTCCCGCATCGCGACGGCGGGGCCGTAGCCCTCGGGGTGGAGATCCGTGATTCGGAAGGCGTCCGCGGAGGAGCCGTAGCCGAGCAGCTCCGCGAGGATGGGCGCCCCGCGTGCCCGGGCGTGCTCGAGGGTCTCGAGGACCACCACGCCCGCGCCCTCCCCGAGGACGAAGCCGTCGCGGGTGCGGTTGAACGGCCGCGACGCCGTGGTGTAGCAGTCGTTGCGGGTGGAGAGGGCGGTGAGGCGGTTGAAGCCCGTCACACCGAGGGGGTGGATCATGCTGTGGGCGCCGCCCGCGACCATGACGTCCGCGTCGCCGCGGCGGAGGATCTGTGCCGCCTCGCCGGTGGCCTGGGTGGACGCGGCGCACGCGGTCAGCGAGTTGAACGCCGGCCCGCGGAGGTCGAGCTCCATGGCGAGGTGAGTCAGGGGCATGTTGGGCTCCTGCTCGATCTCCCGCCAGAGGCCGAAGCGGCGGCGGGCCGCCTCCGCCCACGTCGGCGCGTCGATGCCTCCTTTCTCGCTGTCCCACGCCTCGAGGTTGGCCGCGACATAGTTGTCGAAGTCGAGCGACCCTTCGCCGCTGCCGAGATAGGCGCCGGTTCGCTCGGGGTCCGCGGTGCCGGTCGCGTCGAGGCCGGCCATCTTCCACGCCTGCGCCGCGGCACCGAGGACGAAGGTGGTATTCAGCCGGGCGTGCTCGTGGAGGTCGGGATTCCGGACGAAGGGGCGAAAGTCGTAGTTCCGCACCTCGCCCGCGAAGCCGGTGGGGAAAGTGGTCGCGTCGAAGTGCTCGATGGGCGCGATGCCGCTGTCCCCCGCGAGCAGCCGCGCCCAGACGTTCTCCACCTCGTGGCCGAGGGGGGTCACCCATCCGACGCCCGTGATGACGATGCGGTCGCTCATGGCTGCTTCCCAGCGAGGGCCACGCTTGCTACGCCCGGCTCAGGACCAACGACGCATTCTGTCCGCCGAGGCTCGTGACGACCACGAGGACGTGGCTCAGCTCCGCGGACCGGGCGGGTTTCGCCGACAGCGACACCCCGTCGATGGGAGCCTCGCAATTCACGACAGGGGGGACCACCTGGTTCTCGAGCATCTTGCACGCGAGGGCGATCTCGATGCCGCCGGCCGCCGCGCCGCAATTGCCGACGAAGGGCTTCGCGGGCCACAGGGCCACCTCACGAGCACGCTCGCCGAAGACGGAGCCGAGGGCGGCGGCCTCCGCCTGGTCGAAGTCGGGGATGCCCGAGCCGAAGGGAACCACGAGGTCCACGTCGGAAGGGGCCAGCCGGGCGTCGCGGAGGGCCGCCCGCACGGAGGAGGCGATGCCCCGTCCCTCCGGGTCGGGGGCGAGGCCCGACGCCCGCGGACGCGTGCAATGGGAGGCGCCGAAGCCCGCCAGTCGGGCGTAGGCCGTCGCACCGCGGCGGGCCGCGGCGTCGGCCTCCTCGAGCATCACCAGGCTGGCGCCCTCGCCGATGACGGTGCCCGCCGCCTGCCGGTCGAAGGGACGGAGTCTCTCGGTCGGCGCCTCCTCGCCGTCGGGCGCCAGCCGCCCCGTGAGCTCCTGTCGGAAGAAGGCCATGGGGTTGAGCTTGCTTTCCGCGCCGCCGGAGAAGCAGAGCTCCGCCTTGTTGCGTTGGATCACGCGGTCCGCCTCCCCCACGCTCAGCCCGCTGCTCGCCTCGGCGCAGGTGATCGTGTTGCTCGGCCCCTGCGACTGATGGATGATCGTCATGTGGCAGGCGAGCATGTTCGGCAGGTACTTCAGGAGCCAGAGCGGGGTGAGGTGGTGCA
>CAZQQP010000032.1:8045-21888 GCA_964595475.1 uncultured Planctomycetaceae bacterium | reverse complement strand
AGGCCGGAGCCGATGAGGGTGCCCGTCCGCTCCGGCGGGTAGGTTCGCTCGCCGTCGGGGTCGACGCCCGGGGTGACCACGCCGGCGTCACGGACCGCCTGGTCCGCCGCGCCCACCGCCAACGCGATGTCCCGCGCCATCACCTTCGCGGCTTTCCGGTGGTGCTTGGGGACGAACTTGTTCACGCGAAAGCCGTCGACCTCCGCCGCGACGCGGCTGGCGAAGCCGGCGGGGTCGAAGGTCTGGATGGGGCGGATCGCGGACCGTCCCTCGAGGACCGCCTCCCAGAGGGCGTCGATGCCGATCCCGAGCCCGGTGATCGTGCCGAGCCCCGTGATGACGCTGTGTCGGGACATGGACGGTGCGATCCTCGCGACGCGTGGGGCAGAAGCGCGGAGTGTATTAAGCCGCGGTCGGCCGCTCCACTGTCCATCTGTCCGCGATACGGCGCATCAGAAGACGTGGCGTGGCCGTGAAGCGGCTCGCGGTTAACATCCGCTGATTTCGGAATGGAACGCGACGGCGAGCGCGGTCGCGACCGAAAGGACCAGCATGCCCCCGCGTCCCTACGTCCTGATGGAGGCGAACTACCGTCAGCTCCTCGAGGAGCCGCCGACCGTGGCGATCCTCCCGTGGGGCGCCACGGAGGCCCACAACTATCACCTGCCGCACGGCACGGACGTGATGGAGGCCCGTGCCTTCGCCGAGCGGTCCGCGGCGCTCGCGAGGGAGGCGGGCGGCCGCGTGGTGGTCCTCCCGGCGATTCCGTTCGGCAACGACGCCCAGCAGCTCGACCAGGTGGCGACTGTCCACCTCTCCACGGCTACCGCGCGGGGAATTCTCTGGGATGTCGCCCACTCGCTGCGGAAACAGGGCGTCGACCGCCTCGTGGTCCTCAACGCCCACGGGGGCAACGACTTCAAGCCGCTGATCCGCGACCTCATCGCCGAGACGGGCATGCTTGTGGTCCTCGCGAACTTCTACCAGATGCGGCCGGAGGAGACCTCGCGGATCTTCGCGGACCCCGGCGACCACGCGGGCGAGCTGGAGACCAGCGTGCTCCTCCATTTCGACCCCACCCTCGTGGAGCTGGAGCGCGCGGGAGCCGGAACGCGCCGCCCCTTCGAGATCGAGGGGCTGGACCTCGAGGGGGTCTGGACGCCGCGCCCGTGGAGCCAGACTCACCCCGACACGGGCAGCGGCGACCCTTCCGCCGCCACGGCGGAGAAGGGGCGGGAGTACTTCGAGACCGTCGCCGCGACGCTGTCCCGCCTTCTCGTCGGCCTGACGCACGCGAGGAAGGGCGACCACCCGTATCTCTGATCGCTCCGGCTCTTCCGCCGTCGCGTCGTCGTTTGCATCCCCGAGCGGGCGGCACTAGCGTGGCCGCATGAGCGAGCGCGAGGAGCCCAACGAGCAGCCGGAACGCCGGCGGGAGGAGTCCGCCGACGAGAGCTCGGGTCAGTTCACGCAACAGGTGCGCGCCAACCAGGTCGCCGCCCGCGTGCCCGAGGAGGTCTCCTCGGGCGTGTTCGCGAGCGGCGTGCTGGTCATGCAGGGCAATCACGAGATCGTCCTGGACTTCGTCCTTTCCGTCGCCCGTCCCCACCAGGTGGTCGCCCGCGTGGTCCTCCCCCCGACCATCGTGCCCAACCTCATCCAGGCGCTTCGGCAGAACCTCCAGAACTACGAGCAGAAGTACGGCCCGCCGCCGGAGCCGCCGCGGCCCGGCCAGAAGCAACAGCAACAAGAGCCACAACAAGAGCAACCGCAGCCACAACAGCAAGGAGAGGGGCAAGCGCAGCAACAAGAGCCGCAGCCGCAACAGCAACAGCAACAGCCGAACATCGAGGAGATCTACAGCCAGCTCAAGCTGCCCGACCGCGTGCTCGCGGGGAGCTACGCCAACACGTGCCTGATCAGCCACACCTTCTCGGAGTTCTGCCTCGATTTCATCGCGACCTTCTACCCGCGCTCCGTCGTCTCCTCGCGGGTTCTCCTCGCCACCCCGCAAGTGCCGCGGATCGTCGACTCGCTGAGCCGCTCCTTCGAGCAGTATCAGCGGAAGATCGCGGAGCGCCGCCGTCAGGCCCAGCAGCAGAGCTCGGGCCAGGAGGGCGAGGCGGACTCGGAGCCGCGATCGGACGACGAGAGCGGCCCGGAAGCGTCTCGGCCTTCCCGGCGGAGCGGCCACGCCTCGCTCCGCAACGCGGTGCCCGGACGGTCGTCCACGGACGAGGGGAGCGGCGGGTTTCCCACGCGGGCCATCTGTGTTACGCTAAATTCCCTTCGGAGCCTCGTCCCGGAACGCGATATGACCCCTCGATCCTCTCTCCCCCGCTCCTGTCGCGGCCGTGACGCTCTCGTGGTCGCCCTTGGAACCGCCCTCGTCCTCCTCGCAACGGTGGCGGTCCCCGACACGGCGCTCGGCTTCCGCGGATGGGAAGGGCTTCGGGTGGTCCGCGAGAAGGGCTCGCCCGACCGGCTCCGCGCCGCGGACGTCGACGGAGACGGGCGGGAGGAGCTGTTCGTCGTGAACCCGCGTCAGGCACGGGTCGAGCAGTTCGACTGGCTGCCTCCGGAGAAGCGGGAGGAGCGAAGAGCGAGCGAGGGCCGCCCGAACGAGCTACCGATGGCACCGGAGCTCGAGCGGAGCGCCCTCGCGTTGGAGCAGCTTCCCCGCGACGCCCTCCTCCGGGACGTCCGTGGCGACGACACGCCCGAGCTGCTCGTCTTGCTCGCCGCACCGGACAAGGTGGCGCTCTACGAGCGGGCCGACGATGGCAAGGCTTCGGCTGCGGCGTGGTCCCGACGCACCACGTGGGCGCTGCTCAGCGGCTCCTTCACGAGCCAGAACCGACGCATGCTTTACCGCCCCGCCGAGGAGGGGCCCCGCTCGCTCCTGATCAGCTTCAAGCAGGGCATCCAACGGCTGTCGCTGTCCCCCGACGCCCGTCCGTCGTGGCTCAAGCCGCGAACCGGCGAGGGACGCAAGGACTGGTGGCTTCTCGATCCGGACGGAGACGGGGACCGCGACCTCATGGAGTGGTTTCCGAAGGGGAAGCAGATCATCCGCTGGTACGAGACACGGAAGGGCCGCCTCCTGCCCCCGCGTCCCCTCTACGACCAGACCGCTCGCGACGTGGAGGCCATCCACGGCCACCCCGACGAGCTTCTCATCCTCGGCGACAAGAAAAGCAGCGGCCTCCGCCGCTATCGCCTCGCCCGCGGGGAGAACAGCCGCCTCGGAAAGCGCCAGGCCCTCCCGTTGCCCGGGTCGAACGCCCCGTGGGCCGGGATCAAGCTGCCGAAGGGCCGCGCCCTTGTCACGTCCGGCGCGGACACGCCGCGTCTGCTGGTCTACCGCCTCGGCGAGGAGGGTTGGCGGCCGCCGCGGACGTTCCCCATCGTCAGCGACGTGGTGGACCTCGCCGCGGTCACGGCCGAGCCGGGGACCCTCCTCCTCCGCGCCGAGGACGCCAGCGACCTCCACGTCAGCCGCTGGAAGGACGGGCGGTTCACGTATCCCGAGCCCATGGGGCTGGCGAAGGGGAAGGAGAACCGACGCATCCTGGCGCTGGCCACGGTGGGGAAGACCACTTGGTGGGCCCAGAAAGTGGGCGAGCACATCGACCTCTACGTCTGGGAGCCGTCGAAAAAGGAGCCCTCCCGCACCCGTTTCAAGGGGGTAGGGAAAAAGGCGAAGGAGGTGGCCTGGCTCGGCGGCCATCGCTTCCTCCTCATGGAGAAGTACGCCAAGCAGCCCAAGCTCGTGGTCCTCGAGGACGGCGAGCCGACGGTCCGGCAGCCGTCCCACCTGAACAACGACCTGTCGGTCTTCGAGCTCTACGCCATCGGCGACGAGCGGCGGCCCGCCCGGCTCACCAAGGGCGTGCTCCAATGGCTCGGCGAGGATCTGCACCCGACCGACCAGGTGATGCTGCCCGAGGGCCAGGACCTCGTCAGCTTCGTCCCCGAGGGCTCGGGACGTGGCTGGGCGCTCCAGCGGGGTGGCCGGCGCGTCTACCGCCTGCGAGCGGACGACGCGGGCGTCTTCCGCGTGGCGTCGAGCGCCAAGCTGCCGGGGGGCAACGGCCTGACGAGGGATCCGATCCTGGGCCTGCTGCTCCTCCGGTCCAAGGGGCTCGTCCGCCTCGCGTCGGGACGGCCGTGGAAGCTCAGCCTGCAGCAAGTCCTCGACAGCGAAACCGGCCGGGCGAGCGGGGTGAAGCAACCCAAGATCCACCGACTGTTTACAACGGACGCCCTTCCCGCCGACGGCACGGAGCCGATCCTCTGCGACGACCGACGCCACCAGTTGACACTCCTCGAGCGGGGCGAGGACGGCCTCTCCCCGGCCCTCTCCTGGCCCGTTTTCGAGGACCGCGGCTATCCCTACGGCGGTCGAACAAGGACAAGCTGGTGACGGAGCCGCGGGCGATCCGCGGGTTGAGCCTCGACGGCGACGCCCACCGCGACCTCGCCATGCTCTCCCACGATCGCCTTCTCTTGTACATCGGCCGGGAGGAAGACTGATGCGATGGACGGGTCTTCTCGTGTGCCTCGTCTTGTTCACCGCGGCCCACGCCGCGGAGGACAAGCCCGCCGACGCGGAGGAGAAGCGGGTGACCATCACGCTCTCCGGCGGGGCCAAGCTGACGGGCACGCTGCTTCGGAACAACGACGACGGGGTCGTCGTCGACCTCGGCTACGACGTGGTTAGCCTCCCTGCGAAGAAGGTCCTCGATGTCACGAGCTCCAAGGGGGGCTCCGTGGTGAGCGGCGACGGCGAGGCCCTCTTCCGCCGGGGCCGGCTGAAGCCGCGCCCGGTGGATCAGCTCGTCAAGCGCTTCGGCAACGCTGTGACGGTGGTCCGGACGCCCGCGGGCATGGGCAGCGGCTTTCTGATCAACAAGAAGGGCCACCTCCTCACCAACTATCACGTGGTGGAGAAGGAGACGCGGATCTCCGTGACCGTCTTCGAGCGGACGGAGGAGGGCCACGATCGGCACGAGATCCGCGACGTCCGCCTCGTCGCGCTTCACCCGCTGCGGGACATCGCGCTGCTCAAGCTCAACGTGGAGAAGCTCGGCGGTTGGAAGCCGCGTCCCGTGGTCTTCGCGAAAAACAGCGACCTGAGCGTGGGGGACCTCGTCTTCACCATCGGAAATCCGCTCGGCCTCGAACGGTCCGTCACCCAGGGCATCGTCAGCTCCACCACGCGGACCCACGGCCACCTCCGCTTCATCCAGACGGACACGGCGGTGAACCCGGGAAACAGCGGCGGGCCGCTGTTCAACGCCCGCGGCGAGGTCGTGGGCATCGTCTGCGCGGGGCAGACCTTCTTCGAGGGCCTCGGCTACGGCATCCCCCTTGACGAGGTCCTCGACTTCCTGAACCACCGGGAGGCCTATCTCTACAGCCCGTCCCAGCCCCAGAACGGGGTGAAGTATGCCGACCCGCCGTTCCGGAAGAAGAGCGGAGCGAAGGGATCGAACAAGAAGAACCAGGATTAAGGATCTGATCATGCATCGACGGAAGCGCCTCGCCCTGCTCGGCTCGCTCGCCGGAGCATTGCTGTTTTCCGCTGTCGCCTCCGCCGAGACGCCGGAGCGCCCGGCGTGGAGGGCACTGCCGGAGAAGACGACCGTCACCCTGCGTCTCCCGAACGCCCGCGCCTTCGGCAAGGCCCTCAAGGAGCGGACCCGGCTCGGCCGCCTCCTCCTGTCCAAGGAGCGGCGTGCCCGGGCGAAGGCCCTCGTCCGAAAGCTCTCCCCTGGCGGCCTCGACCGGCTGACGGGCAAGCTCGAGAAGTACGGCATCGCCCCGGACGACCTGCCCAAGCTCCTCGCCGGGCCCGCCGGCGGGGCGCTGACGTTCGCGAAGCGGGACTCCCGCCCGCCCGTGGCGATGGGCCTCGCGTGGATGGAGCCGGGTGAAGAGCTCGCCACCCGCCTCCTCGACGCCGTGAAGCGGGCCGTCGCGGAGACCGAGGACACCGCCCATCCGGTCAAGCGTGTGGATCGGGAGATCGCGGGCCACGACGTCATGCACCTGAGCGTGCCGCAGACCGGGCCGAAGCAGGGCACGGGCTTGGATCTCCCCGAGAACTTCGGCGAGCTGAGCAAGGAGGAGCGGCGGAAGGCCGTCGAGAAGGCCCAGAAGAAGCAGAAGCAGACCGAGGAGGTGGTCATCGACCGAACCAACGTGTTCCTCAGCCGCCTCGGCGGCCGCGTGGTGTTGGCGACGACCTTCCCCCAGTCCAAGGAGCGGGTCCGCAAGCGGTTGAAGAAGGGCAAGCCCATCGACTGGAAGGAGATGACCGGCGTGGAGGCGGCGACGGGCGTCTTCGCCCGCTTTCTCCAGAACCAGACGGGCTCGGGCGGCGGCTTCGCGGAGCGGGTGCTCTCCACCGCCGGCCTGCCGGCGGCGCTTCCGGACGGGCAGCCGCTGTTCGAGGTCTACACGAGCGCCGCGTCCGCGATCGACTGGTGGCGGGCGGCGCAAGGGGGAGCGAAGCAGGACAGCTTCGTCCGGCTGAAGCGACTCGGCCTCCACACGGTGGGCGCGGCCGCGTTCCGGACGGCGCTGACGGGCAACGTCCTCCGCAGCGGCGGCTTCCTCTCCGCCCCCACGCCGCGAAAGGGCCTGGTCACGCTTCTCGAGCAGCCGACCCTTCCCGCCAAGCCACCCGGCTGGGTCGCGTCGGATGTGCTCCGCTACACCCACTTCAGCCTGGACCTCGGCGCGCTGTACCGCCGGATCAAGAAGCACGTCCTCGAGGAAGGGGGAAAGCCGGTCCGCGCGATGTACCGGCAGATGGAGAAGCAGTTCCGAAAGAACATCCAATCGAGCCCGGTGGAGCTGCTCTCCGCGCTCGGCCACCGGCACACCGTCCTCGGCTACCAGCCCCATCTGGTGGAGCGCGAGGTGCCCAGCTCTGGCTCGGACGACGGCGGGAAGGCCAAGAAGAAGAAGCTGCCGCAGAACCGCGCGGCGTTCGTCTGGGAGGTGCAAGACGAGCAGGTCTGGAAGCGGGCCATGCAGTTCCTCGGAGGCATGCTCGCGGGATCGGGCATGGAGCGGACGCAGGAGCAGGGCTTCACGGGCTGGCGGCGATCCGGTGACTCCGGCATGGAGTGGGGCCTGTTCCTCGGCCGCGGCCACCTCGTCGTCGCGATCGGGGAGGGGGTCGCCGAGCGCGTGCTCAGCATGCTCCGGAACCCGGCGAAGGGGGACGGGTCGCTGCGGAACAGCGACACGCACAAGAAGGCGGCGGAGCTCATCGAGCCGCGCCCCGGCGTGCTCTACTCGCTGACGGACGCGGCGAGGGCGATGCAGAGCTTCCGGCCCATCGTCCTCGCGGCCATGCGGCAAGCGGGGCAGGGTGGGGACAAGGCCGCCGAGGCGATGTCGGAGCTCATGCCCTCGACGGAAAAGCTGCAGGGCGCGATCAGCGTGAGCACGGGACAGCTCTACCTGACCGACCAGGGCATGGTGCTCGAAAGCGCCTCGGAGCTCCCTCCGCCGGAGAAGTAGGACGGTAAGGTCCGACGGAAACGCGGCTGCCGACCGTGCGGGAAAATAAAGAAGGCCGCGGACGGCCTTGCCCGTTGCCACCCGACGCCGTGAACCAAGTCAGCGTCGTCCTCGCCGGGCGAGGCGTGGATTCCCGGGAGTCGCGTCTCTGCTCGGGGGTGCCACTCGCAGCTCGCCTGCCCGTGGTCGACGCAAGCTGCCAGTGCCACCCGTCGGCCTAAGGAGACGGAAAAGAATAAGTTGAGCCTATACGCCAAAGCAAGGAGCGGGAAGCCTCCTTGCTTTGGCGTGGGCCTCGAACCATTTGCGGTGCCCCACCGGCCACAGCTCCCGGCATTTGCGGACGTGGCGCTTGCTCGATCATCAGCTTCGCCGTCTCATCGGTGCCAAGGCGGAAGCCGACTTCCGCCTTGGCACCGATGAATAGGCTCAACTTATTCTTTTCCGCCTCCTTACCAAGGAAACACTGGGCGAAGACGTTCACTCAGCTCACCGCGTCGGGTGGCACGGGCAAGTCCCATCGGGATGCCGCCGGTGGCCGTCCGCGGGCTTGCCCGTGGTTCCCGGCTCGTCTTGTGCTGCGGCACACGCCAATCGAGCCATTGTTACCGAGTCCCACGCCGTCGCTGTCGACCGTCAGTGCTCTCGGAGCCGGGCCGAGCAACGGTGTCCCCTCAGTACGCGGCCTCGATGCCGTATCGCCGTTCGAGGTTCCGCATCTCCTGCTCCAGCTCGTCGGTCGGCCCCGTGACGAGCTTCCGGGCGTAGAGGTGGTGGAGCTTCCGGAACGCCCACTGCTTCGCGATCTTCGCCGTGCCGTCGGCGGCCTCGTCGAACTTGAGGGTGAAGGTCAGGTCGAGCTTCTCTTCTCGGTTCGTGCCCGAGATCCGCACCGTGATCTGCTTCGTCCTGCTGTCGTAGCGGCCGAGCAGCGACAGCGGCTGATCCTGGTAGATGTCGGGCAGTGCCCGCGGATAGACGCGGGTCGGGTCCACGCCGAGGATGCTGTACCGGAGGTTCTTCACCAGCGGATACCGCAGCCGTCCCGCGAGCTCGCGGATGGTGGAGGCCGCCTCGCCGACGTTCTCCGCGTAGACGGTCCGCCCCTTGTTCCGGTAGGCGAGAAACTCGAGCAGCTTCTTGTTGATCTCGTCGCCCACCCCCACGCAGTAGATGCTCGCCACACGGTTGTTCTCCCGCGTGATCATGTTGATGATCCGCTTCGGGTCGACGGCGCCCCGCGTCGGGCGGCCGTCGCTGATGAGGACGATCTCGTAGACGCGGTCGGGCGGCGTCTTCTGGACGAGAAGCTTGCTGAGCGCCTGGTTCACGTCGGTCCAACCCGAGGACGATGCCGTCTGGAGGAAGTCGCGGGCGGCGTCGATGTTGCCCGGCGTCGCCTCGACGAGGCCACCCTCGTTGAGGATCTGGACGCCGTCCTTGAACAGCAGCAGGTTGAAGCGGTCGCCGTCGTTGAACGTGGTCAGCGCCCGCCGCACGCCGTGCTTCACGCGGCCGATCCACCGATCCGTGATGGACGCGGAGGTGTCGATCGCGTAGACGACGTCCTTCTTGAGCGGGTCGAGCCGACGGAGGCTCCGCTTGGGCGTCACCTCCGCCTCGAACCAGCCCTCCTTCGGCGCCGACCGCTCCCCGCCGAACAGCGTCTCGAAAACGCTCTTCTTCCGCACACGCCCGCGATACGTCCGCAGCGTGTAGCTGAAGTCGTCGTCGAGATGGACGGGTGGCGACGTGGACGGCTCCGCGGCCGAGACTTTCTCGGGGTGCTTCACCTCGGGGAGGTCGAGCACGGAAGGATCGGTCGTCTTCGCCTCTCCTTCCTCGGTTGGCGAGGCGGCCGACTCGGCGGACCTCGTCGACGTGGCGCTCGCGTCGGGAGGCGACGAGGTTCCGGCTTCCCCGCCGCCCCCTCCGCCCGACCCGCTTCCGTCGCCGCCCGCCGCCGCGACGGGGATGGGCAGCGACTCCAGCCTGGCGGGCGTCACCGGCGACGTGCCGGTGCCGAATGTCTGGTTGAGGCTCCCCACGTCGGCGAGCCGCCCGCCCGGACCGAGAGTCGCCGACAGCTCCGAGGACGCCGTCGTCTCCACGCCGTCGGTGGTGGGCTTGAACTCGGGAAGCGTGACCTCGGGGTCCGCGAGGGTCATCAGCTCCTTGGTCAGGTCCGGCGGCGAGCCGCTCGCGCCCGTCGCCACGGACGTCGCGGGCGGCGACGACAGCTTGGGCTTGGCGATGCCGTCGAGCGCCGGCGTGGGCGGTTCGCTCGGCGGCGGCTTCTTTTGGATCTCCTGTTGCAGCAGCTCGTCCATCGCCCGCTTGATCGGATCGGGCGCGTCTTTCGCCGGCTGGCTCGTCTCGGGCCCTTTCTTCCCGGTGTCGTCGATGATCTGATCCTCCGGGGCCCTCGCTACCTCCACCGCCTGCTCCACGCGGGTGTCGGAGTGGGTGAAAACGGGGCGGGGCCGACCGATGGGCAGCTTCATCACCTTGTACCCGACCGCGGTGTGCAGGCCGAGGCTGAGGATGATGGCCACACTCAGGAGCAATCCGTCGCGACGCCTCATCGGCTCCCTCCAATCTCCGCCAACCGCTGGCGGACGTGCTCGGCCACGCGGTCGGCGGACGTCTTCTTGAGGAGCTTCTTCCACAGGAACTTCGCCTCACCCCGTCGGCCGTTGAGCAGCGCGAGCTCGGCCCGGGCGACATCCGCCCAGGCGCTGTTCGGATATCCCTTGATCAGTTGCTTCACCGCCTTTTTCGCCCGCTCCGTCTGGTCCTGGGCGCGGGCGAGAACCGCGAGCTCGATCAGCGACCGCTGGACGAGCCGCTTGAGCTCGGGCACGTCGTGGAGGATGCTGATCCGGTGGAGGCGGCGGACCGCTTCCTTGCGATACTTTTTCGCCCGGTCCGCTTCGCCGGCACGCTCGTAGCGTCGAGCCTGCTTTCGGTAGAGACGAGCGCTTTCCAGAAGCGCCGTCGCCGCGATCCGGCTCGACTCCACGCGGATCAGGCCGTCGTACTGCGTGATCGCCTTCTCCACCTCGCCGGCGGCCGCGAGAGATTGGGCGAGGCCGAGCCGCCCGCGATTTCCGTATCCCTCGCTGAGGCCGACGAGCCGTCGATACGTCTCGACGGCCTTCTTCCACTTCTCCGTCTCCTGATAGGCCTTCGCCGCGTGGAACAGCGCCTCCGCCCGCATGGCGGCGGGGATGTTCTTCCGTTGAGTCAGCGGCACGAGCCACGTCACCGCCGCCGCGGGCTTCCCCCGCTTCCTCGCCTGCTTGCCGGCCCAGAGCAGCTCCTCGGCGTTGAATGCCTTGAGCGGCTCCTGCTTCCGCCGGGCCTCGAGCGCTTCGTACGCCTCCTCGGGCCGACCTCGCTTTCGCTGGAGACGAGCCAGCGCGGCCGTGGCCTTGCTCCGCTCGGCGTCCGGAAGGGGCCCCTCGCGGGCCGCCTCGAGGTCGGCGATGGCGGCGTCGAGCGGCTCTTTCGACCCGTCGGCCGCGGCACCGCGGATCAGCCCGCGATAGAGATGAGCGAGGGCGGTGAGCTCCTCGGACGCCTTCCCATCGATCACGCGGCTCAAATGCTTCTTCGCCTTCTCCTGCTGCCCGAGCTTCATGTGGGCGAGGCCCATGCGAAGCCGCACCCGCGGACTCTTCTCGTCCGCCTGCTTCCCCAGCGTGACCACCTTCTCCATCCGCCCGAGGCCGAACGCGAGCTCCACCGCCCGCCGTCGCATCGTCGGCGCCGTGGGGGCGTCGGGGTATCGGCTCAAGAAGGTGCGATAGTCGGCGAGGGCCTTCTTCCGCTTCCCGAGCTTCTCGTAGATGGACGCCCGCGAGCGGAGCGCCTGGCGGGCGTACCGCCCGCCGTCGATAAGGGCGCCGAGGTAGTCGGCCGCCCGCTGTCGCTGACCCTGCCGAAGCGCCGCCATCGCCCGGAGATACCGGATCGCCCCCTTGTTGGGCAGCTCCGCGATCCGCCCCTCGATCCGCTTCATCCACTGCTCGAAGGCCTTCGGATCGGTCCGGTAGTACGCGATGGCGAGGAGGTAGGCCACCTCGTTGCCCCGCTCGTGGTCCAGGCCGTGGGCTCGGACGAACTTCCGGAGCACGCCGATGGCTTTTTCATAGGAGCCCGCTCGCACTTGCGAAGCGCCGACGAGATAGAGGGCCTCGGCCCGGTCGCCCGGGGCGAGGAGGTCCTTCACCGCCGCGTACCGCTCGACCACCCGCGAGAACTGGCCGTCCGCGAAGCGGGCGCGAAGCTCCCCGAGGATCGCCTTCTTGAACGCGTCGCTGCCTTGGTGATTGGAAACGATGCGTCCGTACAGCTCCGCCGCGAGACCGGCCTTCCCCGCCTTCTGCGCCGTCTCCGCCGCGAGGCCGAGGGCCTCGGCCGCCACGCCGCCGTCCGCGTCCGCCGCGGTCCGCCACGCCTCGATGGCGGCCTCCGGCCGCCCCAGCGCCTTTCGGGTCCTCCCCAGCGCCAACGCCGCGGTCGCCCGCACCGGCGAGCCTTTCTCGGCCGCCCGGTCGAGGTGCTTCGCTGCGGCGCCGAGGTTTCCCGAGCTCCGGTAGGCCCGACCGATGAGGAAATGCCACTTCGCCCGGCTCGCCTCGCCCGACAGCGCCTTCGGGTCCACCTTTTCCAACGCCTCGACCGCCGCGGCGGGATCGCCGCCGTCGAGGGCCACCTGTCCCCGGAGGAGGGCCAGCGCGTGCGGGTCGAGGCGGTCCGGCTCGCCGATCTGCTCGAGCTGCTTCCTCGCGGCCTTCGTCTCACCCCGGCGGAGGGCGAGCACCGCGAGGTAGTAGTGCGCCTGCGCCGTGCGGTCGTTGTCGGGGAAGCGCCGGAGGAACGAGCGGAACGCCTCCGCGGCGAGCTCCCGCTCGCCCCGCTGCATCAGACGCACCGCGAACGTGAACTTTTCCTGGGCTTGATCGGCCGCCTGGGCGGGTGGCACCGCGGAGAGGAGCGTGGCGAGGACCAACGTGGCGACGCCGAGGGCCGCGCCACCACTACGGGTCGTTCGCCGCAAGGTCGGTGGGGCGTGGGACAAGGTCAACCTCCCGCGAGCTCGGACGCGGACTTGACGGTGGCGAAGTAGATCTTCCGGACGCCCTCGGCCCGCGCCGCGTCCATCACCGAGATCACGCGTCCGTGGCTCGCCTTCTGATCGCCCCGGATCACGACGCGCTCCTGCGGAAACTCCTTAAGCAGCGCTCCCAACGCCTCGCGAAAGCCCGAGAGGTTGTACTCCTGACCGGCCATCACGATCCCGCCGTCGGCCTTCACGTTGATGACCAGCGGCTCCTGCGACGCTTCGGGCGTCTCGGAGCTCTCCGCCTTGGGCAGCTCCACGTCCACCTGGCGCTCCGCCTTCTGAAACGTGCTGGTGGTCACGAAGAAGACCAGCAGGAGAAACAGGATGTCGAGCATCGGCGCCAGGGAGAAGCGTGCCCGGCCCGCCTGTCTGGGTTGTTCAGCGAAGCTCATCGGAGCCCTCTGCCGCGAGTGGTGACTCTCAGCCCGCCGCGGCGCGATACGTGTGGTCCGCCACCGTGTGGCAGACCTGCTCGGCGTCCGCGAGCACGCGGGTGGCGCGGGAGCGGATGATGGTGTAGAAGATCCCCGCCATGATCGCGACGACCAGGCCGAACATGGTCGTGCCCATGGCTTCCGCGATGCTCTGCTTCAGCATCTCGCTCATCGCCGGGTTGGTCGCGTCGAGCGTGAAGAAGGCCTTGATCATCCCGATCACGGTTCCGAGCAGGCCGAACATCGGCGCGATGTTGGAGACCTCGGCGAGGTAGCCGATGCGGTTCCAGACGCCCTCCGCCTGTCGCCTCCCCTCCGTGTCGAGGATGTCGTAGAGCACCGCCGCGTCCTTGTCGCGGTTCTCGATGCACCGCTGAAGCACGTTGGACGCGAAGGTGCCGCGGTTCGTGTGGCAGAGGTGGGCCGCCTGGTCGAACTGGCGGTTGAGGATCAGCCGGGTGAGGTCGTCCACGAGCTTGGACGGGGTGAACCCCCGGGGCGTGACGCTGAAGAAGAGATAGAGGAACCAGACCACGGAGAGCACCGAGAACGCGAGGAGCACCCCGTTGATGTAGGGGCTCGTCATAAACAGCTCGCGAATGGTGGGGATGTCCGAGGCCGACTCGCTCGCCGGCTGCCCGGACGAGCTCCCGGCCCAGGCCGGCACGGCCGCCCAGAGGGCGATCGCCACCGCCGCCACCGCCGCCCATCGATTCGGTCCGGAACGCGGGAAGGCCCA
>CAZQQP010000032.1:3444-8035 GCA_964595475.1 uncultured Planctomycetaceae bacterium | reverse complement strand
ATCGGCGTCTTCATCGACTCACTCCCTTGATGCGCCGGGATCCAGAACATCCTCGTCTCATTGTAATCGCGTGGGTCGCCTCCACAAGGTACGGCCGTGGACGGCGGGACCTCGCGCACGACCAGCAAGCGACCGCGAAGGAGCATCGAGCATACGACGGGCCACGCCCGCCGACAAGCACGGACGGCCATGCTGGCCGGCGGACCAAGACGCGCCGTCGGCGTGATCCTATAAATGGGTTCTTTCCAGAGTCCGACGATTGCGGAGCGCACGATGGACCGACCCACTACGGACACGGGGTCCTCCGTCGAGGACCTGCCGAAGACCCTCGGGGAGCTGAGAGCCACCGGCTACCGGCCCCGCTCGGTGAAGGAAGAGCTTCGGGTGAACATCATCCACGCCCTTCGCGAGGGGCGCGAGCTGTTTCCCGGCATCATCGGCTTCGAAAAGACCGTGGTGCCGCAGGTGGTCAACGGCATCCTCGCCAAGCACGACTTCGTCCTCCTCGGCCTCCGCGGCCAGGCCAAGACCCGGATCGCGAGGCAGCTCGTCAACTTTCTCGATCCGTACACCCCCGTCCTCCCGGGTCTGCCGCTCAACGAGGACCCGCTGTGGCCGATCAGCGAGGAGGGGCGGGAGCGTGTGCAGGAGGAGGGGGACGACACGGCCGTGGAGTGGCTGAGCCGCGACCGTCGCTACGGCGAGAAGCTAGCGACGCCCGACGTCTCGGTGGCGGACCTCATCGGGGACATCGACCCCATCAAGGCCGCCAACCTTCGCCTGGAGTTCTCCTCGGAGAAGGTGATCCACTACGGGATCATCCCGCGGACCAACCGTGGCATCTTCTGCATCAACGAGCTGCCGGACCTCGCCGCCCGCATCCAGGTCGGGCTGCTGAACATCATGCAGGAGCGGGACATCCAGATCCGCGGCTTTCCGGTGCGGCTCCCCATCGACACCATGATGATCTACACGGCCAACCCCGAGGACTACACCAACCGTGGGGCGATCATCACACCGCTGAAGGACCGCATCGAGAGCCAGATCCACACCCACTATCCGCAGAGCCTCGAGGAGGCGATGGTCATCACCCGTCAGGAGGCGTGGGTGGACCGGCGTGACGACGTGGAGGTCCACGTGCCCCGCTTTCTCCTCGAGGCCGTGGAGGAGGTCGCCTTCGCCGCCCGCCAGAGCGAGTTTCTCGACCAGTCCTCCGGGGTGAGCGCCCGGCTGCCGATTACCCTCCTCGAGAACATGGTCTCCAACGCGGAGCGGCGCGGCCTCGCCTGCGGCGAGAGGAAGGTCTGCGCCCGTCCCGTGGACCTCCAGCCCGCGGTGAGCGCCATCACCGGCAAGGTGGAGCTCGTCTACCAGGGCGAGCAGGAGGGCGCGGTGAACGTCGCCCGCCACCTCGTCGGCCGGGGGCTGAAGGCGGTCTTCGACCGCCTCCTTCCCGCCGCCCAGGACGACGGGTCGAGCGAGGGGGGTGTCTTCGGCCCGTACAAGCCGATCATCGACTACTTCGGCCAGGGAAACCGGGTGCAGATCGGGGATATGACGGACGTGGAGAAGGTGCGGCAGACGCTTCCGGAGGTGCCCACCCTTCAGAAGCTTGCGGAGCGCCACGTGCCGCTGTCGGACAAGGAACTGGAGCTTCCCGCGGCGATGGAGTTCGTCATCGAGGGGCTGCACCAGGCGAAGATCCTCGGGAAGGACGAGGTGGAGGGGGTGAACAACTACTACGACATGCTCGGCGACATCCTCGGGGACATCGACACGCGGCGGTAGCGGACGGGGGCCGGAGCCGGGACACGGCCTTTCCCACTCCGTGCTCCAGGCTCCAGGCTCCAGGCTACGAGAGGAGGCCCGCTGTGCGCTTCGAATACAGCCGTTGGAACAAGGCGAGGGAGAGCTTCGAGCAGCGGCTCAACGAGCTGATGAAGCTGTACCAGCTGCTGCTCAACAAGACCGCGGGTGACCCCGACGAGGCGCTGAAGTGGCTCGACCTCCTCGCCCAGCGGTACGGCCTCTGGGGCGACGGACTGGACTTCGGGACCTTCAAGCAGAAGCTGCAGGAGTCGCGGGAGATCGAGGCGGACCCCTCCCGCGGCGGACGGTTCAACCTGACGCCCAAGGGCGAGCAGACCATGCGGCGGCAGGCGATGGAGGAGCTGTTCGGCGATCTCATGCGGAAGGGGGGTCCGGGCGAGCACCGGTCGCGCGTGATGGGGGAGGGTGGCGAGCGACAGCCCTCCGTGCGGCCCTACCAGTTCGGCGACGACATCTGGTCGCTGTCGAGCAACGACACGCTTCGGGAGGCGGTCAAGCACTCCATGGCTCAGGGCCTCGACCGGATCGAGGTCGGGGAGCAGGACCTGCAGGTCCACGAGACGGAGAAGGCCACGCAGTGCGCCACGGCGCTGCTCATCGACTGCTCCCACTCGATGATCCTCTACGGCGAGGACCGGATGACGCCGGCGCGGAGCACGGCGATGGCCCTCCTCGAGTTCATCAAGCAGAAGTTCCCGAGGGACCGCCTTCACGTCATCGCCTTCGGCGACGACGCGGTGGAGGTGCCGCTGAAGCAGGTGCCGTATCTCAACTGGGGTCCGTACCACACCAACACGAAGGCGGCGCTGGAGATGGCGAGGGACATCCTCCTCCGGTCCCGCTGTCCGAACCGACAGATCTTGATGATCACGGACGGCAAGCCCACCGTCCTCGACGAGGGCGGCCGACGGCACATCGACGCGGGGCTGATGAACCGGCGCATCGTCAACCGAACCCTCGACGAGGCGGGCCAGTGCCGGCGCAAGCGCATCCCGATCACCACCTTCATGGTCGCGGACGACCCGCCGCTCATGCAGTTCGTCGAGGAGCTGACGGAGACGAACAAGGGGCGGGCGTACTACACGGGCCTCGGCCAGCTCGGGCAGTACCTCCTCGTCGACTACATCAACAACCGCCGCCGCACCGGAAGGTAGGGGCCAAGGAAAGTGGCCCCGAGCCGAAGAACGTCATGGAAACGATCTCTTTCTTCCATCAGAAGCGCGTCGATGGCGGGGCCGGACGGGCGTCGGCGACGATTCGGACACGATGCTCCAGCAATATCGGCCGGGCACGGAAGACCCCGATCCGGCGCTGCTGTGGTACGTCGACCTCGCACTCGAAGCACCGGAGCTACCGGACGACGCGGACGGGCTGCGCTCCTGGCTTCTCAAGGTGGCCGACCCAATGCGCCGATCCTTGTCGGAAGCCGCGGAGGCGTTGCGGGGGGTTCGACCCGGAGCAGACGATCCCGTATCGACGGGAGCTGTCCCCTCCGCACGACCATGTTCGGGTGACACGGATGATCTCGGCCGTCCGCCGAATCGACGCGTGGCGGATCGCGGATGTGCTCCGTGACCTGACCGAACGGTGGCGGGAGATCGTCCAAGATCTGAAGCCGCTCACCGAGGCGTGAGGAAATTCGTGCCACGCCCGCAACGAGTCCTCGATACGCGTCTTATGATCGCTCACTGGCGACGCAGGCGGGGTGGCTCGCTCGACGAAAAATCGAAACAGCGGGCACGCGAGCGAATCGAAATCCGTCAGAGCCGCGCGATCGTGACACCGGTCCGCATCGAGTTTCTTGCCGGTGCGGCGGACTCACACGAGCTCACCCTTTCGAGGGCCTTTCTTGAGCCGTTCGAGCTGGTCGAAAACGGCCACGTGCTCGATCAAGATTGGCGTGATGCGGAACGGCTTGCATCTCGTGGGCCGCCACAGCGGCGTGGGCGACGGCGTCCGAGCCGGAGGCGCGACCTCGGGGGCTGTCTTATTCGTGCAATCGCTCGGATGCTAAATTACGAGGTCGACACCGCTGATGAGGAGGCGGAAAAGAATAAGTTGAGCCTCAGACCGCCTGAGATACCCGCTGTGCGCCCGGAATTTTCGGGACCGTTCCGCCAGCCCGTAACCAGAAGTCGTGAGGGGTGCAGGTCGCAGCGACAGTCCTCCACCCGCGGAAAATCCGGGGCCGACCTCGGCGTTCGGGCGGTCTCGAGGGTCGCGAGCGGTCAGTTCGCAGAGGGGGGTATGTCAGGAGGTCTGAGCTCAACTTATTCTTTTCCGCCTACTTATCTGTTCGCGACCCCACGAGCGGGGTGGGCAGGCCACGCCGCATGAAAGGGCACGGATCAGCCGGTGTCTCCTTCCAGCCATGCGCTGACCTCACACACGAAATCCGGCAGGTCCCGCGCCGCCGCGTCCAGATGCTCGTGGATCCGTTCCGGATCCACCACGAGGGAAGCGTGGACGAGCACGTTCCTGAGCCGAGCAAACCCCTCGAGACGCTGGCGTAGGCGGTCAGAGAGCACGCCTCGATGCGTGAGCTCGTCGAGCAGCGCCTCGTTGGTCTCGGGAAACGACTCGAAACGAGCGCCGAGGATGTGGGAAGCGATATCGAGGACGCCCTCCGCCATGAGCTCCAGATCGCGCTCCGCGGCGCGCAGCGCTTTCCGGTCCGAGGCGAGCTGTCCCACGGACAACCCACGCAGCGGTTCGGCCTCTTCGAGGAGCTCTCGAACAAACGCCAGACGCCGCTGAATCA
>CAZQQP010000032.1:0-3434 GCA_964595475.1 uncultured Planctomycetaceae bacterium | reverse complement strand
CACCGAGGACTCGAATGTCCTGTCTGAGCCTTCGCCCGGAGGATTCGCCACTGGACGGCCCGCCGGTGCCGAAGGTCGTGGTGGCGGCGGACCGTGTGGAGCTCGAAGGCGTTGGCGGCGCTCTCGTCCAGACAGAAGAAGCGGCGGCCGTGGGCGACAACCTGTCACCGGAGGAGCGGACCGGCCCGGTGCAGGTCCACCAGGTCCAACGCGTCCGTCCGGAGCGCCCGGCTGATTCGCGCCTCCAGCCGCAGGTGGTCGGCGAGGCTCAGCGGGTGGTCCGGCCAGACCGCAAGGTCCGCGTCACGGGGCAGGAACGCGGCTCCATCTGAGAGCCGAAACACCACGCCGCTGTCACGCGCCCGTCTTGTCGGAACACGTCCGCCATCGCCTGCAGATCCTCGGATGTGAGGCGTCTCATCGCGGGTCTCATCCCAGGAGCCACGAAGCACCCGCCGACCTGAGGGGAGTCGGTCGCTTCGGCTCCGCATCATCGAGGGTGCACCCGCACCGCACCGCGCCAAGGATCGACCGTCCACCTCAGGCGACGCTCCGTCCGGTCTTGCTGACGAGGAGCCAAGCGGGTCGGATCCCCACCCGGAGCGATCGCACGCCGTTTCACGAGGGTGGCACGGACAAGGCCGTCCACGGCCTTGTCCGTGCGGGTCGGTCATTCGATCGAGCGCGTCACGCTCTTGCCGCCACGGCCGCCACCCGGCAGGTCGAAGGTCAGCGTCCTTTTCTTCGTCTCGGCGGGAGCGATCGTGACCTGCACCGTGAGGGCGTCGCCCTTCGGGTTGGCGAGCGTGACCCGGTTCGGGGTCGCGAGGAGCAGACAGGGCTCGTCCACTGAAAGGCGTCGCTCCCCTGCCGCCACGCTTCCCGCCTCGTAGAGCGCCGCCATCGTGAGATTCCGGCCGCGGTGGTGGACCGCTTGGATAGCCGGCCGGTTCGCGACCACTGCGATCGGCCGTGGTCGCTCCAGAAAGGCAGCGGGTGAAGCCGCGTCGAGACTCGGCACGACGAAGTAGCGATAGCGCCCGCTGTCCGGGCGTCGCCCGTGGTCGAGCCAAACGCTGAAGACGTCCTTCTCGACAGACTTCTTCGACCGGTGCAAGTGGACATCGCGCCAGCGGCCGCGCTGCGTCTTCGCTTGCGCCGTCGCCCTCGCGGGCTGGTCCGGGATCGCGTATCCGACCCCGTCGTGCTCGACCCAGACCGATCCGTCGAAGGAGCGCTTCTCGCCCTGCAACTGGGTCGGCGTTTCCTCAGGCCGATGGATCGTTACCGGCCCGTCGAGAAGACACTGCTCGACCGAGGTGTAGACCGGAGCGTCCGTCTCCGCGGCGATGCCCGCCCCCAAGCAGACGAAGACCTTGTCGAAGAAGAACCAGCTCTTCCGGCCGGCTATCTTCGCCTCGTCGCGGTCGACCGCGTAGTCGAAGGCCATGAGGCCTTGCCGGCCGTCGGACGCTCCGCCGACGAAGTCCGTCTCGCCCTGGACGTGGGCCCAGTCCTCCTGTGTGGTCGCGGGCATGGGCGGGTCCGGCGTCTGCGGTGCCGTGACGCCGGGAACCCGCGTCCAGTCCCAGACGGGGAAGATGTTGGCGTACTCGTCGCCGCCCCGGACGAGGAACTGGCCGCCGAAGGGCGTGTAGAAGCCGCGGAGGTTCTCGCCGTTGCCGATCTCCGTCCCGACGACGTCTTTGGAGGTCAGCGCCACGGAGGTGTAGTAGGCCTCCTGCTTGTGAGCCATGAAATCCGACCGCCAGAAGCTCTTGTTGCCCGTGACGCTGGGCGGGCCCCCGCGGATGTGGTCGGCGTACGCCGCGAGCGGTTCGCTCCGCTCCGGCGCGACCGACCGTAGCCGCTTCACGATCGGGAGCCAGCCCCGCGCCGCCTTATATCGGCCACCCCGGGCGATGCCCCGTCCGTCGGCGCTGTAGTCGAAGTAGCGATGGCGGGTGAGCCAGCGGTCGCCGTCCAGCACCCAGTCGACGAGGAGGCGTCGCTTCTCCGCGGCGAACGCGAAGGGTGTGTTCCGCGTGAGATGGGCCCACATGCTGTAGTCGCGAAGGCTCCCCTTGCCGTAGCCGCCGTTGTAGAGCTGCGGCCCGTGGTTGTGGTAGCTGTAGTCCGGCTGGACGCCGATCTCCGTGGTGACGACCAGCTCCTCCTGCATGTGGCCGATGGCCTTCTCGATGAGCTCCCGGTTCCCCTCGACCAACCCGCGGTAGACGAGGAACGAGTCGTTGAGGATCTCGTCCATGTCCATCCCGGGCTGCTGATGGCGGAAGCCCTCGGGCAGCAGGGTGAGGGCCCGGCGGACGAGGTCCGGCGAAAGGCGGTCGTCGAGCATGACGAGGAGCGGGCCGACGTGCTTGGGCACGCCGATGGCCGGGTGCCACCAGTTGTTTGCCTCGGGCGTGTTCTCGATCCAGGAGCGGAGGCCGTCCTCGATCTTCCGGAGGACGGACGGCACCTTCTCCTCGGCCGCCGCCACGGCGCGGGCCATGGTGTGGAGCCGCTCGACGTGGGCCATCGGCTTCCACTGGGTCCGGCTGGCGT
Source organism: uncultured Planctomycetaceae bacterium (assembly GCA_964595475.1). Classification (GTDB taxonomy): domain Bacteria; phylum Planctomycetota; class Phycisphaerae; order Phycisphaerales; family Zrk34; genus CAZQQP01. Next base: position 866 of record CAZQQP010000032.1, on the reverse strand, counting down.
CCTCGTAATCGACGTCCGACCAGCGGCCGCCTTGCTCCATCCGATCGGCGAGCGTCCGGGCCTCTTCCAAGGAGCCACCGTGGGACTCGATCAGCCAGCGCGTGACGCGTCGGTCGAGCCGGCGGAGCGGCCCGTCCGGGGCGTCGGCCGCCCCCGTCGCGGTGCCGCTCCCCACGATGGCAAGGAGAACCCCGAACAGAAGCGGTCCGACCTCCCTCGGCACGCGAGGGCTACAGAGCCGGCGTCGTCTCCACCGATGCAGAGCCATGGCGTGCTCCTTCTTCGCGATGCGACAAACCGCGTCGTGCATCGCCGCCGGACGGCCCCGTGTCAAATGGGCCTCACATTACGCGATGCGCTGGGACGGCTACGCTCTCGCGGAGGGCGTCGCGAGCCGCCCTTCCCTCTCCCGCCGCGGGCGGACCGCGGTCGCCGTGCTCACGACGAACATAAGGAGGGCCGCCGCGTTGAGGAGCCCACCCCATTGTCGGCCGGGCATCCACGGAACGAGATCGCCGACCAGGCGCAGAACCAGCGAGGCGTGAAGGAGCCCGACGTGGGCAACGAAACGCGGGTGATACTCCATCCGGACGCCGAGGACGGCGGGGAAGATGATCGGCGCGTGGGCGAAAATCATGGCGAAGACGAAGCCGAGGAAGAGGGCGTGGATCATCGCGTCGTAGACGGGACCGCCTCGTGGGACGGACGTCATCCATCCGGAAGACGCTCCGCCGAGCGAGCACCGGACCGCGAGGCCGCCCGCCACGAGGAGCCAGCCGTAGCCGGAGAGGAGACAGACGGCGGTGAAGCGGGTCAGCCCGCCGTGGCGGACCGTCCGACGCGCCAGGTCGTAGAGGAGTAGCCAG
>CAZQQP010000031.1:17956-24196 GCA_964595475.1 uncultured Planctomycetaceae bacterium | reverse complement strand
TCCGCCTTGGCACCGATGAATAGGCTCAACTTATTCTTTTCCGCCTCCTTACCGGTGAGGAAAGGCGCATCGCCCTCCGTCCGACCGTGAGGCTCGTTCGCGCATGCCGCACGCCCCGCGGCTGTTGTCAGCCGTGGCGCCGGAAAAAACCGGAGCATGCGGAGCGCGGCACGAACGGTCGCCGCGCCACCGGCCGTCGACGACCTCTTCGGCGGCGGTCACAGCTCCGGGGCGTGTGACGCGAGGTAGCTCGCCACCCCGTCCTGATCCATGGGGATGGCCTCCTGCCCCTCCTGCCATCCGGCGGGGCAGACCTCCCCGTGGGCCTCCGTGAATTGCAGCGCTTGAACCATCCGCAGCATCTCGTCGACGGAGCGACCCAGCGGGAGGTTGTTCACCACCTGGTGCTGGACGACGCCCTGCTTGTCGATCAGGAAGGAGGCCCGGAGGGCCACGCCCTCGTTCGGCTCCTCGATCCCGTACGCGCCGACGATGCGATGGGCCTTGTCCGAGACCACGGGAAAGCGGACCGCGCCGATGCCGCCCTCCTCTCGCGCCGTCCGTCGCCAGGCCGCGTGGGTGAACTCGGAGTCGATGGACACGCCCACCACCTCCACGCCCCGCTCCTGAAACTTCCCGAACCGATTGTCATGGGCGACGATCTCGGAGGGGCAGACGAAGGTGAAGTCGAGCGGCCAGAAAAAGAGAACCACATACCGTCCCCGCAGCGCGGAGAGGCGGAAGGCGGCTTCGATCTGTCCGTCCGGCAAAACGGCGGGCGCCGTGAAGTCCGGCGCCACTTGTCCGACGAGCACGCTCATGGGTCGGCTCCTGTGGCTATGGGATGAATCAATATCTATATCGCGAGAACCCCATATTGTCCACTCTCGTCGCGGAGTTTTGTCGTCGACGGACGGAGCACGGCCGCGAACGCCTCGCGCCCCGAGCGCGCGGGTCATCCGAGCCTCAGACCTTCGACCCTGGACCTTGGACCGCTCGCGCCCGGGCGAGCGGGTCATCCTTTGGCGGCCGCCACGCCGCTGCATCCGTCTCGCGGCCGGCGGCGGACGGGCTCGGGGCGCTGCCGGACCTCGGGCCGACCCACGGAAGGCGACGGCGGGCGACGGCCCCGGAGCGGCGAGCACCCTTGACCGCCCACCCGTTTCTTGTACACTGATGTAAAGAGATCTAAAGATCATGATATCTCGAACCACCGAGTATGCTCTGCGGGCCGTGGTCTTCCTCGCGAGGAACGAGGCGGAGCCGAGCACGGCCCAGCGTGTCGCCGCGGGGACGGGCGTGCCGGCGACCTACATGTCGAAGATCCTCCTGGACCTCGGCCGGGCCGGTCTCGTGCGGGCGCGGCGCGGCGTGGGCGGAGGCTTCGGGCTGGCGGTGGAGCCCCACCGCCTCGCCATGCTGGACGTGGTCAAGGTTTTCGAGCCGGCCGAGCGGCTGGAGCGAGGGGAGCGCGAAGTTCCCGACCACGGGTGTCTCTGCCCGCTTCACCGACGGATCGACGAGGCCACGGGCTGGCTCGAAGCTTGCTTCGGGCGGACCACGATCGCGGACCTGCTTACCCCCGCCGAGGCGTGTCCGCACTGTGGCTCGGGCAGCGCGAGCCGGAAGCCGGACCGGAGGGCTCGTCCGCGACGCGAGAGGACGTAGGCGAACCGGTCGGGGCGGTTGCGGCGTGGCCATGGACGCGCCACGCCGCCGGGGCGCTTTGGCCGCGTGGCCGGTCTCTCATCCCATCGCGACGGAGATGGGTGGGGCGACGCCGCTCAGCCCGAGGGGTCCTCGTGCGTGTACGTGAGGTGCTGATCCGCCTTCAGACCCCGATGGACCTCGGTCGACCCGTCGGGCCACCGGATCCGCACGCGGCCCACGGTGTCGGCGGAGCCGAGGCCGAAGTGCAGGCTCTGCTGGTTCTGGGACAGATACGGGCCCTGAGCACCGACCTCGGCCATGCGTGTCTTCCCGCCGGCACGTACCCGCACCCGAGCGCCGAGGGCGCGGGTGTTCTTTCCCTCCTGCCTCAGGCGGACCGACAACCAGTGGCGGCCGCTTTCCGTGGTGTTTTTCAGCAGGCGGGGTCGACCGCCGTGGGCCATCACCACGAGATCCATCCTCCCGTCGCGGTTGTAGTCCGCCTGAGCGCCGCCGCGGCCGACGAGCGGCTCCCGAAGGGCGGCGCACGCTTCCGTCGCCACGTCCGTATAGACCGTATCCGAGATGTGGCGGAAGATCTGCACGCGTTGGGGCTGAAGACGGCTCGGCGCGTCGGCTTGTTGGAGGGTATGCCCGTTGACCACCCACAGATCCGTCCGCCCGTCGTTGTCGAGGTCCGCGAAGCTGGTCGACCAGCCCACGCGGTCAAGCGAGGTATGGCCCAGCCCGAGCATCTCCGCGCTGTCCATGAAGACCAGCCGCGGCGCTCCCCGCGCGTTTTGCGACCTCGCCGAGAGCATGTTCTGGAAGTAGGCGTTCTGCTGGGCGACCCAGTGCGTGACGAATAGGTCGAGATCCCGATCTCGGTCGGGGTCCGCCACCGCCAGCCCCATCGCGGCGCGGTAGTCCGCGGCGAGCGACTCGGCGCCGATGTCCGTGAAGCTGCCGTCTCCCTCGTTGCGGTACACCCCATTCTCGGAGATGTCGTTGCCGACGTAGAGATCGGAGTCGCCGTCGTTGTCGAGGTCGGCCCACGTCGCCGTCAGCGACCGGCCGCGGGGGTTGGCCACGCCGGCTTCGCTCGCCACCTCGGTGAACGTGCCGTCACCGTTGTTGTGGTACAGCGCATTCGGAAGGGGGGAGTACGCCGTGGGGTTGAGGGTCGAGGGCACCTCGGCGCCGTACTGCGACGTGGTCTTCTGCCGGTCCTCTGGGTTGTACGCGAAGTCCACGTAGTTGCAGACGTACAGGTCGATGTGGCCATCACCGTCGTAGTCGCCCCACGCGGCGCCTGTGCTGAAGCGGGTGTCCCCGACGCCCGCCGCGCGTGTCACCTCCGAGAAGGTCCCGCCGCGGTTCTCGAACAGCCGGTTGCGGCCGTACGCGGTGACATACAGGTCGACATCGCCGTCGCTGTCGTAGTCCCCCCACGCGGCCCCCATCCCGTGGATCGCGACGCCGACGCCGGCCCGCTCCGTGACGTCGGTGAACGTGCCGTCCCCGTTATTCCGATAGAGGGCACAGCGGCCGCGCTTCCCCGTCGACGCCCCGGACGCGAGGATGGAACTCGCGAAGTTCACGAGAAATAAGTCCGGGTCCCCGTCGTCGTCGTAGTCGCCCCACGCCGCGCCGGAGCCCATGTCCTCCGGAAGGACGGACCGCCGCTCCGCCGGAAAGTGGCGGAAGTCAATGCCCGCCTCTCGCCCGACCTCCTCGAATCGCAGCTTCCCCGCGGAGGCCGGCTGCTCCGTGCGGAGGACGCGGCTGACGCCTTCCGCGGCCGCTCGCGGCGACCGGGCGGACCGACCGCCGAAAACGAGCAGGGCGCCCGCGAGGAGGAGCACCCCCGCCATGGGCGGTAGGCCCCAGCGGACGATCAGCGCGTGACGGCTATTGAGCACTCGCTTGAGCATGCGGCACCACCTCGACGGTCTTTCGGACGCGGTTGAGCTCCGTAATGGGCGAACGGACGTTGGCCTCGACGCCGTAGATCGTGTCGAGAAACTCCGGGTTGGCTTTTCGGTAGCGGAGGACGGCGGTGACCACGAGAGGGCCGAGCGGGGTCCCCTCCGGCACCTTGAAATGCCTCTGTTCGCGGCGGGACACCCTGCCCTTCGCCGCCGGGGCCGCTCCCGTGAGGTCGACGGGACAGCGGAACGCGACCCGCGCCGTGTCCGTCATCCCTGGGAAGATGGTCCGCTTGTAGCTCGCGCCGACGAGGTCCCAGAGGTTGTGGTGGTCGATGGGGTTGCCCCTCCGGTCGAACAGCTCCGCCTTGTACCACGCGGGCGGATCCTTCACGGCTCCGTCGGGGCCCAGCGTCCCGCTGCGGAAGATCACGCTTCCGTCGCGGGCCGTAGCCTTCAGCTCCACCCACGCCTCGATCATGTCGAGCGGCCCGGTGGGAAAGTTGTGGCCGGCCTTGTTGTTCGTCAGCCTCACCCGCACGCGGACCCGCTCGCCGGGACGCACCCGCGGCGGAACCGACATCTCCATCCGGACGACGGGGCCGTCGGTCCACCGGTCCGCGATCTCGGGGATCTCGATCTTCCCCTGGAGCCACTTCTCAATCAGCTTCGTGTGCTCGTCGGCCCCTTTCAGGTCGTGGTGCTTGGGCATGTATTGGTTCGCGGCGAGGAAGCGGTGGCTGCGATGCTTCTTGTCGTCGGGGGAGCGGTTCCAGTCGACGGGGTCGCCGCGGGCCGGGTCCTCGCTGGGCCGCAGCCGCATGTGGCACTCGCGGCAGGTCAGCGTCTTCCTCGGGTCCTCGCCCTCGTTCCATCGGCTGTTCTTCCACGCGTCGTACTGATTTTGCCCCTTGACAACTCCGATGCCCCCGTTGGTCCGCGGCCCGACGTACTGCTTATGACAGGCGCCGCAGAGCTCCGCGGTCTTGTGCAGCGGCCGGCTGTAGCTGTGGACGTGGTGACGGGGATACGTCCGGATGAGGAAGTCGCTGGTGGTTCGGGCCACGGGCCCGTCCTCCCGCTCGTAGACGTAGGCATCGGGGACCCGGATGGTATAGTCCGCGTTCCCTCGCACGTCCGCGCGGGTGATGCTGTGGCAGACGACGCAGGAAGCGCCTTCGCGGAACCCCTGCGTGCTGAGCGTGACGTTGTTCTGGTTCTTGGCGCCGCCGAGCAGCGACGTGGGGTCGTGGCACCCGGCGCAGTATCGCGTGTGGGACGGCGACGTCTCCTCGGCCATCGCCGTCTGGACCTTCTGAAACAGCTCGTCCATGGCCGCGTAGCGGTGGGCGCTGGGCAGCCACTCCTTGTAGATCTGCTTGTGGCAGCGGGCGCAGTCCGCGGAACCGGTGAGCGCCGCGGGCTTGACGGCGCCGTGTCTCCGGATCCGCCGGCCCGTTTTCCGAACCACCTCGTCGACGCGTCGTCGCTGGCGGTCGGTCAGATCCAGCTCCGCCGTCGCTTTCTCGACCTTCTTGACGAACCCGATGGGGCGTCCCGCGAGCGTCGCCATCCTCTCGGTGAACGCCCGCCGCTGGCTCGGCTCGAGGATCTCCCGGATGGCCCCGCGGGCGTCCTCCCGGTGGTCCTCGTTGGCCGCGAGCCGGGCGTTGGACGGCGCGAACGGCCGCGCGGTGCCGAAGCGCCAGTTGTAGTCCTCGCCGAAGCTGCGGTAGGGGGAGGGCGGTGCGTAGAGCCCGGCCCAGAGCCCCGCGGCGAGCAAGAGCCCGCCGCAGACCACACACGCCCGCGTCCCGAGGCGCCCGCGGGCGGTCGGAACGCCGTGCTCGATCTCCGCCCGGCTCGTTTTCCGGACGATTACGGCGACGAGGTGGATGCACACGAACGTCGCGGCGGCCACGCCCGAGATCAGGTGAGTCAGCCGCCAGCCTTGCCCGATGTCCGGCCCCGCCCAGCCGCGCCACGTCAAGACCAGGCCGCTGACGAGGCAGAGTGCGAGAAGGGCCACGGCGGCATAGCCGAGAAGCTGGTAGTGCGAGAGGTTTCCCCCTCGCCTCACCCACCAGTGCCGCCCCACGTACCACCCGAGCGGCGGGAGCATCAGCAGGCCGGCCGCCGTGTGGATCAGCACGGTGAATTGGATGTGCTCGCTGAACGGAAGAAGCCAGATCAGGAGGCCGCTGACGCTCTCGTAGGCGATCAGCCCGACCACGAGGGCGGTCGTGCGGCCACCCCATTCCCGAGCGGCGTCCAGCGGCGAAGCGGCGGATCGTCCCACGGTGAACCTCGCTTGGGGTTTCGCGGCGGTGTTCCTCCGAGACGCGGGCCCGCGGCCCCAATAGAAGCCAAAAAGAGTAGCTTATCCTCTTATTGTTGGAGAGGTCGATGTCCGATCAAGCCGACTTGGGACATTTTCCGGGCGATCGGAGGGCCTGGGCGGGGGCAACCGCTGGGGAGGCCCGGGCCGGATCGACGCGATCTCGCGCCCGCCGGGCGGAGACGCCTTCGACGGTCCCGTGTCCCCCGATCAGCCGGACGACGCACCGGTGGGCGGATCGGCGAAGACCTCCTCGTCGGTGAGGTAGCACGCCGGATCCATGGACAGCCAGTCGCCCGTCGCCGCCTCGGCGCGGGTCCGCAG
>CAZQQP010000031.1:9808-17946 GCA_964595475.1 uncultured Planctomycetaceae bacterium | reverse complement strand
TTGCCGTTGCACACGTCGAGAAAGCGGCAGCTTCGGCAACGCTCCGGAAGGTGCGCTTGCCGCCCCCGGAGGAGGGCGAGCCGCCGGTCCGCGGCGACGGACCAGATCCGGCTGAACGGCTCCCGCCGCACGTTGCCGCAGGTGTGGTGCCAGCTGAACTGGTCGTAGTGGACGCCCCCGACGGGGTCGACCGAGGCGACGTGGCACCCGGAGCGGTTGCCTCCGCTCCGCCGGAGGAGGTTCCACGTCGCGGCGGCTCGGTCGGGCGCCGAGCGCTCCAGTTGAAGGAGGAGGTACCCCGCGTCGGCGTGGTTGCCGACCGTCAGCACCTCGAGGGGCTCGCTCCGTCGGTGGGCCGCCCGCGTCCGCTCGACGATGCGGTCGACGGCGGAGCGCGTCTGCGCGGGGGAGAGGTCCACCTTCGCCATCTTGTCGGCGCGCCCCGCGTAGGCGAGGTGGTAGATGCACAGCCGCTGCACGCCGTATTCGAGGCAGAGATCGAAGATGCGCTCCAGATCCTCGTGGTTCAGCGCGTGCATGGTGAACCGAACGCCCACCTTGATGCCTTGGCGGCGGCAGTGGCGAATGGCGGCCATCGCCCCGTGGAACGCCCCTCGCTGACCCCGCACTCGGTCGTGCCGCTCGGGTCCTCCGTCGATCGAGATCCCCACGTACCGCAGGCCCACCTCGGCGAGCCGCTCCGCCGTCGCCTCGTCGACCCGCATGCCGTTGGTCGACAGCGTGCACCGCAGCCCGATGTCCTGCGCGTGGCGGAGCAGATCCAGCGCGTCGGGGCGGACCAGCGGCTCGCCGCCGCTGAACAACACCGCGGGTACCCCGAAGCTCCGCAGGTCGTCGAGGAGGTAGAGCCCTTCCCGATGGCTCAGCTCCCCGGGTGCCGGCCGCGGGTCGGCCGACGCGTAGCAGTGGAGACATCGGAGGTTGCACGCCCGCGTCAACGCCCAGACGACGACGGGACGGGGCACCTCGCTTCCGTCCGGCGCCGGGCGCGACGGCCGCTGGTGTCCGTATCGCAGCTGCTCGTTCCCCGCCCGATGGCCGCAGAGAAGATTGCTCACGCTCAGCATGGTGCCGCCTCTCGATTCGCCTGCGGGACGTAGACACAGTCCGGCTCCGCCGCGAGCGGATCCCGCGTGACGGCGTACGCGCGGGCCCGGCTTCCTCCGCAGACCCGCCGATACTCGCACGCTCCGCACTTGCCCCGGAGCTGCTCCGCATCGCGAAGGCGGCGGAACAACGCGTGGTTCTGATAAACGTCGACCACGGAGTCGCGGGGAAACCGCCCGCACTCCATCGGGAGAAAGCCGCTCGGGAAGACCTGACCCGTGTGGGAGATGAACACCACGCCCTTCCCGTCGCGGACGCCGAGCGGCGCCCGTGACCGGTGGCCCGCCGGGTCCCGCTGCGGGTCGCCGTCCCGCTCCAACACGTAGCGGCGATAGTGGGGGGCCTCGGTCGTCTTGATCGCGTACGGCTGCCGGCCGGCGTGCCGCCGGAGCCGCTCGAAGACCGTCTCGTACGCCTCGGGCGAGATGCGCCGCTCCGTGCGCCCCCGGCCGACGGGCACGAGGAAGAAGACGGACCAGAGCACGATCCCCTCCTCCGCGAGCCGCTCGGCCATCGCGTCGATCTGCCCCGCGTTGCGTCGGGTGACCGTCGTATTGACCTGGACGGGGAGGCCCACCCGTCGGGCGGCCGCCAGGATCTCCCGAGTTCGGGCGAAGCTCCCCGTGAAGCCGCGGAACGCGTCGTGGGTGGCCGCGTCCGCCCCGTCGAGGCTGAGCGCGACGCGGCCGAGGCCCGCGGCCCGCAGCTCCTCCATCGCCTCCACTGTGACCAGCGGCGTGGCCGACGGCGTCATGGCCATCCGCAGCCCGGCGCGGGCACCGTGGCGGACGATCGCCGCGACGTCCTCCCTTTTCAGCGGGTCGCCGCCCGTGAGAACTACCTGCGGCACCTTGGGGAACGCCGCCACCTGCTCGAGGAGGCCTCTCGCCGCCTCGGTGGACAGCTCCTTCGGGTGTCGTCGCGGCTGAGCACACGCCCGACAGTGTCGGCAGACCAGATCGCACGCCCGGGTCACTTCGTAGAAGGCGATGAAGGGGCTTCGATCCAGGTCCTCCGGAGTCCACGGGTCCCCGCTCATGATCCACCCTCCTCGCCACGCCGCCGCTTTCCGCATCGGCTGCTCGCCCGTCCCGGCCGCTCTCTCCGCCGCGCCGCCATCTCCTCGCCGATGGCCTGGATCGTGGCCGGGGAGAGCACCTCCTTCGCGATCTCGAAGATCTCCGTGTCCTCGAGGTGGATGTGGGGCTGGTACCGCGTCCGCAGCTCCAGGAGCAGCTCGCGGAGCTCCTCGACGCGCTGCGGAGGAAGCCACCCGTTGGACAACCACTGCCGGCCGATCGCCTCGACCCGGTCGTGGAGCTCGCCCGCGACGGCGTGGTCCGCTTCGAGCGCCTCCACCTTCGCCAGCGCCTCCTGCACGCGCCGGTCGGAGCACGCACGCAGCCGTGGGAACAGCGACCGCTCCTCGTCCTCCGTGTGCCGTGGGGCGGCCCGGTGGAAGTAGTCCAGCGCTGTCCGGAGCGCCTCCCGGGCGCCCTCCTCGAGCGGCCCACCCTTCGCGGTCTCGGTCCCCCGGATGAGCACGTCGAGGAAGTGCTCGATCCGCCGGTGGCAGTCGCTCATCATCTCGATGGGCCGGCTGAAGTCCGCGAGCGGCTTGGCTCCGATCTGCACAGGCATCGTGGTCTCCTTGGCTGCGGTGCGGGCAGCGTACCGCGCAAAATAAGAATTTCAAGATCGACAGATATTCTTTCGCGGCCTTCGCTTGACGGGGCCGCTCCCCAAACTACGATATTACGAGATGGGAATATCCTCAAAACACGGGGAGGGCCGCATCGGAGGTGACAGCCATGGCCGGGAAAGCCGTCCCGCGCGAGGAGGGCCGCGAGGCGCTCGCCGAGCCGGAGGAGCGGGAGGAGCCGATCACGGGCAACTGCTTCGTCGCGGCCTACCCGCCGTTTTCCTGCTGGGCCGCGAGCGCGGCGGACGACGTGGAGCGCGTCGCCGCCACGCCGGCCGAGCCCGAGACGCCGTTCGGGCTGTACGTCCACATCCCGTTCTGCGCTCAGCGGTGCAGCTTCTGCTACTACCTCTCCTACGACGACCGCGGAGGCCAGGTCGATCCGTACCTCGACGCGCTGGTCCGTGAATGGCGGAACCTCGCCCGGAAGCCGGCCCTTGACGGGAGAGCGCTGGACGTCGTCTATTTCGGCGGTGGCACGCCGTCGCTGCTGTCCGGCCCACGCCTCGGCCGGCTGCTCCGGGACCTCCAGAGGATCCGGCCGTGGTCGGCGGTCCGCGAGGTGACCTTCGAGTGCGCTCCCAAGACCGTGACGCCCGCCAAGCTGCGGCTCCTCCGCGACGCCGGGGTGAACCGGGTCAGCCTGGGTGTGCAGCAGATGGACGACCACGTCCTCGAGCGGAACGGCCGCATCCACAAGAGCGGGGACGTGGAGCGCGCCTACGCGCTGATCCGGCGGGAGGGCTTCGACCGGGTGAACCTGGACCTGATGGTGGGCATGGTCGGCGAGACGGACGCGTCCTTCGGCCGGACCGTCCGCCGGGCCATCGAGATGGCGCCGGAGAACATCACCGTCTACCAGACCGAGATCCCCGCCAACACGCCGCTGTACCGTCAGGTCACCGAGGGTTGCGTGCCCGGCGGCCTCCCCGACTGGCCGACCAAGCGTCGGCGTCTGGCGTGGGCCTTCCGCGAGCTGGAGGCGGCGGGCTACCGCGTGACCAGCGCCTACGGCGCCGCCCGGGACCCCGCCCGCGACCGGTTTCTCTACGCCTCGGAGCAGTTTCGCGGCGGCGACATGGTGGGCATCGGCGCCTCGGCCCTTTCTTACCTCCAAGGGGTCCACTCCCAGAACCAGCCGTCGCTGCGGAGATACCTCGCGGCGATGCGTGAGGCCCCCGAGCGCCTGCCGGTGGGGCGCGGCTACGTCCTTAGCGATCAGGAGCGGTTGGTCCGGGAGCTCGTCCTGCAGCTCAAGCTCGGCGAGGTCGCCCTCGCGCCGTTCGAGAGGAAGCACGGCGTGGACGTGCGGCGGCGGTTCCAACGGCCGCTCGAGCGGCTGGAAGGGAAGGGGTATCTCCGGGTGGACGGGAGGCGGGTGGCGCTCACCCGCGCCGGCCTGCTCCGCGCGGACCGCCTCTTGCCCGCCTTCTATCTGCCCGAGCACCAGGAGGTCAGCTACTGGTAGCGGCGCTCGATCGTCTAATGGAGCCACTCCCGAAAGGAAAGCCATGGGATCCGCACCGCAGCGAAGCGACCACGATGCCGTCGTCATCGGCGGCGGACCGGCGGGCTCGGCGACCGCGACTTTCCTGCAGCGACAGGGATACGACTGTCTGATTCTGGAGCGAAGCGCATTTCCCCGCTACCACATCGGCGAGTCGCTGATCCCCCATACCTACGGAACGCTCGACCGTCTCGGCCTCCTTCCCAAGCTCCGCGCCTCCCGCTTTCCGGAGAAGCACAGCGTCCGCTTCGTCCTGGGGACGGAGGAGGAGTCTCACCCCTTCTACTTCTCCGAGACCATCCCCGGCGAGGCGGCCCGGACCTGGCAGGTGGAGCGGGCCGAGTTCGACCGGATGTGTCTCGACCACGCACGCGTGCACGGCGCCGAGGCCCGGATGGAGACGCGGGTGGACGCGGTCCACTTCGACGACGGACGCGCCGTCGGCGTGCGGGCCCACCCGCGACAGGGCGGCGCATACGACGTCACCGCTCGCGTGCTGGTGGACGCGTCGGGGCGCTCGACGGTGATCGGCTCCCAGCTCGGCCTCACCGAGGAGGTGCCCGGTCTGCGGAAGGCCTCGGTCTGGGGCTACTACAAGGGGGGCCGTCGTCTCGAGGGCGTCGACGCCGGGGAGACCACCATCTTCCTGCTCCCCAACCGCGGGTGGGTCTGGTATATCCCGCTCCCCGACGACATCGTCAGCGTCGGAGTGGTCGCCGACCCGGAGGAGCTCTTCCACGCGACCACGGACGCCAAGCAGATTCTCACCCGGGTCGTCGCCTCGTGCGAACCGCTGAGCGAGCGGCTTCGGCACGCCGAACCGGTGGGCCAGGTCCGCGGTCTCCCGCGGCTCGCCTATCGAAACCGCCGAGCCGTCGGCGACGGGTGGCTCATGATCGGCGACGCCGCCGCCTTCCTGGACCCCATCTACTCGTCGGGGTTGTTCCTGGCGCTGGGGTCGGCGGAGCTCGCGTCGGCCTCCGTGGCGGACGCCCTCGCCGCGGACGACGTCTCGGCGGCGCGGCTCGGCGCATTCCGGGCGCCGTTGATGGAGGGCGTGGAAGTCGTCCGCCACCTGATCCACGCCTTCTACGACCCGTCGTTTAGTTTCCGTCAGTTCCTCGAGCGCCATCCGGAGCAACGGAAGGCGCTGATCGACTGTCTCGTTGGCGACGTGATCGGCAAGGACATGCGGCCGTTCCTCGCGGCGCTCGCCGAGCTCACCCCGCCCCCGCGGCCGCTGGACGCGCCGGAGAGCGAAGCGGGTCGTGCGTGAGCCGTCGGCTCGCGGAAGAGTCGGCCTCCTATGCGCCACGCTCGATGGTCCGCGCCCCACGTGGCGCGGATGACGGGGAGGCGCCACCCGACGATCAGCGGCCGCGTATCGGGCGTGTCCCGTCCCGACGATGGGGCTTCGCCCGACCCGGCGGGGGACTTCCCACGGTTTACGATTCGATTGCGATTCTTTGAGGAGCCGCATGTTGGCTGAGACCAAGGCACTCGCGTCGGCGGCGGTTCGATTGGCGGGCGACTCCGGCGACGGGGTCCAATTCGCGGGGATGGAGCTCACTGACGCCTCCGCCGTGCTTCCCAACGATCTGTCGACCCTCCCGGAGTATCCCGCCGAGATCCGGGCGCCGGTCGGCACGGTCGCGGGCGTCTCGTCCTTCCAGATCAATTTCGGCGCCCACGGCGTCTACACACCCGGCGACCGCGTCGACGCCCTCATCGCGCTGAACCCGGCGGCGCTGAAGGCGAACCTCGCGGACGTGGAGCGGGGTGGGATCATCCTCTGCGACAGCACGGAGTTCACCCGCGCCAACCTCCGGAAGGCGGGCTACCCGGACGGGACCAACCCGCTGGAGGACGAGACCCTCTCGAGCGCCTACAAGCTGCTCGCGGTGCCGATCGGGCGGTTGACCTCCGAATCGCTGGCGGACTCCGGGATGAGCCGTAAGGCCGTCACGCGATGTCGGAACATGTTTGCGCTGGGCGTGGTCTTCTGGCTCTACGACCGGCCGGTCGACCCCACGGTCCGGGACATCCACCGGACGTTCGCGGAGAAGAAGAAGCAGCCCGAAGTGGCGGATGCGAACATCCGGGCCTTCAAGGCGGGCTACCACTTCGGGGAGACCGCGGAGCTGTTCCCGGTGCGCTACCGCGTCCCCGAGGCCGCCATGCCGCCCGGTGTCTACCGGCGCATCACGGGCAACGAGGCGCTGGCCACGGGTCTGGTGGCGGCGTCCAAGCTCGCGAACAAGCAACTGGTCTACTGCGGCTATCCGATCACGCCCGCCAGTGATCTCCTCCATCAGCTCGCGGGCATGCGGCGCTTCGGTGTGAAGACCTTCCAGGCGGAGGACGAGATCGCGGCCGCCGGCGCGGCGCTCGGCGCCGCGTACGCCGGCCACCTCGGTGTCGCGGGGACGTCCGGCCCCGGGATGAACCTGAAGGCGGAGACGATCGGCCTCGCCACGATGGCCGAGCTGCCGCTCGTCGTCCTCGACGTCCAGCGAGCCGGACCGTCCACGGGGATGCCGACCAAGCCGGAGCAGGCGGACCTCCTCCAGGCGCTGTACGGCCGGAACGGAGAATCGCCGGTGGTCGTCATGGCGCCGCGGTCGCCGGCGGACGGCTTCGCGATCGCGATCGAGGCGGTCCGGACGGCGATCGCGGTGATGGCGCCGGTCATCGTCCTATCGGACGGCTACCTCGCGAACAGCGCCGAGCCGTGGCGGGTTCCGGCCGCCGACTCCCTCGGAACGATCGACGTGCCGCACGCCACCGACGCCCAGGCCTTCCGCCCCTACGAGCGCCACGAGGCCTCGTCGCGCCCGTGGGCGGTCCCGGGCACGCCGGGGCTTCAGCATCGGATCGGGGGCCTTGAGAAAAGCGCCCCGGCCGGCCACGTTTCCTACAGCCCCGACAACCACCAGCGCATGACGAACGATCGACAGGCGAAGATCGACCGGCTCGCGGATCGTCTTCCGGCGACCGAGGTCGACGGGGACAGCGAGGGGGAGCTCCTCGTCCTCGGGTGGGGGAGCACCTACGGAGCCATTACGCCGCGGTCGAGCGCATGCGAGCCGCCGGCCATTCGGTCTCGGCCGCTCACCTGCGGTATCTCAACCCGTTGCCGGCGGACCTCGGCTCGCTGCTTCACCGCTTCCGCCGTGTGCTCATCCCGGAGATGAACAGCGGCCACCTACGGACGCTCGTCCGAGACCGGTATCTGGTCGACGCGAAGGGGCTGAACAAGATCCGTGGTCAGCCGTTCCACGTGGACGAGATCGCGGAGGCGATCCGCACGATGCTGGCGGACCAAGGGGGGAACGGCCACCCCCCGCCCACCCACGGCCGTGTCGGCCACCCGACCCGGCCGTCGAGCTGCTAGAGGACCCCCGAGTGGAACAAACCATGACAGTTCACGACTTCCAGCCGAAGAAAGTTACTGCCAAGGAATACGCGAGCGACCAGGAGGTCCGATGGTGCCCCGGCTGCGGCGACTACGCGATCCTGACCCAGGTCCGCAAGCTCCTCGCGGGCGAGCAGACAGCGAAGGAGACGACGGTCTTCGTCTCGGGCATCGGCTGCGCCGCCCGGTTTCCCTACTACATGGACACCTATGGCGTGCACGCGATCCACGGCCGGGCGCCGGCCATCGCGACCGGCATCAAGATGGCCAACCCCGCCCTGGACGTCTGGGTCACGACGGGTGACGGCGACGCGCTGAGCATCGGTGGAAACCACCTGATGCACGCGATCCGCCGCAACGTGGACATCAACATCCTCCTGTTCAAC
>CAZQQP010000031.1:9493-9798 GCA_964595475.1 uncultured Planctomycetaceae bacterium | reverse complement strand
GTTCAACAACCGCATCTACGGGCTCACCAAGGGGCAATACTCCCCGACGTCGGAGCGGGGCAAGCGGACGCGATCCAGTCCCGCCGGCTCCCTCGACCCGCCGCTCCATCCGCTGTCCATGGTCCTCGCCGCGGGCGCCACCTTCGCGGCGCGGGCGGTCGACATGGACCCGAACCTCGGCGCGGTCCTCAAGCAGGCCGCCCGCCACCGCGGGACGAGCCTCGTGGAGATCTACCAGGACTGCAACGTCTTCAACCACGGCGCCTTCGCCCACGCCACCGACAAGAAGACCAAGCACGAGCACA
>CAZQQP010000031.1:0-9483 GCA_964595475.1 uncultured Planctomycetaceae bacterium | reverse complement strand
TCTACGGGACGCACCGGGACAAGGGGCTCCGCCGTCGCGACGGCGAGATCGAGACCGTGTCGCTGGGCGACGGCGTGGGCGAGAAGGATCTGCTCGCTCACGATCCCCGGGACTTCGAGACGGCCCAGCGCCTCGTCCGTTGGCAAGCGCCCGAGCTCATGGGGATCTTCTACCAACGAGACGCCCCGACGTATGAACGGATGCTCCAGGAGCAGGTGGACGACGCCGTCGCGTCGGGTGGCGAGGCGACCCTCGAGGACCTGCTCACCGCAGGCGAGACGTACGAGATCGGCCGGTAGCCGGCGGCGCCGTTTCCGCCGCGGCCGTCGGCGGTCCGGGTGGCGGGCCGGGCGGATGGACTCACAGAAGGGCGTCAAAATGATCTGTTCACGAAAGGCGTCACCATGAACGGGAGTCGGCTGGCCCTCGCGCTCGTGGCTCTCTGTGGCGCTTCGGCCTTCGCGGGGGACGGGGGGAGCAGCTTCTCCAAGCGCCTCCTGATGATCAGCCCCAACGAGGGCTGCGCGATCGGCGACGTCAACCGGGACGGCCATCCGGACATCGTGGCGGGGCCCAACTGGTTCGCGGGCCCGAACTTCGTCCCGCGGCCCCTTCGGGACGTCCCCCAGGTCGATCTCGGGTTCGGCACCCGCGGCTTCTTCGCCAACAACGGCGACCACCTTCTCGACGTGGACGGCGACGGCTGGGTGGACGTCATCTCCGGCGGATGGAAGCAGAAGATGCTCTACTGGTACGAGAATCCCGGAAAGGAGGCCCTGAAGAAGGGGTGGAAGTGGCCACAGCACGAGCTCGCGACGACGCCCGGGACCAACGAGGCCTTCGACCTGGTCGACCTCGACGGAAGCGGCACGCCCGAGATCCTCTCGTTCTCCTGGGTGAGCGACGCGCCCGTCGTCGCGTGGCGGCTCCGGAATCGCGCCGACGGGGAGATCACCACCGAGCGGGTGGTCATCGGGGCGAGCGGGGCGGGCCACGGCTATGCGATCGGCGACGTGAACGGTGACGGCCACACGGACGTCCTCACCGAGTCCGGTTGGTACGAGCATCCGGGGAAGGACGTCTTCGCGGAGCCGTGGGAGCTCCATCGCGAGACGGCCCTTGACGCCGTCAGCTCCCCCTTCGTCGTCGCGGACGTCGACGGGGACGGACGGAACGACCTCGTGTGGGGAAAGGGCCACGACTACGGCCTTTACTGGTGGGAGCAGGGCGAGCCCAAGCCCGACGGGACGACCACGTGGACCGAGCACCTCATCGACGACTCCTTCTCGCAGATACACACCCTTACGTGGGCGGACATCGACGGGGACGGGAAGGGCGAGCTGCTCGCGGGGAAGCGGGTCCGCGGCCACGGCGGACAGGATCCGGGCGCGGACGAGGGCGCTTGTCTCTACTCCTTCCATTGGAACCCGGAAGCGGAGGAGTTCGTCCGCTGCACCATCAGCCCGCCCGGCGATGGCGTCGGGACGGGCATGCAGATCCGCGTGGGGGACCTCAACGAGGACGGCCACGCCGACATCGCGGTCGCGGGGAAGACGGGAACCTGGCTCCTCCTCAACGAGGGAAACGGGCCATGAAGGCGAGCCGGGCGACGGCATCCTGTCCCGGAGGGGCAGGAGCGACGACGGCTGGGACGCGTGTCCATTGGAGAGACACGGCCTGGGTTTGCGACGGCGTGGGAAAGCGCCTTCGTTCCGACCAGCCGAGGCTGGAACGAAGACGCGGGGTTAGGGGCCATGGCCCGAGCATGGCGCCGGCGTGGGGCGCTCCCGTGGGCGGCCGCCGACGACGCGTGGCTGACATCCGGCGGGTGGTCGGTGACCCCGGAGCCGCGGGGGACGTCGGGTGCCCCGGCGGCCGCGAAACAATCGGACGACGGAACGGGCGGAAACCCCGTCCCAGACGGGAAACGGTCGGTGGGAGGGGAAGCCGGCCGACGGGCGGGGCGCCTGGCCGGGCTTCCGCGGGCCCGACCGAGACGGGATCCGCCGCGACCCCGGCGCCCTGGCGAAGGGCCGGGGCCAGCGGGGCGGCTGTTCTTTAGGAAGTGGAGGTGGGGGCTCTGCGGCGCCGGCCGTCCGAGACGGACGCGCCCGCGTGATGGACTACGACCGTGAGAACGGGACGGACGCGCTTCGCTGCCTGTCGCTCGGGGACGGCGAGGCGATCCGGCGGTATAGCCATCCCGTGGCGGTCAAGCGCGACCACGGGATGACCCGGACGGTCCCGGCCGTCACGGAGCAATACGCGGTGGCGGTCGGCCCGAACCGCATGTGACCTGTGTCGGTGGGGGAAGCTCCGGTGGAGCATCGCCCTCGTTCGCGAACATGGGACACGGGTTCCGCCGTGGTCCACGGGCCAATGCCCGTTGGTAAACCACGGGCGGGTCTTCCTCACCGGCGGCTCCGACGCCGGGATCATGAGCCTCCGCCTCCGGGAAAGGAGCGACGGACTCGCCATGTCAGGGGTCTCCGCCTGCCACCGAAGGTCTTCGTCGCCACCCAGCACACACCCATCCGGTTCGACGGCCGCATCTACGGCGTCCGTTCCGACGGCCAGTTCGCCTGCCTCGATCCGACCGGGGAGGGAGTCTCGTCGAGCGGCGCCGACCGCACCTTCGGGCGGGGTCAGCGACCGCTCGCCATCCATCAAGCGGGCGACCTCCTCCTCTGGGTTCCTCGTCCGATCGCTGATCTGGTCGGCGTGCCACGTGAAGACCTCGCTCTGGTCGCGGGCCTCACCGATCGTCAGACGGGCTCATCTGACGGAAGCGTAGGTCGCGCGCCCAGTCCTGCCTTTGCACCTCGTGAGCCGCGAGCAGCACGCAGATCCCTCTCGCACAAGGGTACAGGGGGCTCCGCTCGCCCCGAGACGAGCGTCACCTACGCCATTCCATAAGAACCCGTGTTCCTGACCCGCTTCGCGCGGCGGCCGGTGCTGGAGCGGAACTGTGTCTGGTTTACCGGCGTTCTCTTCAGAGCCTGTCGGCGCCGATCACCTATCGAGCTCACTCGGCGCCGACGTACGCGGCGTGCGCTTCCATCAGCTCCTTCAGCGTCCATCGCCCCGGATGCACGATGATGCGATACCGCAGCGTCAATGTCTCGCCGCGGTCCAGATGCATCGGCCGACTGTTGAGGAACGAGGCGTTCAGGAAGCTGATCGGCTGGCCGCGAATGACGTACCACGGCGTCGGATACCGCGGATTGCTCGGATGATCCAGCATCGCAACCCCGGCGAGGTGCTTCTCGCCGTCCGGCCCCTTGACGACGCCGCTGTAATCGGCCGCCTTCGCCCGGCCGCGATACCGTGTGCGCTCGAACGAGACCCGTCCGACGGAGGTAGACGCGCGGCGCTTCTGCATCGCGCTGCTGAACCGCATCACTAGACCCGCGTACCCACCCCATCCGGCGCCGCCTTGCTGACCGGGCAACGGCTTGCGCTGAAGATCGACCGCCTCCTTCGCCGTGAACTCGGCGTGCCAGTCGATCGTGTACCGCCCGTTCTTGTCCGGAGGCGTCACCTCGATGACGCGCGACTCCTCCAGCAACGGCGACTCCTTCGGCGGATGGTAGCGAAGCTCCAGCGCGATCCGCGCCGAGCCGTTCTCCCGGGTCTCGCCGGTCACGTCCGACCACCGCGTGAGCCCGGCCGGCTTTCCGGTCTTCTCGCTCTCCTCCCAGTAGTTCACCCCGTTCACGTTTTTCCAGCTGAACCAGAGCCCGTAGTGCCAGAAATGGTCGGGCGGCCCGATCTCGCTCAGCACGGCACCGTTCGGCAGGGCGAGCGGATGGAAGTATGGCTTCGTCGCCTCCTCTCCGTAGTGAAATTGCCAAATCGGCCCGTTCTCTCCGACCAGCGCCACCGACTTCCCGTCTTCCTTTTTCCATTGCCAGCCCGCGGCGACGGTGCGGGGTGCTTCCGCGCCGCCGCTCGCCAGCCAAGCGAGCGCCATCGCGACCGTCATCCCACGAAACGGGATCTCGTCTCGCCCGATGCGTTCTCTCACCGGCGCACCCATCGCGACACTCCTTTGACCATCCGAAAAACCCGCAGGCCAGCGGCCTGTTTCCCACAGAATCCATCACGTTTGTCCCCCGCGGCGGTCGCGGTCAATCCTTCCCTGCCGATCTCCGGCGGCTTCTCGCTCGCCCGCCTCTGAATCCACCCACTCGCCGCCGGGCGCACACCACTTACAAACCCAAGTCGCCGGCTCGCTCAGCTCCGCATACACGACGACCGACGGGGACAACAGCTCCGCGGGCGACTCGGCCCGCGCGCTTCCCGCTCCCGCGAGAGTCCGCAGCAGACATGCGGTGGCCGAGATGCCGACCAAGTCGGCGCGTGGTCGTCGAACCGCGATGACGAGGCACCGTAGGGGCTCCCGGACCGCCGAACGGGGCACGACCCCCCGTCGCTTCCACATATACATCGGGGCTGACAACACCATTCCTGACCGCGCACAGCCTGACCACCGGCGGGAATCCTTCTCACCCCAGCGAGCGGAGATGCTCGAGGCTGCGGACCGCCTGGTCGCCCGTCCCGCATTCGACCGAGATCACCACATCGTGGGGAAGCTTCTTGCATTGCTCGACCACCTTCGACCAGTCGATCACGCCCTCGCCGCAGGCGCAGCCGACCGGCGTGCCCGTGACCATGCCACGCTCCGCCGACTGCTCGACCGAGATGTCCTTTCCGTGCAGGTGGACCACCCGGTCGCCGAGGTCCGCCAGCCACGCATAGGGGTCTTCCCCGCCGAGATAGGCGTTTCCGGCATCGAAGTTCACGCCGACCGCCGCAGCGGATCGTTCAGCATCGAGACGCTGTGGAAAAAACCGGCCTCGCTGAGGAGCTCCCGCCCCCAATGGACCATCGGCTCGACGTACTCGAACCCGAGCTCCGCGGCGGTCCGGACAGCCACCTCGAAGGAGCTGTCCGTCTCTCGGGAATACTCGAGGTTCAGGCCGAAACGGACGCACCCCATCATCGACCTCCTTTCGCCTCACTTCGACGGCCGGCCCATCTCGAACGGGTCGCCTCCCGTGCGGCCGCCCGTGACGAACCGAGCCCGGCTCACCTTATCTCGTTCGCCGGAATTCGCGGACCCGCCGCCGAGGAAACCGGCGGAGAGCATCGCCGCGGTCAGCAGCTCGTGTCGACGCACGGGCCATCCTCTCGTCGGTCGACAGCCGGACCGCGTTGCGGTCGGCCGAAACCACGGGGACCCTTCGCACGGTCACCCGTCGGCCGTCACCCCAGCAACACCTCCTCCTTCCCGGCATCGAAGCGGACGACCTTGCCGTGGTGGTGCGACCACATTCCCATCAGGAGGGCGGTCTGGACGTGAGAGCCAAGCTCGGCGTCCGCCCACGTGTCCTGCCGGCCCTCCCGAAAACAACGGATGAGGTTCTCCCACATCCGCGGCGGATCCTCGCCGTGGTCGATGGGGAACCTCCGACGACGCCGCTTCACGCCGTGGACCGGGATGTAGTCGATGTGCTTGTTGTCGGAGCTAATCGTCAGCGTGCCTTCCCACCCGCGGATCACGGGAATGCGGTGGCCGGCGCCGCGCTGGCCCGCCGCCGTGTTGTAGTCGTTGGCTTGGGTCCCCAACACCGAGATGGTGACCTTCTCGTCGTATTCGGCCAGGAGATTCAGGGTATCCGGCACTTCCCGCAGCTCGGTGTCGTAGCGGTGGATCCCGCCCGTCGCGACGACCGTGTCGGGCCGGCCGACACCGAGGATGTGGGCCACCGGGGTCAGGCAGTGGGGATAGAGATCCGTGACCGGCCCGCCCGCGTAGTCCAGGAACAGACGCCACCGGAAGAAGCGGTCCACGGAGAACTCGTGGTTGGTCGTGTGCTTCTGGAACAGCTCCCAGTTGAGGTCCTTCCCCGGGCGCGCTTCTCGGTCGGGGACGGGCATGCCCCGCTCACCCCAGTCGCCGACGCGGAAGTAGCCGGTCTCCCCGAAGACGGGCTGGCCGATGATCCCCTCCTCCTGGACCAGCTTTCGCATCTGTTCCCACGCCGAATCGCTCATCGCCTGGGCGCCGACCTGGAGCGGCTTGCCGGTCTCGGCGACGGTTCGGGTCAGCCTCGTGAGGACATCGAATTGCCGCCAGTGGCTGAGCGGCTTCTCCACGTAGACGCCCTTCCCGGCCTCCAACGCGTCGATTGCCTGGAAGCAGTGGTGATGGTCCGGCGTCGCGATGCAGACGACGTCGACGTTGGGGTCCTCGAGAAGGTCTCGGTGGTGCTCGTACGTCTTCCCCCCGTGCTCCTTGGCGTGCTCCTCCCGGCGGGGGCGATACACATCGCAGAAACCCACGAGGGCCACCGGCTGCTTCCCCTTGTCCCGCAGATATCGCACCATCCGCATGTGGGCGCTGCCGCGGTTGCCACACCCGATGAAGCCCACACCGATGCGGTCGTTCGCCCCGCGTGCCAGGCCCGCGGGACTCATCGCCGCCGCCGTTCCGACCAGGCCCGCGTCTTTCAGGAATGCCCGGCGGCTCGACTCCGGTCGACGGTTCGCCTCAGCCATCGTTGATCTCCTGTCGATTCACAGAAGCTCCGTCTTCCCCGGAACCGCCACGGGATACCGGCCCTTCTTATTCGGCTTAACCGGCGGGTCGAGCGAGAAGCTGCACGCCTCCGGATCCGGGTCGAACCGGAAAGCAGCCCTCGACAGCTCCTGGCGATCGACCCGCTTGCCCGTGTAACACGCGACCTGACCCATGATGGCGGTCAGCGTGCTTGCGGCCATGTAGTTGCGGTGGTTGACGGTCCGGCCTGCGCGGATCGCTTCCGACAGCGCGTTCTGCTCCTCCTGATACATGCTCACGGTCTTGCCCTCGTACCGCCACGATTTTTCGCCGTCGATCCGGCGGTCCAGAAGGTCGCATCGGCCCTTCGTCCCGAAGAGAATGTCCGATGTCTCGTGGAAGCAGCCCTTCTGCGTGCGGCAGCAGGCGGTCAGCTGTCTCGCGTCGCCGTACTCGTAGACCACCGCGTGATGGTCGAAGACGCTTCCGTAGATCCGGCCGAAGGAGGCGGATCGCCCGCCCAATCCCTCCGCTCGGGCGGGCTGGGTCTCGCCCATCGCCCAGGCGATCCGGTCGACGTTGTGCACGAGGGACTGCGTCACGTCGTCGCCGCTGAGCCACGTGAAGTGGTACCAGTTCCGGTACTGATACTCGATCTCCGTGTCGGCCGACCGCGGTGGCGTCAGAGAGTACGGCGTCCGGAGGAAGTAGGCCCTCGCCGCGACGACGTCGCCGATCGCACCGTCGAGGACCCGCTCCACCGCCTGACGCATCCCCGGGTCGTATCGGCTCATCAGGCCTGAAAAGACGCTGACACCCCGTGTCTTGGCCTCGTCACACGCCGCGAGGACCCTCGCCACGCCCTTCGAGTCGATCGCGTGGGGCTTCTCCACGAACACGTGCTTTCCGGCGCGGACCGCCGCTTCGAGGTGCAAGGGATGGAACTTCGAGGAGCAAGCGATCAGGACCACGTCGACGTCGCTGCCGATGACCTTCTCGTACGCGTCGAAGCCGACGAAGGCGTGCTCGTCGTCGACCGCCACCTGTTCGCCGACCGCCTTCCGGATCTGGCTCCGGCTGTTCCGGAGGTGGGCGTCGAAGAGATCCGCCATCGCCACGAGGCGATTGCTCGGATGGGCCTTGAGGAATTGCACCGCGGCGCCCGACCCCCGGCCGCCGCATCCGATCAGCCCCACCCGAAGGACTTCGTCCCCCTTGGCGTAGGCCCGCGGGTCGATCGCCGACGGCCCGACGGCACCCACGGCGCCCGCTGCGGTTCCCTTGATCACCTCCCGTCGGGTCGGTTGCCGATCCCCCGCTCGCTCGATCATCGCTCGTCCTTTCCCATGCCGGCTTCAGTCCTCCTCGCCCGCCCTCGAAACCGGGACGTCGACGGGCGAGATCTTCATCGCCCGCCGATCGACGGTGAGCTCGACCACTGTGTCGATCGCTTGTCGGTCCTCCGGCGGAACCTCCACGCGGAGCGCGGCGTTGTCCTGTTCCACCCGGACAGCGCCGCCGGTGAGGAGCTTGGCCTGCTGGATCTCCGCGTCGATCGAAGGAAGGCGAACGCCGCCGGCCCACCTGAACACATGGAGGTAGATCGTCCGCCCCCGGCACGTGGAAGCGCCCCATTGCCCCGGCTTGAACGGCCCCCCGCGCGTTCCGTACACGCTCTCTCCGAAACGGTCCAACCAGTCGCCGATCGCCCGGAGGCGCTTCGCCTGGCGCGGCTCGATCCGCCCGTCCGGCATCGGCCCGACGTTCAGAAGAAGGTTGCCGTCCCCGCCGACGGTCCGGACCAGCGTCCGCACGCACGTTCGGAGGGACTTGATCCGATCGTCGGGCTTCCACGCCCACTGCGTGCCGAGGGTCATGCACGTTTCCCAGGGCGTCTCCCGGTCGAAGGCACCGATCTCCTGCTCGGGCGTCGCGAAGTCCCCCGCGTACCGCTCCGCACGGAAGGTTCCCGCTTGCCGCCCCTTGTCCACACGGTTGTTGATCAGGACGTCGGGCTGGAGCTTCCGGCAGTAGTTGTTCAACGCCACGCCCCTCGCGTGGGTCCACGGCTCTTCCCACTCGCCGTCGAACCAGAAAACGAGGAACGGCCCGTAGCTCCGTTGAAGCTCCCTCAGTTGGTTCTTCATGTACCGGACGTAGCGATCCATGTCCGGTTCTCGGTCCAACGTGTATCCCGGCCCGGCGCCGTGGTGGTTGGGGTAATCGGGCTGATACCAGTCCAGGATCGAGTAGTAGGGGCCGAACGCCAGCCCGTGGCGCTTGCACGCGTCGCTGACCGCCCCGACGATGTCCCGGCCGTAGGGGCTCGCCATGATGTCGTAATCGGTGTGCTTCGAGTCCCACATGCAGAATCCGTCGTGGTGCTTGGCGGTCAGAACGACGTACCTCGCCCCGGCGGCCTTGAACAATCGTGCCCACCGGTCCGCGTCGAACCGCTCCGGGTCGAACCGCTTGTAGAGGTTGTCATAAGTCTTCCGAGGCGTCGGATCGCCACGCGACCACCCGATCTCCTTCCCCGTCAGGCTGACCGGCCCCCAGTGGACGAAGATCCCGAAGGCCATTCGCCGCCACCGGCGGATCGATTCCGCCTTCGCCGGCCTGATGGCCGGGACGGACGCGTCCGCGGCTCCCCCGCCCTCGGCAAGCCCCGTGACGATGAGGAGAAGCAACGGGGCGAAAACGGATCTCCGCGCGGCTTGGCGTCGCATGATCAGCCCATCAGGATATCTCGACATCCGTTTAGTCCATTCAAGCATCCAAGCTCTTCCGGGTCAAGGCACTCGGGCCTCCGGCGCGATGCGACCCCGGGGGCGGAGCCGGATCCTTCCCGAGGGTGTTCGCCGCGATAAGGAGGCGGAAAAGAATAAGTTGAGCCTATTCATCGGTGCCAAGGCGGA
>CAZQQP010000030.1:23582-24279 GCA_964595475.1 uncultured Planctomycetaceae bacterium | reverse complement strand
ACATGATATGCCCGTCGTGGCCAGCATGAGCGGGGTGGCCGCGTCCGGCGGGTATTACATTTCCGCGCTGGCGAATCCCATATACGCCAACCGGACGACGCTGACCGGTTCCATTGGCGTGGTGTCGGGAAAATTTAACGTCGAGGAGCTGCAGAAAAAATTAGGGGTGAAAAAGAACGACATGGTCCGGGGAAAGCGGGCCGACATGCTTTCTTCCAACCGCGACTGGAAACAGGGGGAGAAACAGAAAATGACGTCCATGATGGAGCGCACGTACGATCAGTTTCTGGACGTTGTGCAGGAAGGACGGGACAAGGATCGGGAGGACGTCCTGGACGTGGCGGAAGGAAAAGTCTGGACCGGCCGGCAGGCTTGCGACCACGACCTGGTGGACGAGACCGGCGGTTTCGATCGGGCCCTCCGTCACCTGCGGGCGGAAATGGGGCTGACGGAGCAAACCCCGGTGAAACTGGTTCCGCTACCGCGACGTCAGATGAATCTGCTGAACGCCCTGACCGGGACCGTGTATCAGCATTGTTCCCGGTTGATCAGAAAAGCGTTCATTCCGTAGCATCGGGTCAGTATTCCCTCAGCCCCCTGCGAAGGGGCGGGAAATCGAATGGCAAAAGGGTGACATGCCCGGATCATCTGAAATATCGCCAAGAATTAAGAAAAGACCTTCTTCGTTTTTTCCGGC
>CAZQQP010000030.1:18077-23572 GCA_964595475.1 uncultured Planctomycetaceae bacterium | reverse complement strand
CACCCGCTGTCGGGGTTCGTTTCTCTCGGATTCCATCGTGACCCCATGGCTTTGCCATGGGCTAATTTCCGGCCGCCCCTGCCGGGGCTCGTGGGAACGAAATTCGGTTCCTCCACGGTGTGATCGGATTGGGTAGAAATTCCCGCAGCAGATCAATCGTATGGCATTGTTTTTTAATCGTAACTCACCGCCGGCGTCGAATGAGAAAACGCCCATGGTAATCTGGTGGGTCTACCGCAGACGGAAATCCCCCGAACCCCGGCAGGGGTGGCCGGAGACGATTCAAATTAATCCTCCGACCGTTCCGACTGCCAGATTCGCACCCGAATGAGCACCGGTCGGGTTGAGGCGTCGGATCCGAGAAACGAGACTACCGTGCCCGCTCTGGGCAGTTGCCAGGAGAATAATTGATCCCGTTTTTTCACGGGCAGGGTAAGGACGTCCCCTCCCTCCAGACGTTTTTTCATTTCCGGGAGTGAACGGGTGAATCGTCCTTCCGAGATCCGGAGGAGCACGCGCATCTTCTTGTTTTCCCCGTGGGCGGGAACCATGGTGCGGCTCTGGATGGCGAGGGTGGCCCGTTTGCTGACGATTTGGGGATCAAAGGCTCCGGCGTTTTCTTTCAACGTCGGCGAAAGCGATTCCGGTCCGGTGACGCTCTCGCCGCCGGCCGCAAACATCGATTCGGGACCGGTGGAGGCCATGGTCCATTGCCCCCGTGTTACCACCTCGTCTTTCCGGAGAAACGATTGAAGCGTGTCCGTTTGCTGTTCGGTCAGACGCTGTTCGAGGGGAATGGATTCCAGCAACCTCTGTTTTTGTTCCGAATAGATCGAATGCAGGGAGACGTGTACAAAGTCCGTAAGACGGGGGAACGAAGCAGTTTCCCGGACGATCGAGGCCACGCGGTGGTGCACCTGCGGTCGATTGTATACCGCGAGGAGCCGATTGCCGACAACATTAATCATACTATGTCTTTCGGAAACCGAATCAACGGATTTTTGAATCACGCCCTTCAGCTCGTCCGGCTGCATCCCGGCCCCAAATCGGTCCGATTTTTTTCTTGAGGTACTAAAAGAAGAGCCTACAAAACTACTACTACCCCCTTCTTTCCCCCCTCCTCCGCTTTTGGCTTTTTTACCTTCTGTTTTCACCTCCGTGCGCAGTTTGTCGGGGAGGGAAGGATGTTCAACCGTTTCGGTGTAATTCGAGAGATCGTAAAAGTACAGTTCTCGACGCTGAAAATCGTTCTCTTCTTTTCCCCGCAACACCACGAGGTTCGGGAGCAGATCGTACTCCACGTCCGTTCGCTTCCGTACGTGGTCGAGGTAGTTTTTCACCGACCAATTTTCATTATCCGGAAGGTTTACGGTGAGTTTTCCTTTACGACTCCGGGTTTGCAGATCATTCGTGAGGTACATGTTGACCGTCGTTTTTTCCGTCATCATTTGAGCCAGGTGATGAAGCCGGACGTTGTTCGACGGCAGCCGGTCCGGTTTGGTTTCCTTCAGAGTTGACCTCATCGACTTCTTCCATTCCGGAACGGGACCCGGATCCGGATGGGGGTTTTCTTCCCCCCGTAACGTCAGGCGAAGGGCAAGCACGACGTTCGACTCCACGTTTCCACCGGACCCGCCGGAATGAAGGAACAGCCAGTCCCCGTCCCGAACCACGATCGATCTCGCGCCGCCGTGAAGTGCCTGGTGAAGCATGGAAAAGGTATGGTCCTCGGTCTCGTTCTTCCCCTCATCCGCCGATCGATTCAGCGATTTTACGGTATAGTCCTCGCTGGAGATGGACGCGTTGAGAAACGAATGAAGCACGAGGCGCGCCCGGTTCACCTTTCGGTCGATGACCGGCTGAAATTCCATACGAAATCCTGTTTCTTCCGTTTGCACACTTGCCTCATAAGCGGAGAGGTTTTTGGACACCTCGGCGTCGGCTTCTACCGGCCCCACACCCCTTACGTGGCGCCGACGGAGTACTTTCGGAAGCACCCGAAGGAGAAGGTGGAGCTCGCCCGCTTCTCGAAGGAGGACCTCCAGGACCTGCCTCAGCCCGCCGTCCATTCGGTGCGGCGAAAGAAGGAGCAGCAGAACCTGCCCGTGAAGACCCAGCGAACCGTGATCCAGGCCTACTCCGCGGCCATCAGCCTCATGGACGCCCAGGTGGGTCGTCTCCTCGACGCCCTCGACCGGCTCGGGATGAAAGACAACACCCTCATCGTGTTCACCTCGGACCACGCCTACCACATGGGGGAGCACGGCTGGTGGCAGAAGACCACGCTCTTCGAGGAGTCGGCGCGGGTGCCGCTGATCTTCGCCGGCCCGGGCGTTCCCGAAGGGAAGTCCACGCAGGCGATTGCGGAGCTCGTCGACGTGTATCCCACGCTGACGGAGCTCGCGGGGCTGGACAGCCCGGGATGGGTCGCCGGCGACAGCCTCGTCCCCGTCCTCGAGGACCCCGACGCGTCCGTGAACGAGGCGGCGTTGACGCAGCTCTGGAAGAGCAACTTCAGCATCCGGACGGAGCGGTACCGCTACACGGAGTGGAAGCGGGGCGAAGGGGGCAGAGAGCTGTACGACCACGAAAACGACCCCTCCGAGCGGACCAACCTCGCCAACGACCCGA
The DNA here is from genome assembly GCA_964595475.1 of uncultured Planctomycetaceae bacterium. Taxonomy (GTDB): domain Bacteria; phylum Planctomycetota; class Phycisphaerae; order Phycisphaerales; family Zrk34; genus CAZQQP01. The sequence continues at coordinate 20,941 of CAZQQP010000030.1, read as the reverse complement.
GCCACAAGGAGACCGTGAAGCGGCTGTCCAAGCTCCTCGACGAGAAGCTCGAGGAGGCGACGGGCGTGCCGGACAAGCTCAAGTAAGCCACACGCGCTTTCTCGGGAGGCGGGGGCGGCCCCCGTTGTCCGCCGCCGGGAAAGGCGGTAGGTTTGGTTGCCGCTTTGGAGGTGCCACACGGTGGGCACAGGCCGATGCTTCGTCGGCCGGGTCCCGACGGACCTGTCTCGCAGCCACGCCTCCGACGACCCGTTGCACGGGTCGCCGGAGGCGATCGCAAAGCGGCCGGGGCGTAGCGGATCGCTACGCCCCCTTTTCATTTGGCCGTGACCGGTGTTCCGCGTCTTTTCCGACCACGGGGTGGCGGACGGTGCGGTCTGGAGCTCCAGGACGATGTTCCCGAAGCCGTCGCCTGGTGCCACTGGCCGCTCGCCTGCCAGTGCCCCATGGGCGGGAAAGTCCGGTCCGCGCGGAGGGGGCGGAGCGCCGGGGCCGAGTTAGCGTATGACCGCGTCGCTTGCGCCGAGGGGCGGACACGCTCGTGGTCGACGGTTTTCATTTGGAGACCCGTATGCCGTTCGCAGCGCTCTCGCGGAGGATCCAGCGGTTGTTCGCCGGCGGTCGGACCGTCGTCGACCTCGCGGAATGGCTGTCCGTAGACGCCCGCGGTCTCCGGAACACGCCGGTGGAATATCGGCGCTTCTCCATCGCCAAGCGCTCCGGCGGCGGGCGTGAGATCGCGGCGCCGTCGGAAGGCCTCAAGCGGCTGCAGCGACGCATCCTTCGCCGCTTGTTGAACGGCCTTCCCACCCACCCCGCGGCGACGGGCTTCCAGCGGGGGCGGAGCATCGTCGAGAACGCCGTGCCGCACGTGGGTCAGGCCGTCGTCGTGAACGTCGATCTGGAGGAGTTCTTCCCATCGACCGGAGGCGACCGGGTGTACCGCCTCTTCCGCCGCTGTGGGTGGGGCCGCGGCGCCGCGCGTCTCCTCGCCCGCCTCTGCACCCACGAGGGCGGCCTCCCCCAGGGCGCCCCGACGAGCCCACGGCTGAGCAACCTGCTCAACCGCCTGTTGGACGAGGACCTCTCCCGGCTGGCGGCGGACCGCGACGGCCGCTACACGAGGTACGCCGACGACATCACCTTCTCCTTTACCCACGACGACGGCGACGCCGTAAGACAACTGCTCCGCCAGGCCCGGGGCATCGCCAAGCGCCACGGATACAGGATGCATCGTCGCCGAAAGGTGAGCATCCGCCGTCGCCACCAGCGACAGCTCGTCACGGGCCTCGTCGTCAACGAACGGCCGCGTCTCCCGCGGGAGACCCGCCGACGCCTCCGCGCGGCCCGCCACCGCATCGCCACCGGACGGGAGGGACCGACGACCCGGGCGACGGTCGACGGCTGGCTGAGCTTCCAGCGGATGGTCGACACCCGCGTCGAACAAGCCGGGGCCGCCTCGCGGTCGACCGGCGACACGCCATAGCGCGTCGCCCCGTCCGTTCGGCTCGCGTGGGGCGCCCGGAGAGGACGTGAATGAAGACGGGCCGGATCGAGGAGGGCCTCACGTCCACTGACAGGCGAGCTGCCGGTCCCGCCAAACACCGTGGACTGAGTGAAGGTGTTGCCACGCGTCGTCTTTTCTTGGGTGGCACGCAACGCCGTGAACCAACTCCGTGTCGTCGGCGTCGTCCTTGCTTGGGTGGCACGGGCAAGGCCGTCCGCGGGCTTGCCCGTGGTGGCGGGCGACTCGGGCACTTCAGCACGCGCCCGTCGAGCCATCGTCACGGAGAACATCGCCTATGGAGCGGACCCGTCGCACGCCCGTGCATCCGTCGTGCTTCCCCTGCGCGGCTCCCACGGCCCGCTCACGGAAGCTCATGGCTCGGCCTCCACGCCAGCCGTGGAAATGCCCTCGGCGTAGCGGAGCTTCCCCGTGTGGCCGTCGTGGAAGCGGACCACCACCTGCGGAGCGTCGTACGCCACCCACTGGTAGCCGCGCTCCTTCGGCCTCGCCGCCTTCATCACGTTGTTGACCTGGACCACGGCGTAGCTCGTGGTCCGCAGGCGGGAGTAGTGCACGTCGTTCGGGAAGCCGAGCGTCCACTTGATCTTCACGTCGCGTCCCTCGCTGTCGAAGGTGCCGCCGAAGGGCGGGTTGCCCGCGGTGCTGATCGGGTGGGCGGTGGAGCTCAGCGGTGCCACGAGCATCTCCCAGACGTTGTCGGTGACCTTGATGGACATGCTGTTGTGGAGGTCGCCCGTGAAGAGGATGACGGGCTTGCCCACCTTGTCGAACGCGTCGAGGAGCTTCTTACGCTGGTGGAGATAGCCGCCGAAGGTGTCCCCCTTCGGCTTGGTCGACCCGCCGACGTGGCCCGCGGTGTGGAAGACCGTCCAGGCCACGGAGCTTACGACGAAGATGAAGTCCGCGTCGGTCTCCCGCACGCCGTTCAGCAGCCAGCGCTCCTGCGCTTGGCCGAGGATGTAGCGATCCTCGCTGCGGCGCTCCTGTCGGCTGAAGCTCGTCCGCTCGGACCGGCAGTCGAGGAAGAAGAAGTGCGTGTTTCCGAGCTTCTTCTCGAAGTAGTGGTGTGTTCCGATGCTGTATCGAACACCCTTCTGGTTCGCCCGGAACGCGGGTCTGACCTTCAACCGATGCTTGCCGGCGACCGACTCCAGGCCGTAGACGCCCTGGTTCTTCCCGCTCGACCACACGTGGAGGGTGCTGACCGTCTCCGGATCGAGGTCGGAGAAGTCGGCGTCGCTGCCGAACCGCGACTCGTCGAAGTCGGCCATGCCCCGGAACGTCGACCCGGTGAACTCCCCGTCGCCGTCGAACGACGCCCCCTCGAAATCCGCCC
>CAZQQP010000030.1:9589-18067 GCA_964595475.1 uncultured Planctomycetaceae bacterium | reverse complement strand
ATGGTGCTGACCGTCTTCGGATCGAGGTCGGAAAAGTCGGCGTCGCTGTCGGTCAGGACCTCGCTCCCCTTCTCGATGTCGGCTCTGCCGATCCGGATCCGCCCGTGGTCCGGCCCCTCGAAGTTCGCCCAGCCGAGGTACTCGTACCACGGGCCGAGCGCCTTGTCGCGGTTGGTCACGAGTCCGCTCCGCAGGCCCACCTCACCCGGCCCCTGCACGTCGCCGCCGATCTCGTGGTCATCGAAGGTGAACAGGCCCGGCATGTAGCGATAGAGCTCCGCGACCGACCGGCCGCGGCTCAGATAGCGTCGGTAGTTGGCGCGGTAGCCGCTGACCTTGCCGTTTCTCAGCTCCTCGTAGATGAAGTCGCCGTTGACGATGGTGAACCGCACATCCTCGTGGTCGCGGAGGATGGACCGGTAGGCGGGCGGCGAGCCGTAGTGGCCGCCGCTGCTCGACGGCTGCTGCGAGGCGCAGGCGCCGATGGCGAACTTGAAGTTGAATAGCCCCTCGGGGTTCTTCTCGTGGGCGAAGCTCGTCTCGTCCGGCAGCGTGCGGAAATGGGGCCAGGGTCGGTCGAGGTTCATCCGGAGGTCCGGCGTCTGTCCGCCGACCACCACGGCGTAGGCGTACCGCGTGTTCGGCTTCAAGCCCTCGATGTCGACGTAGCCGGTGTTGTCGTGGTCCTTGCGCGTCGTCCCGGTCACGCTCGGGCTGTCGCCGTCCAGCGGCAGGTCCGTATCGTAGTGGACTGTGAAGTCCATCGGGTCTTCCGTCCGGACCCAGATCCGGACCGAGTCGCTATCGGGACGGCCGAGCATCGGCCCGTGCGTCAGCGGTGTGGACTGGTATGGAACCACGTGGTTCGCCACCGGGTCCGGCCATTCGCGCTCCTGGGCGTGGGCCCGTCGGTCGGTCGGTCCCGCGATGCCGATCGCGAACAGCAAAACCGCGAGATAGTGAGCCGTCGTCTTCCCCATCGGCCACTGGCAGGCGAGCTGCCAGTGCCACCCGGCGGCTACCACGAGTCGACGACAGGTGGAACGGATCATGGTGCTCCTCCGAGTCGTTAGGGCGTCACTCGGCTTCCGCGATCGCTCGTGACGGGGTCGAATAGCCGTGGAAGGCGAGTGACGCCCGAGTCGTTTGAGGAAACCGCTTAACCGTCGGGCGGGGGCGGAACCGGATCGGTCTCCGCCGACCACCAGGCGTCGAGACGGTCCCGCAGCTTCTTCGCCGTTTCGGGATGCTTCTCGATTACGTTCGTTGTTTCCCGCGGGTCGTCGATCACGTCGAACAGCGCCGGCTTCCGAAGATAATCGTGCCAGGCCCGCCCGTCGTCCCCGCGGGGCTGGGGAACGATCAGCTTCCACCGCCCCCGTCGCACCCAGCGATAGGCCACGTGGCCGGCCGGGTCGCCCAATTTTCTCGCGTCACCGGGGTAGATCTCGCCGAAGACCGCGCGATCGGCCGGAATGGATCGCTCGCCGCGGGCGGACGGAAGCAGGTCTCGCCCCGACATGCCCTCGGGCGGCTCCACGCCCGCGGCCCGCAGCAGCGTCGGCGCGAGGTCCACGCTGCTGACGAGCCCGTCCCGCCGCCCGGGCTCCGTGTGACCGGGCCAGCTCAGGAGGACCGGCGTCCGGACGCCCGTCTCGAACGGCGACCGCTTGCTCCGCCGGGTATACCGCGACGGCCGGTTCTCCCGCGGGGCCCACCCGTTGTCGGAGAGGAAAGCGACCAGCGTGTTCTCCCGCAGCGACCGTCGCTTCAGCTCGTCGAGAAGATGGCCCACGCTCCGGTCGAACCAGGTGCACGCGGCGTAGTACGCGGCGGCGTGGTCCGGGACGTCGGGATCGTTTCGATATGGCTCGAGGAGCGAGGCCGGCGCGTTATGCGGCGTGTGCGGAAGCATCGGCGCGTACCAGAGGAAGAAAGGCGTACCGTTGCCGTCGACCTCGTCGAGGAACGCCTCGATCGGCTCCATCGTCCGCCGACCGATCGTGAGGCCCCGGTCGCCGGTGCCGTGACCGGAGATCAGCCCGAGCTTCTCCTCGATCGGCGCCGGCTTCCCGAGCGTCATCCCGTCGGTGAAGCCGGCGTCCCGGTAGGCCCCCTCCCAATGCTTGCCCGCCTGGAACGTTCGGTACCCCGCCTCCGACAGACGACGCGCCAACGTGGGCGCCCGCCGGATGAGATACAGCGCCCGGTTTCGTCTTGTGAGGCGCTTGTCGGCAGCCAACCCGCGGAGTCCGCCGAAGCCCGGCGGGGGATGGTTGAAGTGGATGCCGTGCTCGTGGGGATATTGGCCGGTCAGCAGCGACGCGAGCGACGGCCGGCAGACGCTCGCGGGCACGTAGCCGTTGGGATAGACCGCGGATCGGTCGGCCAAGCGATCGAGGTTCGGCGTCCGGACCTCGTCGTGGCCCATGAACCCGAAATCCGTGTACGCCTGATCGTCCGCGACGATCACGACGATGTTCGGCGACTGGTTCCCGGCGACAGTTCGACTCGCAGGGACTGCCGCGAGGACGAGAGCCAGGCAGATCGGCCAAACGCTGATTGATCGAAACATCGGTGGTTCCGACTGGTATCGACCGGGCACCTGATCGCGTCTGCCGCGCCACACATTCGTAGCCGTCCGACCCGGCGCGGTCGCTGAACAGGGGCGATCCCCGCCACCGATCGGGCGAATCCACAGGTCTGTGGTGCTTTGGAGAAGCGGGGCAGTCCAGATCCGACGAGCGTGGTCAGAACTGACGAGACCGGCGGCTGTCGTCTCCTTCAAGACCCTCGCCGGAAACAGCCTCCTGGTTGCGCCCATTCCGGCCCTCGCGAGTTGGTTCGTAATGAATACGGGTCCTGGGAAGCATGGACCGCAGCCATTGGATCTGGTCGTCGACGATGGGGGTCGCGTACAAGACGGATAAAATTTTGAGGATTTCGAGGTTTTGGAGCGCGGCCAGCGGTTCAAGGTCCGTCACCACGGTCTTGAGCAAGACTAGCACCTTTAGGTTCTCAAGCGCCGAGAGGGGTCGGAGGTCGATTACGGAGGACGAGGAGATAATTAGGCGTTCCAAGCCGGTTAAAGCAGATAATGGGGTGATATCTCTGATCGGCCCGAACAGCGCAAGTTTCGTCACACCTCGCGACGCCGCGCGGTCGACGAGAACTTCCCATATCGAAGGGATTTGCTCACGTTCGGCGGAGAAAAGCGTTGGGAAGACCACGGGCATCACAAAATAAACCCGCTTACTTACATTTTGGTGTTCAAGCTCCCATTCGCAGCAGGCCCGGACGGCGTTCCGCCGCATGTCCGACGAGAACCCGGAATGGGGATCCACGGCGAGCCGCGCGAGGAGGACGGCTGCCGGGCCAACGTTCTCGTCGTTCGGATCGATGTCTTCCAAGTCGTCCCCGAAGAGCGTGTCCGCGAGCTCCGTGGGCCAGCCGGGTCGGTGGGCGAGGGCCTCGAAGAGGAAGACGAGCGTCTCCTGCCACGCCTCGCGGTTCGCGTATCTCCGCAGCTCCTCGCGGCTCGTGCCCGGGCCCGCCCGCCCCTTGCGCAGCCAAGGCGGGGAGAGGATCTGCTCCTCGAGGTAGCACGCGGCGAAGTACTCCTGAAAAGACAGGTGCATGAAGGCGTAGCGGCTGCGGCCGTCCGGAGTCGGCGCCCGCGGAAGGAGCAGGCCGCTCCGCCGGGCGACGTGGGCGAGAAAGTCGTCCGCGGCCTGCACGTCCCGGCCGCGGCCGGACGCCTCCATGGCCTCGAGGATCCAGGCCTGCACCTCGTCCGCGTCGACCAGGATCTCGCCGCCGGCCGACGGCTCGTCGGATTGACCCTCCGTCTCCGCTTCCCTCCGCCGCTGCATCTCGAAGCCGACGCGGGCGAGCCACCGCCGCTTCTCCGTCAGCGACTGCTCGCCGGTGGGGAGGCCGCGGAAGCGGTCGATCGACTCCAGGTAGGCCTCCGTGATGTCGTGGTAGAGCATCGCCCGGCCGTTGGGGAGATACGCCCGGACCCGGTGGACGAGGGCCATCAGCGTCAGGAGGTTCGGGTTCCTCGCGAGACGCGTCGTGGTCTTGTCGCGGTAGATGGCGTCGAGGAGGTTGCGTACGCCCTGCGGCGCCCATTGACGGGTGGACTCGCGGAGGTGAAACCAGTTCAGGACGAAGCGCTCCACCTGGCGGTCCTCGAACGGCGCCATGTAGCGGAGCGCGGCTTTGCCGGACCGACCCGCCGTGATGGCCTCCCCCCAGCCGCTCGGGTCACGGCCCATGAGAGGCTCGCCCGACGCATCCGTGAGCGCTTCCTCGTCGGATTCGGACTCGCGGTCGAAGGGAACGTCCTCGTAGCCGACGATGCGGGAGGTGAGCAGCCACCGGACGTTGGGGTAACGTTCCATCCCCTCGAAGACGGCGTCTCGGAGCGCTTTCCGGACCGCGACGCTCCCGATCTCGTCGAGGCCGTCGAGCAGGATAATCGCCTGCCCCTTCTCGAGAAGCGGCTCCAACCGCTCTCGGCTTCCGAGCGGCTGGCCGACCGGATGCGCCATGAAAGCGTCGAGAAGGCCGTCCCAATCGACTTGGTCGCCGATGGACAGCTCTCGGAGAACGATGGGAACCGGCAGGAGCCGGCCGAGCTTCTCCACCCACGGGCTCTCCCCCCTTCTCGCGAGGTGCCACGCGATCCAGTCGACGACGGTGGACTTGCCGCTGCCGGGGTCGCCGAGGAGGACGGCCCGCTGGTTTTCATGCAACACGTCGACCGCCGGTCGCACCTCGTTCCATTGGTCGGGCGGTGTGTCCGGGGAGATCCACCGCGGGGCGAGGCTCGGCTCGACGAAGAGGCGGTCGATCCGGACGTCCGGGACGTCGCGGAGGTGGGGGAGGCCGAGGAAGCGGATGTATCCATGCCGGTCGACGACTTGTTCGGCGTAGTCCGTGACGGCCTGGTCGCCGAAGCCGCGATAGGCCGCCCCACCGATGGTCCTGCGGGTGCGGATCGAGGTGGAGCCGGTCGGGTTGGAGGATCCCTCAGGCATGCTCACTCCCGCGAAGGAAGACGGCGAAGCCGTCGAGCGGACTGAGCGCGAGATCGACAACAAGGGATTGTATCCAGAACACGTTGGCCTCCGTCGGGTCCGGGTGGGTGGTCGCCCAGGCCTCCTCCTGCTCGCCGGTCGTGGTGACCGACAGAGGCAGAATGGGTTCGCTACGCGTGGGAATGGATCCGGCCCCTCGCACCCAGTCGAGGAGGCGGTGGAACAGAGAGAGATCGTTCTCCCAAAGGCGGAACAGCTCGTGGTGGAACTGGTAGATGTATGCCACAACGAGCATCTGCCCGGCACGCTGAATCATGTCCTGGTCCTGCGGATCGCCGTCCCTGCCCGGAAGGCGGTTGGCGAACCGATCGAGCACGCTGGCGAGCGCTTTCAGCCGGCGGGGGTTCGGCGGGAGGCACTGGCGGTCGCCGATGGCGCTCGCAACCCAGTCCCGCACCCGGTCGTCCGGCATCATGGCGTAAAGCACGCTGTCCGGATCTTGGACCAGCGGAAGGCGCCAGACGTTCTGGCAGAGCTTTTCGAGGTACGCGCCGGCTCGGAGTGCCTGTCGGGCCTGGGCTTCCTGAGCGGCCCTCCCTGCGAGCGCGGGCGGCGCCGAAGCGGGTATCTGAGCGGCGATCGCCTCCTCGATGACCTTCTGGTTCACGCCCAGCACGAAGATGCAGTTCGGAATGGTCAGGTAGATCTTCAGGCCCTCGAGCAGGCGATACGCGGCCGCCCCTTCGCAGCGGTCCAGGTCGTCGATGAGAACGGCGACCCTCGGCAAGGGGCCGCCCCGCCGGCGTTTGGGAAGAAGCTGGCCGATCGCGCTGCGGAGCTGTTCCCGCATCGTGTGGGACGGCAGCGCCGTCGCGAGGTTCTCCCGCTCCCACTTTTCCCCGGCGGCCTGGAACTTGGATGCCTGGATGCCGATCTTCTTCGTCAGGTCCTCCATCGACGTCAGGGCCCCGTAGACCGCCGTCTCGGCGGTCTTCCTCGCCTGTCGGCCGAGCTTCCACTGCCACGAGAGCTGCGAGCGGATCTCGTGGAGGAGGGCCACCACCGGGACGTCCTCCTGCTGGTAACGCCACGCCTCGAACCAGACCACCGAGACGTGGCTGTGGTTCCCCTTGGCCAGCGATGACTTCGCGGCCTTCACCTGCTCCTCGGTCTGCTCGGGACACTCGCCGGTGAGGTAGTAGTGGACCTGGTGGAGGAAGCTGGTCTTTCCGAGGCCCCAGTCGCCGTGGACGCCGAAGACCTCGGGCGTCTCGCAGGTGGCGACGTGGTCGCCGACGTCGCGGATGAGTGCGTCGCGGCCGAGCTCGTCGACCAGGTTGGGTTCGTCGTTGCGGAGCACAGGCTCCCTTTCGCCCGAAGCCTTCCGCACGGGACCAGTATGCATCGGCGACGCCGAGACGGACAAGTGAATGAAGAGTGTCAGCGTCGGGCGAGATGCCGACGTCCATGCTGTCGACCGATCAAATTGCGCGACCACGGCGAAACATAGAAGGAGGAGTGGGCTGGGGGAGGGTCAGGCAGTGGAGCGTGCCCTGGCCGACCGCGAGCCAGTCCGCGGGGACGCCGACGATCTCGTGGTCGGGCATGGCACGCTGCAGTGTCTTCATCGCGTCGCGGTCGGTGGGGCGGTTGAAGAGGGGCACGAAGACCGCGTGATTGGCGATGAGGAAGTTCGCGTAGCTCGCGGGAAGCAGGTCTCGTCCCCCCGCATCCAGACGGGTGGGGGGGTAGTCGTAGGAGAGCGGCGGAGGCGAGGGCAGGGCGACGAGGTGGAAGGAGCGTCCGTCCTGATCGGTCGCCCGCTGCAGCGTCCGCCAGTTCCGCTCGAGGACCTCGTGGTTGGGATGGCCCTCCGCCGCTCGCGCCGCCGCGATCGTCCGAGGCCCGACGAACCGCGCCATCTGGTCGACGTGGCCGTCCGTGTCGTCGCCGGCGATGCCGCCGGCGAGCCAGACCGCGTGTCGGACGCCGAGGTGGGTTCGGAGGTACTCCTCGAGCGTGGGCCGATCCATTTCCGGGTTCCGATCGGCGCTCAGAAGACACGATGCCGTCAGTAGCGCCGTCCCGCGACCGTTCACCTCGACGGCGCCGCCCTCCAGGACGACGTCGTGGCGGCGGAGCGGCCCGCCCGCGTGGGCCGCGATGCGTCGGGCCAGCGCGTCGTCGCGGTCGTGGGGGTCGCCGTATTTCCTCCCCCATCCGTTGAACCGAAAGTCGTGGCACAGGAGGGACTCCGTAGGGTCGGCCGTGAAGACCGCGCCGCAGTCGCGGACCCACGCGTCGTCCGTCGGCCAGGCGTGATCACGACCGATGAGCTCGACGCGGACGGCCGCCTCGAGCCGCTCGACGAAGGCGGCGTGCTGCTCCGCGGCGGCGGCCAGACAACCCGGCCACGTCTCGGGGTTGTGGGGACGAGCGAGCCACACGGCGTCGAGCGGCTCGAACTCCGCGGGTGCGCGGGGGAGGTCGACTGGTTGGGAGGACGAGGCCATTTCGCAGCGAACCAGTACGGAACGGCACACCGTCCGCCGGCGAATCCGAAGCGACGGCCGCCGTTACGGGGACACGCGGCGAACAGCGCCGCTCGCCTCGTCGATGCGGTAGAAGGCACCGGCGCGGGGCACGTCCACGGTGACCCGCTCATGGTCCGGGATGCGAATCCGGACGCCCTCCCGCCGCTTCAACGGGGAGTGGGCGTAGAGAAGCCAGCGACGGTGGTCCTTCTCGCCGAGAACGAGGGCGAGGCTGAAGACGGGCAGGTTGGTCTTCTTCCCCCACGGTCGCTCCGGGTCGACGCTCGTCTCGAGGAGGTACCACCGCGGCACGTCCTCGTAGCGTTGCGGCACGTCGGCCTGATACGGGTGCTTTCGAGCCTCGTTGGGGACGAGACGGCCCTTCCGCCAGAAGCGCTTCAGGACGTCGCTCGCGTAGACGCGGTCGACCGCCCGGACGGTCTCCATCCAGTAGGGACGGACGGGCTCGAGCGGGGTCGTGTGGCTTCGGAACTCGCGGACCACCCGCGGCCGGAGGAGCCACATGCCGAATTGCACCCATCCTGCCGTCCGGGACGGCGGATAAGTCTGTCCGTCCGCCATGTATTGCAGCGCCTTGGAGTCCTTCAGCAGGTCGTCGTCGAGCTGCTCTCGCTGCTTCTCCGATAGCGGCTCAGCCGACGCCTCCGCGAGCTGGCCGGGCTCGTCGACGCCCAGCCCCTCCATCCACGCTTGGACGGAGTTGCCGTCCCACGTCGACATCTCGAACCAGAAGTCGGGGTTAGCCTCCCACGCCTCCCGGAGCATGAAGACCCAGTTCATCGCCTGGACCTGCGTGGAGAACACCCGGTGGTCCCGGTTGTCGTTCCAGTTGTGGGTGTAGTAGGAGGGGCTCCCCCCGTCCCAGTAGTGCCAGCTCG
>CAZQQP010000030.1:0-9579 GCA_964595475.1 uncultured Planctomycetaceae bacterium | reverse complement strand
TCCACGCGTCCGTAACGAGGGAGTAGACCTTCCACCCGTCCCAACGGCCGAGGTGGGACGGGCCGAAGGCGCCGTAGCCGACGAAGCGGACACGCTCCCGCCACGTCTCGTTGACGAGCGCCTCCCGCATGGCCCGGAACATGACGGGGTAGCGCTGCATCCACCCCTCGCCGACGACCTTCCGCTTGAACGCGTCTGACCGTCCCCGTCCGTACTTCTCGAGATAGCGGCGCGACTTCTCCTCGAGCGGGCCGTTCTTCTTCCACCGCAACTCGGGCGGCTCGTTGTTGGAGACCCAGAGGATCCGCGGCGGGTCGGGGTAGATCCGCTGGGCCGCTTCCATGGCGGGCGTCTCGACGTATCGGTCGGCGGGATCCTTCCACGGCTCGACGGCGCCGAAGGGGCTGACCTTCGCCACGCGCGAGCCGTCCGGCGCGACGGTCCCCGCCCACTGCTCGATGGGGCGATCTCGATACGCCTCCCCGACGAGCATCGCGTTCCATTGCGTGCCGCGGAAGGAGACGGGGAGGTCGAGCTTCTTGAAGTAACGGAGCAGCCGACCGTAGTAGCTCCGGAAGCGCTCGCTGTCCGGGTCGCCGCTCGGCCAGCTCATCCACGGCAAGACGTGGTGGCCCGCTTGAAGCAGGCCGATCTGATGGTCGGGGACGAAGGTGCCGTCGACCGTGCCCTGGTTCCAGTGGCTGACGAGCGGGAGCGGGCGTCCCTTGGGACCGCGGGGCGGACGCAGCGCCTCCCGCCGGATCACCCGCGCGACCGCCCGGGCGTCCTCCGTCGGCGTCTGTCCCCGACCCGCGGCGGGGAGCATCGTGGCGAGAAGGCAAGCGACGGCGGTGAGGTGGGATCGCATGGGTGGCTCCGAGAAGCGGCTCACGCCCGCTTGAACTGCCTGTCCAAGTCGCGCCGGGTGAGCCGAATGGTGGTGGGCCGTCCGTGGGGACAGGCGCTGTGTCGCTCGAACTCGTGGCGACGGCGGAGGAGCTGTTGCAGCTCCTCGGGACGGAGGCGATCTCCCGCCTTGACGGCCGCCTTGCAGCTCATCATGTCCAGGGCCTCGTGGATGGCCCCCTCCTCGTTCGGCGCGAACCCGTCCTGGCCCGCCCGCTCGAGCAGCGACCGGAGAAACTCCGCGGGGTCGACGCCCCGGTCGAACAGAAGCGTGGGGAACGCGTGGATGCCGATGGTCTCCGGACCCATCGCCTCCGCCTCGATACCGAGCTTGTTCAGCAGCGGACGGAGCTGCTCGAGGACGTCGAGGTGGTCGCCGGGCACCAGGACGCTGACGGGCGTGAGCAGCCGCTGTCGCTCCAGCTCCCCCGCCCGCTCCACGCGGCTCCGGAGGCTCTCAAAGATCATCCGCTCGTGCAGCGCGTGCTGATCGATGATCAGGATTCCCGCCTCGTCCTGGGTGACGATGTACGCGTCGTGGACCTGGAGCACGCTCGGCTCGCTCGACTCCTCCGCCGCGGCGGTGCCCGTCGGAGCCTCCTCCGCGCTCGGGCTCGCCGCGCCCATCGCCCGCTGCACCTCGCTGTAGTCGAAGCCCTTCTGCTGCGGGACCCCTTGCTGGAAGGCCTCCGCGAAGCCGCGGACGGCCGTGGGCGTCTCCGCCACGCCCGCCGGCACGCGCTCCGTGCTCCCTCCCTCCCCGGCGGGCGTCGAGTCGGCGGACGGGTCGGGGACGGACCCGGCTGGGGTCAAGTCCTCCTCTAGGAGGCGACCGCGGATCGTGGCATGGACGTGGCCGTGGACGGCCCGTGCGTTGGCGAAACGCACCTCCCCTTTCTTCGGGTGGACGTTGACGTCGACGGCGTCCGGCGACAGACGGAGGAAAAGGACGACCATGGGGTGCTGACTCGGTTCGATCAGCCCGCGGTACGCCTCCTTGATGGCGTGCCCGATGTTCCGATCGCGGATGGGCCGCCCGTTGCAGTAGATGTACTGATACCGCGTCGAGCTCCGCGCCATGGACGGAGGACCGGCCATGCCCCAGAGCGCGATGCCGTCCTCCTCGCTCTCGAACTCGTGAGACGCCTTGCCCACCTCCTCGCCGAACAGCGCCCGACACCGCCGGCCCCGCTCCTCCCCGCGCGGAAGATCGAGGCTCCTCCTCCCGTTGTGGACGAGGCGGAAGCCCACCCGCGGGTTCGCCGCCGCCAGCCGGAGCAGCGTCTCGCTGATGTGGCTGATCTCGGTGGACGCCGCCCGCAGAAACTTCCGGCGGGCCGGCATATTGAAAAAGAGGTTCCGCACCTCCACCACCGTTCCCGGCGCCGCGCCCGTCGGCGTGGGCGTCCCGACGTCGGCGCCGGCGGCCTCGATGGTGGCGCCCGCGTCCGCGTCACGCGGACGGCTCCGGACGCGGAGCTGCGAGACGGCCGCAATGGACGCCAGCGCCTCGCCGCGGAAGCCCATGGACCGGACCGCGGCGAGCTCCTCCGCCTCCCGAATCTTCGACGTCGCGTGCGACGCGACCGCCAACGGAAGCTCCTCCGCGGGGATCCCGTCGCCGTCGTCGGAGACCCGGATGGTGGACCGCCCCCCGTCCTCCACTTGGACCTCGACCGCACCCGCGCTCGCGTCGAGGCTGTTCTCGACAAGCTCCTTGACCACGGATGCGGGCCGGTCGATGACCTCGCCCGCCGCGATCTGGTTCACCACGAGTGGGTCGAGCGGCTGAATCGCCATCGGTCGCATTCTACCCAACGGAGCGGACGGTGGAACGCGGCGATGAGGAGGCGACAAACCTCCCTATGATACCGATATGGCACACGCCTCCTCCCGCATCGCGCTGTTCCCGGGCACGTTCGACCCGATGACCAACGGCCATCTCGACGTGATCCGCCGCGCCCAGGGCCTCTTCGACGAGCTGATCGTGGGCATCGGCCACAACCCGCTGAAGAAGGAGCTCTTCCGCGTGGACGAGCGGGAAGCGCTCATCCGCCAGATCCTCGAGGAGAACCACCTCGACGTGACCGTGGAGACGTACCGCGGCCTCACCGTCGACTTCGCACGGTCCCGCGGCGTCACCGTGATGCTCCGCGGCCTTCGCAACGTCTCGGACCTCCAGGCGGAGTTTCAGCTGGCGCTGACCAACCGGACCGTCGCGAACATGGAGACGGTCTTCCTCATGACCGACCAGGCCTACGGGTTTACCAGCTCCAGCCTCATCAAGCAGATCGCGTCGGAGGGGGACATGGACCGCCTCGCCCCGCTCCTCCCTCAGCGGGTCATCGCGGAGATGAAGCGGAAGCGCAGCCGCCTCCGCGATCTCGTCGGCGACGCCCACAAACAATGACGGAATGAGCAGGCGAAAAGAATGAGTTGAGCCTATCCATCGATGCCAAGGAGGCCTCATCCCTCTCGCCGAGGAGACAGGAGGCAATCCGCCTCTCTCTGTCGTCCCGGCCCTCTCCGCGTGCGGCCACGCAAGGTCCGGCCGAGCGGGGCGCTCCCGAACGGGTGGAGGCCGACGCCGAGGCGGGGAGGGAGCTCCCTCCCTCACCCGCGGACGGAAGGCAGCCTCCTTGCTTTGGCGTATCGGCTCACCTTACTCTTCCCGCCTGCCGAGCAGCCCCGTCGGACGGAAGAGCTCATGGACTACCGGGTCATCAGCATCGGATGCTTGAGCTGCCACCCTCTCTGGGGTGAGCAAAGCGCCACGCGAACGCCCCACGCCACCACAACCCTCGTCCGGACGGGCGATCGGGTCATCCTCGTCGACCCCGGCCTCCCCGGCCAGGCGCTCGCCGCACGCCTCCAGGAGCGGGCGGGCATCTCTCCCCAACAGGTCACGGACGTCTTCCTCACGTGCTTCCGCCCGGCCCACCGCGGCGGCCTTCACGCCTTCCAGCAGGCCAACTGGTGGGTCAGCGAGCGAGAGCGGGAGGAGGTCGGCCGCAACCTGGTGGCCCAGTTTCAGTCCACGACGGACGAGCAGGCCCAGGAGTTGCTCCGGCAGGAGATCGCGCTGCTGCGTCAGATCCAAGCCGCGCCGGACCGGCTCGCGGAAGGGGTGGACCTCTTCCCCCTTCCCGGCTACACGCCGGGAACCACCGGTCTCCTCCTTCCCCTGCCGACCGCCACGGTCCTCGTCGCGGGCGACGCGGTGGTCACCGACGAGCACCTCCAGCAGGGCCAGGTCCTCGTCGGCGCTTACGACGTGAACCAGGCGAGGGAGAGCTTCCGCGAGGCCGTGGAGATCGCGGACTGGCTGATCCTCGGCCACGACAACATGGTCCCCAACCCCACTCGCCAGCCCTTCTGATCGCGCACGGAGTGCCTCGCCGAGCCGGCCGGCGCGGCGGCGGCCTCACGCCAGCGCGTACTTGCCCCGGTCGACCTTCTTGAACCGATCGGTGTTGTTGATCAGCGCCTGGTTGACGATGAGCCGGAAATTATTCGCCGACGATTGATAGCCCGCCTTCTTCACGGCCTCGGTCACCTCCGAGACGGTCATCGGCTTGTCCTTGCTCATCACCTGCTCCATGATCGCGACGAGCGAGCCGCTTCGCGAGCCGCGGGGCCGGCCCTTGGGCCGACCGCCCGCCGACCGCTTTTGCGAGGTGCGTGCCTTCGAGGTGCGGCGGCCCGTCCTCTGCGGGGTGGTGCCGCCCATCCCGGCGAGCTCGTTTTCCACCTCTTGGAGCTCGGCGGTGAGGTGCTCGCGTCGCCGCTGGAGATCCCGGGCTCGACGGTCGATCTCCGCCCGTATATCCGCGGTCGAGACGGAGGATAGCTTCCGCTTTGCCATTTGCCGCGCCTCCTTTTCGGCCGCCGTCGGCGCGTAGGCCTCTGCCTGAGGCGACCGCCTGAGGTTTAACATAACCAGCCGCACCGCACGGCTGAGTTAACAGCGTAGGGGGCGCCCACAAGGCCGTGCAACCGATCCCACGCGAAACAAATATTCCGCCTAAACCTCCGCGACGCCGCCGGCGCCATCCACGGTCGGATGGCGACCCTTCTATGGAGAGCTCGCGAGCTGGGCCTGCTGCTTGTCGGCGTGATAGGAGCTGCGGACCATTGGGCCCGACTCGACGTGGTTAAAGCCCTTCGCCTCACCCGTCCGCTTGTAGTCCTCAAACTGGTCGGGATGGACGAAGCGGCCCACCGGCAGATGACCGGGCGATGGCTGCAGATACTGGCCGATCGTCAGGATGTCGCAGGCGCCGTGGGGCCCCGCCGTGCCGTCGAGGACGTCGCCCATCAGCTCCTCCACCTCCTCGTCCGACTCGCCGATGCCCACCATGATGCCGGTCTTCGTGGTGAAGCCCTGCTCCTTGGACCGCCGGAGCAGCTCGATGCTCCGGTCGTACTTCGCCTGCGGCCGGACGGCCGGGTAGAGCCGCTTGACCGTCTCCAGGTTGTGGTTGAGCACCTCGGGCCCCGCGTCGAGCACCTTCTGGAGGGCCGCCCAGTCGCCGCAGAAGTCGGGGATGAGCGCCTCCACGCCCGTCCCGGGGCACGCCTCGTGGATCCGTCGGATGGTCTCCGCCCAGATCGAAGCGCCCCCGTCCGGCAGCTCGTCGCGGTTCACGGAAGTGATCACCACGTAGCTGAGGCCCATCAGCCGGATCGCCTCCGCCACCCGCCGCGGCTCGTCCGTGTCAAGCACGGGCGGCTTGCCGGTCTTGATGTCGCAGAAGCCGCAGGAGCGTGTGCAGGTCTCGCCGAGGATCATGAGCGTGGCCACGCCGTTGGACCAGCACTCCCCCATGTTGGGACAGGAGGCCTCCTGGCAGACCGTGTGGAGGTTGTGGCGTCGGACGAGGTCGATGAGGTCCCAGTAGCGCTCGCTCTGGGGAAGCTGCATCCGGAGCCACCGGGGCTTGTTCCGCTTCACGTAGCTCCGCGGCTCGTTGTCCAGGATCCGGTCTCGCAGGCTGATTCGGGTCATATCTTGCGCCAGCTCTGGAAAGCGGCCGATTGTAGCGGAGGGTGCCTCGGGTTGTCCCGCGTCAGGCGAGCTCTGTCAGGCCCCAAAGAGCCACCGCGGCCGCCGCCATGCACAGGAGGATGGTGGCGGTCAGGCGGAGCGCCTGACCAGCAAGCCCGTCGAGCGTCGGAAGGCGAAGCGTCTTGTAGACCAACGCAATGCCGAAGGACAGCGGCACCGCGAGGACCAGCCAGTAGCCGTGGAGGTCGATCGGCTCGAGGAAAGGCACCCACGCGAGCCGGGCCGCACTCTCGATCGCCGTCATCCGGTCCTCTCCTCTTGGTCGGTCACGCTTCCGCTCGCCCGCCCGAACGCGTCGAGGATGGCGAGCACGTTCAGCACGCCCGCGAGCGTGCAGTAGAGCGTGCCCAGCTCGTGGGGGCGTCCCACCGAGACGACCACACGCTCGTTAAGCAACTGGTTCAACACATCGACCCCCACGGCCGCGGGGCCGATGCACACCTCTCCGAGATACCAGAGGGTCGCCTCCCGCCGGTCGATCACGTTGATGCCGCCGACGAGGAGGCCGACGAGCATCAGCCCGTAGATGCCGACGAGCAGCCAGACCGCCCGCCGCCGCTCCCCGACGAGCCAGTGGCCGAGGCCCGGGAGGAGCCACCCCGCGATCACCACCTTCGCCAGCGACGGTCGCGGCATCCGATGCTCGTTCGCCGGCTTCATCTGACCTCCTCCTCGTCCGCCTCAGCAAACCATTTGACACGTGGGTTCCGACGTGTAGTTTACCGCTCGTCCGACCGGGCGGCGAAGGCCGTCGAGATGTCCCGCGTCGAAAACGGAGACAGAGCGATGCCCGAGGAGAGCGTGATGAGCCGGGCGGCGTCCGTCGGACGCCCACGGGTGCCCTCGCCCACCCGCCGGTTCAAGCTTCAGAACGAGGACCTCGACGAGGACGACATCTTCGAGGACGACGAGCGGCCCGGGGAGCAGGACTTCGAGGAGGATCTCGACGAGGAGGATCTCGACGAGGAGGTCGAGGAGGAAGAGACCGACAGCAACCAGGGTGGGGGCGAGGAGGAAGACGAGGAGCTTCGGACTCCCCGCGGCGCATGAAAAGGCCCGGTGCGCGTCGCACCGGGCCCGACCGTGGCCGGCGTCCCTTCACTGGTAATAGGCCGTGTTCTTGTCGACGTAGCTCTGCCACTCCTCCGGGAGATCCTCTTCCGGGAAGATCGCCTTCACCGGACACTCGTCGACGCACAACCCACAGTCGATGCACGTGTCCGGATCGATGTAGAGCATTTCCACTTCTTCGAAGTCCGGCTCGTCCGTGGTGGGGTGGATGCAGTCGACCGGGCAGACCTCCACGCAGGAGGCGTCTTTCGTCCCGACGCATGGTTCGGCGATGTAGTGGGACATCGGTCGCCCTTTCCGAATGGTCCGGTTCGCTCGCGCACGGCCACGATCGCATCGGAGTATAGGCGGGCCGAAAAAGCCGACAAGCGGCTCGGCCGTGCCTCGAGGGGCCAGCCGGGACCCAAGCGACCCGCCGACCGGGCGGCCCATCGGAAGGTCCCGCGCAAAAAAAGGTGCCCCGGGTGGGGCACCTGGTGGAGCTCCGTCGTTTTGCGGGGAGGCTCTCGCCGACCCGGTGAGGCTTCCTTCTCCTCGGTCGGCTCCTCTCCGTGGCGCGGCCGCTCGCGAACGGCTCCCTCCGCTCGCTCGCAGCCCTACGTTCTCCTCCTTGTCGTCCGCTTCTTGGAGGCCGCCTTCTTCGCGGTGGCCTTCTTCTTCGTCGCCTTCTTGGTGGTTCGCTTCTTCGCGCCGGCCTTGGCGGTCCGCGACCGACTGGTCGCGCCCCGCTTGGTCCCGGCGCGCTTGGTCGCCTTCTTGGCGGTGGCCTTCTTCTTCGTGGCCTTCTTCGTGGTGGCCTTCTTCGTCGTTCTCCTCGTGGCGGCCTTCTTCGTGGCCGCCTTCTTGGTCGTCGCTTTCTTCTTCGTCGCCTTCTTCTTCGTGGTCTTCTTAGCCATGGCGTTTTCTCCTTTTCGAGATCGACCTCCTACCACAAAACGATTCGGAGCTTGTCCAAATGGTGGAACCACGAATCAAAAGTGTCAAGCTCTTTTTACGCTCTTGTTGCAAAAAGCGACGCTGACGTGACGGCGGCTTCGCTCCGGGTCGAGGCCCATTGGCCAACGCAGCGACGGACGTGCCGGCGGCTTCGCCCTCCCTACAATCGCCACGCCATTGAGCGGAAGGAGATCGACCGATGACGGAAACGCCACGCTGTCCCATGGTGCTGGTCATCCGGGATGGATGGGGACGCAACCCCAACGCGGACCACGGCCGCTTCAACGCGGTGGAGCTCGCGAGCACGCCACGGGCGGACACGCTCGTGGAGGAGTATCCCACCACGCAAATCCGGACGTCCGGCGAGGACGTCGGCCTGCCCGACGGGACGATGGGAAACAGCGAAGTGGGTCATCAGAACATCGGCGGCGGACGCGTCGTGGATCAGGAGTCCGTCCGCATTACCAAGGCCATCCGCTCCGGTGACTTCTTCGAAAACGAGCCGCTGCACCGGGCGGTCCACCGCGCCAAGGAGCGGGGCGGCCGCGTACACCTGATGGGCATCGCCTCCGAAGCGGGCGTCCACGGGCTGATCAGCCACCTGGAAGCGTGTCTGGAGCTGTGCGCGAGGCTCGGACACCACAACGTCGTGGTCCACGCGCTGACGGACGGACGCGACACGGGCCCGTTCACCGGAAAGGGATCCATCGAGCGGATCGTCGCGTCCTGCGAGCGGCTCGGCGTGGGTCACGTCGGGACAATCTGCGGACGCTACCACGCGATGGATCGCGACCGTCGCTGGGAGCGGGTGGCCCGCGCCTACAACGCCCTGACGGGTCGCGAGGAGGTTCCGACCTTCGCCGACCCTCTGGAAGCGGTGCAGGACTACTACGACCACCCGACCAGCGAGAGCCAAGTGGGCGACGAGTTCATCACGCCCCGCGCGGTCGGCGCCGATTGGCGGGAGAGCCGAGTCCAGGACGGCGACAGCGTGATCTTCTACAACTATCGCGGCGACCGTCCCAGGGAGCTCACCCGCGCCTTCGTCATGCCCACCTTCTACGGCGAGGTCGAGCCGTCGCCTGGCACCGGAGAGAAAGGCTTCGACCGCGGGGAGAAGCTCGACCTCCACTTCGTCACGATGACCGCGTACGAGGAGTCCCTCAACGACCTCGTCGACGTGGCCTTTCCGAAGCCCCCGAAGCTCGCGAACATCGCGGGCGAGTGGCTCTCCAAGCAGGGGCTCAGCCAGTTTCGCTGCGCCGAGACGGAGAAGTTCGCCCACGTCACCTTCTTCTTCAACGACTACCGAGAGGAGCCGTTCGACGGCGAGGAAAGGAAGATCATCCCCAGCCCCGACGTGCCCACCTACGACCGCCAGCCCGAGATGAGCGCCTCGGGCGTGCGCGACGCGGTGCTCGACGCGATCGACCGCGGCTTCGCCATGATTTTGGTGAACTTCGCCAATGGGGACATGGTCGGCCACACGGGGGACCTCGACGCGGCGATCCGCGCCGTCGAGGCCGTGGACGCGTGCGTCGGGGACATCGTGGACAAGACCCTCGAAGCGGGGGGTGAGGCCCTCGTCACGGCCGACC
>CAZQQP010000029.1:17712-24610 GCA_964595475.1 uncultured Planctomycetaceae bacterium | reverse complement strand
GGTGAGGAGGTCGACGACCTTCCCCTTCCCCTCATCGCCCCACTGGAGGCCGACCACAGCCGCGTGGTTCTGTGGCGCGGAGGTCACATCCATTCCGTCTGTGCTCCACCCGGCGGCCCATGCCGGGGCGCATGGCGGGCTCGGCCCGGCCGGGGCCGACCGGGATCATCGGTAGAACTCGACGATCAGGTTCGTGCTGACTTCGAACGGCACCTGGTCAGGCGTGGGCTCGGCCACGACTTGGGCCGTCAAGTCCGACGGGTTGAAGCTCAGCCAGGCCGGAACCTCCAACCCCGGCTTGCTCTCGAGGTTGTCGCGGACGTGCTTCTGCACGCCGCTTTTCACCGAGAGCTGATCTCCGACGGAGACGCCGTAGCTCGGCCGGTCCACCTTTCGGTTGTTCACCAGCACGTGCCCGTGGGCCACCATCTGTCGGGCCTGCCAGATGGTCCGGGCGTAGCCGAGCCGACGGATGACGTTGTCGAGCCGCTTCTCGAGCATGGTGAGGAGGAGATCCCCCGTGTTCCCCTTCCGGCGGCTCGCATCCCGCAGATAGCGGGTGAACTGGCGCTCGAGCACGTTGTAGTGGTAGCGGAGCTTCTGCTTCTCGTTGAGGCGGACGCCGAAGTCCCGCAAGCGACGGCCGCGCGGGCCGTGCTGTCCCGGCGGGATGAGCTGGCGCTTGGTGGTGTGCTTGGGCGTGTCCTCGACCGGGACGCCCACCTTGCGGGAAAGCTTGACCTTGGGACCCGTGTAGTTGGCCATAGTCCACTCCGTCTGCTGCTCGGCGCTGGCAAATGAAGCCGCCATTACAGGAGGGACACGGGCCGAAATCAAGGGTTCGACCGCGTCGCTAGCCGCCGTCCTCCTCCGAGCCGCGGCCGTCGAGCATGGCGGCGAGCCGCTCCCGCGAGTCGGCCCGCGTGTCGCCGTCGCCGCCCTCCGCCGGGGCCTGCTCGCCGGGCGCTTCCTCCAGCGACAGCGAACCGTCGGAGCGAACCTGGTCGAGCTTCACCTGGACCTGCTTGGAGACGCCCCGCTCCTGCATCGTGATGCCGTAGAGGAGGTCCGCCGCCTGCATGGTCCGCTTGTGGTGCGTGATCACGATGAAGTGGGACTGATCCAGGAAGCTGCGGAGCACGCCGAGGAAGCGCTCCACGTTGGACTCGTCGAGGGCGGCGTCCACCTCGTCGAGGACACAGAAGGGGGTCGGCCGGGTACGGAAGATGCTCATCACCAGCGCCACCGCCACCATGGTTCGCTCGCCGCCGGAGAGCAGGCTGATGGACTGGGGCTCCTTCCCGGGCGGCTTCGCGACGATGTCGATGCCCGCCTCCAGCCAGTCGACGGTCCCCTCGTCGTCGGGGAGGAGCACGATGTCCGCCCGACCTCCGCCGAAGAGCTTCCGGAACAGGCCCGACCCGCCCGCGAAGTTCTCACGCACCTCGTTGAAGGTGGTCTCGAACCGCGACCGCGAGGACGCGTCGAGGCGGCCGATGAGGTCCTTCAACTCCTCGCGGGCCCGCTCGATGTCCTCCACCTGCGAGCGAAGGCCCTCCTCCCGCTGCTCCAGATCCTTCAGCTCGTCGAGGGCGTCGAGGTTGACGTGGCCGAGGCGGCGGATCTTCTCCTTCAGGTCGTTGATCTCGCTCTCCACCGCCTCCCAGTCGATGGTCTCCGGCTCGTAGGACTGGTACGCCTCGTCGATGTCGAGGCCGACCTGGTCCTGGGCCCGCTGCTTCAGCGCGTCGCAGCGAACCTCGAGCTCCCGACGGCGGACGTGGAGCTGGTTCGTCTGCTGGTCGAGCTCCTCCGCCCGGCTCCTTCGGCTGCGGACCGTCTCGCTGAGCTCGGAGAGACGCTCCGCGAGCGCGTCCACCTGTCCGGTGAACGACTCCCTCCGCCGGTCGAGCTCCGACAGCTGCTCGTCCGCCTCCTCGATTCGCTTCGCCGCGTCGTCGCGGTCCTGCTGGAGCTCTTGCAGCCGTCGCTGGTGGCTGCGGAGCTGGTCGTCGAGGTCGTGTTTCTGCTGCTCCGTCTCGCTCGCGGCGTGCTCGAGCTGCTCCTTCTGCTTCTCCGCGGCGGTCCGCTGCTCCGTGAGCTTGCTCAGCTCCACGCGAGCGTTGGTGATCGCCTCCTGCGAGCCGCCGGCGGCGGTGCGGAGCTCCTCCAACTCGCTCTCCACCTGGCCGGCCCGCTCCTCCGCGGCGGAGGCCTCTTGCTCGAGCGTCGCCAGCGTCTGTTGATCGCTTTGGAGCTGCTCCGCGAGCGTGGCGAGCTTCCCGTCGATCTCCTCCATCTCGGTCGCGATCGCGGGCTGCTCGCGGTCCACTCGGCCGATCGCCTGATCGGTCTGCTCGAGGCGGCTGCTCACGTCGGCGCGGTGGCCCGTCGCCCGGTTCAGCTCCTCCCGGATGCCCTGCTGGGCTCGCTCCACGGCGTCGGCCCGCTCCTGTCGGTCCGAGAGGACCGCCTGGTCGTTGGCGATGGCCGTATCCAGTGCCCCGATGCGCTGCTCCAGCTCCGTCAGCTCGCTCCGCCGGCTGATCAGCCCCGTGTCGGCGGCGACGGGTGGCCCCGCGATGAGACGGCCGTCTCCCTCCACCACCTCCCCGTTGGCCGTGACAAGCCGATGGCCGACGGGAAGGTGCGGCCGGAGCGCGATGCCCGTGTCCAGGTCCGGGACGAGGTGTGTGCGGCCGAGCAAGGCCCAAAGCAGCGGACCGAGCGACGGGTCGACGCGGACCCGCTCCACGAGGCTCTCGGCCGACACCTCCCGGAGCACCCGCGGCGGCGGGTCGTCGCGGTGCGGCGGCACGGCGTCCGCCGCGAGCCAGGTGACCCGTCCGCTGAGAGCGCCGAGGAGATCCGTGCCCGTCCCGTTCCGCAGCGACGCGAGCCGGTCGACGACGAGCGCTTGCTGATAGGCGCCGAGGGCCGCCTCCACCGCGGTGGCGTGGCGGACGTCCGTCTCCATCATCTCCGCGAGCAGACCGCGGACGAAGGCGAGATCCGAGCGACCGTCCGCCTCCGCGTCCCGCTTCCTCGCGAGGACCTCCTTCACCGGCTCGTCCACGCCGGTCTGCGACGCCTCGAGCTCCTGGAGCAGGGCCCGACGGCTGTCCAGGCCGCTCCGGTCCTCCTTCATCTTGTTCAGCCGCTCCGAGACGCGCTGCTTCTCCTCCGCGAGGTCGCGACCCTCCGCCTCCTTGCGCTCCAGCTCGCTCCGCTGCTCCGCGATGTGTTGGTCGGCGTCCTCCAGCTCGCTCCGTAGGCGGTCGCGCTCGCCGTCGAGGCGGCCTCGCTCCTCCGTCAGCTCCGCGGATCGCTTGGCCAGCCGCTCCCGCTCCGCGGCCCGATTGTCGTGGTCGACCTGCGTGGAGTGGATGCGGTTCTGCACGGACGCAGCCTGCTGCCGCTGCTCGTTCGCCGCGGCCCGCTCCCGCTCGAGCCGTTGCTGGGCGTCGTCGAGCGACGCCTGTCGCTGCTCGTGCAGCGCCTGAGCCTCCTCGAGGTTCTCCTGGGCCGCTTGGATCCGCTGGTCGAGGTCCGCGATCTCGCGGTCCTGGGCCTGCGCTTGCTGGGCGAGCTGCGACCGCCGGTGGCTCAGGTCCGAGGCACGCTGGGTCTCCCGCTCGAGGCGGTCGTGGAGCTCCTGCAGGCCGGACTCCGCGAACTCCTTGCGCTGGGCCGCCTGATCGCGGGCGGAGCGGTGCTGCATCTGCTGCTGCTCGATCTGCCGCTGCTGATTCTGAATGGACTGACGCTCGGCCTCGGCGCCACGGCGGTCCTCCTCCGCCGCCTCCAGCTCCGCGGCGGCCTGCTGCCGCTCCGTGTCCGCCGTCGCGAGCTGGCGGTCGATCTCCGCGAGCTCCGTCGACAGCGTGTGATACTCCGCGAGGGAGTAGCTGAGCTGAAGCGTCTGCAAGCGGGACGTGTACTCCTGATAGTTCCGCGCCCGCGTGGCCTGGATCTTGACGGAGCGGAGACGGCTCTGGACCTCTTCCAGCGTGTCGCGGACCCGCCCGAGGTTGTTCTCGGTCCGCTCGAGCTTCCTCGACGCCTCGGTCTTCTGGGCCTTGAACTTGGCGATGCCCGCCGCTTCCTCGAAGATCGCCCGCCGCTCCTTCGGGTTCTTCTGGAGCATCGCGTCGACACGGCCCTGCTCGATGATGGCGTAGGCGTTGCTCCCCACGCCCGTGTCGTAGAAGAGGTTGCGGATGTCCCGGAGGCGGGCCTTCTGGTTGTTGATGAGATCCTCGCTGGTCCCGTCGCGGTAGAGCTGGCGGGTGACCGCGACCTGGTCCGTGTCGATGGGGAGGTAGCGGTTGCCCTCCTCGTCGGGCGGGTTCTCGAAGTGGAGTGTCACCGATGCGAGGCCCGCGGGCTTCCTCGCCGACGAGCCGTTGAACAGCACGTCGAGCATGGCGCCGCCGCGGAGGCTCTTGGCGGACTGCTCACCGAGGACCCACTTGATCGCGTCGACCACGTTCGACTTGCCGCAGCCGTTGGGCCCGACGATGGCGGTCATCGGCGACGGGAAGGGGATCTCCGTCTTGTCGGAAAAGGACTTGAACCCGTTGACGGTGAGCTTGGCTAGACGCATGGGCGGGTCGACCTCCTGTCGCGACGCGTGGTTCCCTCCGTCGGGCCTCGGCACGCGTGGCCGACCGGCGACCGCCTCCGCGGGACCGGCCGACCTCCCGACGCGGCGCTGCGAGATGTGGGCCCAGCGCCACTCCATCTTAGCGAAAGGGCGGGGGGCCGTCCGACCCACCCGCCGCAGCCGACCGGAGGCGTCCACCGCCGACCACGCCGGAGCGAGCTCCGATTAGCCCTTCGGCTCCGCCGGCCGAGCGGGCCGCGCCGGCCGCGGCCGCTTCGCCTTCGGGGTAGCCCCGGAGGCGCCGGGCTGTCCCTTCGTCCCCTTCGACGGCGACTGCTGCGTCTTCGCCTCCGGCGCCGTCTCGGGCCGCTGGGCCATCCGCTCGCGACGCCGACGGACCTCCTCGTTGAGGTCCGTCGGCTCCAGGCGGAACGGCGCCGCGACGTCGTCCGCCTCCGTGAGGCGGTAAAGGACACGGACGATCTTGCCGTATCGCATGCCGAAGCCCGGCGTCTCGTCGCCCTTCTTGGGCTCGTGGGCCATGAGGTAGACAAGGCTCGCGACGGACGGCACGATCCGCTCGGTCCGCCCCTTTCCCTTGCCCCGCGGCTGGTAGTAGACGGAGACCCGCTGCTTCTTCCTCGGCTTATCCTGGGCCTTCCCGCGGATGACGAAGCGACCCTCGTCCATGCTGAAGAAGATCGGCAGGCGGAGGCTGAGCATCGGGTCGAAGAGGGTGATCCGGGGCACGCCCTCGCGGGCGACGTAGATCATCGGACGCTCCGCGTCGGCGACGCAGAGCACCAGCTTGTGCTTGCCGAAGGACGTCCGCTGGACGGCGGGGTGCCTCCCCCCCACCGCGAGAAGCGACTGGAACGCCGCGATGCGGACGAGGTTGTTCTTGCTGTCGAGCCGCTTTCTCAGCACCGCCCGCGCCCGATGGTTGTCCGGGCGGGCCTCCAGCAGGTGGCCGAGGAGCTTGGTCGCTTCCTCCGCGCGGGGCGGCTCGCCTCCCTTGGCCATTCGCGACAGCGGGTCCACCGTGAGCATGTCCTCGATGTGGGCGCCCGCCTTCAGCGCCGTGAGACGCACCCGTGGGTCGTCCGCCTTGTAGAGCGGACGGAGGACGGGCAGGATCTCCTTGTTCATCCCCTCCCACGCCAGCGCGATCTCCTCCGCGTGCTTCTTCCCCTCGGAGCGGAGGACGCGGAGGAGCTCCTCGGCCTTCTTCTGGGCGAAACGGGGACTCGGGTTGAGATAGAGATGCTTGATCACGCCGAGGAGGTGGTCTGTCCGTCGGCGGAAGCGCTTCGGCATGTTCAGCCGGATCCGCGCCGGGTCCTTCGCCACCGCCAGCGGGTCCTCCTGCTTCGGACGCTTCGGAAAGCGATCGTTGATTCGGTTGGCCACCCGTCGGCTCCGTCGGTAGTTGGGCCGACGGAGGACGAGAGAGACCCTGGAGGGCTTCGTGCTGACCCCGCCGTAGAGGACGCGACCGGTTCGCAGCTCCGGCGGCGGGCTCACCGCCTCGTTTTTCTTCTCCTCGAGGAAGGGGTTCGTGAAGACGGGACCCGGTCCGCCCATCGCCACGGGGCGGCGATCCGTCCGGTTGAGACGAGCGCCGCCCATGGTCAGCTCCAGGCTGTAAAGGCGGCCGCCCTCGAGGCTGGTCGTCTCCGTCTGTCGCAGGGCCGTGACGAGGAGGTCGAAGCGCGTGCCCTTCGGCGCACCGGGTGGGATCACCCCCTCCACGCGGACCACCGCCGTGTCGTCGGAGCTGAGCACCTGCTCGGGCGTCAGCTGCTCGTAGCCGAGCGCCCGGCGGCCGAAGCCTCCCTTGGTGACCCTGGAGACCATCTGCTTACGGAGCTGGGGCGGCACGTCGCCCGACCCCGTGCCGTCGAGGCCGACCACCAGGCCGAAGCCCCCGACGAGGACCGGCTGATACTGCCGCACCTGCGCGACGGCGCCCACGGTCTTCCGGAAAAAGTCCGGCCCCTGGTACGCGGGAACGGGCGGTGCCTCCTCCTTGGAGGCGGACTTCTCCGGCCCGCAGCCGGCGGAAAGGAGGAGGCAGCCGAGCGGGATGAACAGGGCGGTGCGCATGACTAGTCGATCCCTGCGACCCTCGCGGTCTCGTTGAAATCGCGAATGCCCGTCGCCGCGCCGACCGCCGTCACGCAGCAGGCGCCCGCCGCGGCGGCGAGGCGGCCGGCGCGTTGCGGGTCCAGCCCGCGAGCCACACCGGCGAGCAAGCCCGCGTAGAAGCTGTCGCCCGCACCCGTCGTATCG
>CAZQQP010000029.1:4904-17702 GCA_964595475.1 uncultured Planctomycetaceae bacterium | reverse complement strand
GGTCGTAGGTCGCACGCATCGTGCAACCCTCGTCCGTCTCGAACGCCGCGGTGAGGAGGTCGGTGTCGGTCCGGATCGCCACTCGCTCAACGACCGTCGCGGCCGTGAACTGGTCGCCCGCACCCGTCGTATCGAGCACGTCACCCGGCGGGGACACCGGCGGCACCTCGACGAGCTCGCCGGGCGACGGGCTGAGGAGCGCTCCGGAGGAGCCGAGCTTCACCCCGAGGAGACCGGGAGCGCCGCAGCTTCGATACATTTCGATGATCGCCCGCGGGTCGTCCTCGCCCGTCTGGTGGGACGCCTCGTTGTGGCTGGGCACGTAGATGTCGAGGTGAGGGAGGATGCGGTCGAGCGGATCCATGCCCCCGCCCGACCCCGCCGCGTCCAGCGCGGTGCGGCAGCCCGTCTCCCGGATCTTCGCGAAGACCTCCGGAAGGTCCGGCTCCAGCCCGGGCATCAGCGAGTAGTAGCCGAGGAGCATGAGACGGCTGCGGGCGAACAGGTGGAGGTGGTCCAGGAAGAGCTGCTTGTCCATGTCCTGGGGCGCCCCCACGCAGTGGGCGAAGGTCCGCTCGCCGCTGGAGTCGATGAGGACGGCGGTGGTGCTCGTCGGCCGCGCCGCGTGCGTGAGGAGCGTGTCCGCGGCGATGCCCTCCTCGCGATAGCGACGGCGGAGAAACCCCGCCCAGGTGTCGTCGCCCACGTAGCTCAGCGGGGCGACGGTCATCCCCAGGCGGGCCATCGCCGTGCCCGAGTTGGAGACGATGCCGCCGGGCTCCATCGCCAGCGGGTCCACCGGGAGGAGCTCGCCGCCGCCGAGGGGCCGGTCCAGCGGGATGGGGCGGACGAGGACGTCCACCACGCAGGAGCCGCAGAGCACACAGTCGAAGGATGCGTCGGTCAAACGGACAGTTCCTCTCCGGCGAGGGTTCGGTAGGCTTCGCGGTAACGGCCGAGGGTGTTCTCGACCACCTCCTCCGAGAGACGCGGGCCGGGCGGTCGCTTGTCCCACTCGCCGCGGTCCACGAGGTCCTGGAGGTAGTTTCGCACGTACTGCTTGTCGAAGTTCTCCTGCTCCTTCCCCGGCTCCCACCGGTCCGCGGGCCAGAAGCGGGAGCTGTCCGGGGTGAGCACCTCGTCGATGAGCAGCGCCCGCTGACCGTCGCCGACGAGGCCGAACTCGAACTTGGTGTCCGCGATGAGGATACCCCGCTCCGCCGCGTGCTCGCGTGCCTCGCGGTACATGGCCATGCTCGTCTCCCGCAGCGACGCCATGCGGTCCGCCCCCGCGAGCGCGCACGCCCGGTCGAAGGAGATGTTCTCGTCGTGGCCCTCCGTCGCCTTGGTCGCGGGCGTGAAGATGGGCGCCTCGAGGCGGCTGCCGTTGGACAGCCCCGGCGGCAGCTCGACGCCGCAGACCGTGCCCCACTTCTGATACTCCTTCCAGCCGGAGCCCGCGAGGTAGCCGCGGACCACGAGCTCCACCGGCAGCGGGTCCGTCTTCCGGCAGATCATGACGCGGCCGCGGAGGTCCCGCCGCTGATCCGCGTCGAGGGCCGGGAGGTCCTCCGGGTCCGTGGAGACGAGGTGGTGGGGCACGCGGTCGGCGAAGTGGTCGAACCAGAAGCGGCTGATCTGCGTGAGGACGACGCCCTTGCCCGGGATGCCGTTGTCCATGACCACGTCGAAGGCGCTGATCCGGTCGGTCGCCACGAGGACCAGCCCGTCGCCGCCGTCCGGAAGCGGCGTGTCGTACACGTCCCGAACCTTGCCCTGTCGGCGGTTCCCCAGGGGAAGGTCCGTCTCCATCAACGCGGAATCAACCTCTCGCACGCCTTGAGCCATGGGATCCGCACCTACGGTCGAGTCCAACCAGTGTACCGATCCGGCGGTCGCGGGTCGCGGTTCCCTCCCACTCGCTGCGAGCGACGCAGTCGACTAGGGTTGGCCCAACCCCGCGGCGGAAGCGGACCGATCTCATGCTCAAGTTTCTGGTCTACGACGACGGTCGCCCCGCGACGGAAATGTCCCTCCGCACCGCCCACCTCGTCGGGACGGACAACATCGGCGTGCGGTCCACCATTCGCTTCGCGGACGGGATGATCCAGTGCGAGAAGCGGGCGTCGGGACCCGCGGCGCTGGTCCTCCCCGTGGACACGGGCGAGCTCGGCCGGCTGACCCTCCAGACCTGTCTCCTCCCCGAGCGGGACGAGCCGTATCTGCTCTCCGTGGAGCTTGCCCGCCACCGCCTGATGACCATCGTGACCAAGGAGGAGGACTGGGACCTGACCCACCTCGCGGGCGACTGGCCCGCCATGCGGCGGCTGGCGTCCGCCCGGTCCAAGTTCGTCCAGGCCCTCACCGACGCGGACAAGCCCGAGGTCGCGGAGCCGCTCGGGAAGCAGGCGCTGGTCGCCGCCGTCGACGCGTCGGAGGAGCTGGCCATCTTCCACGCCAACAACGCCTACGAGGCCCGGCGGAGAGAGGGCCACCTCCCGCGTCGCGTCTTCGGCTGCGGGGTGGACCTCGGCCAGCGGAGCCTTCCCATCCTCAACGGCGTCCGGGCCAACTTCGACTTCATCCGCGTGCCCACCACCTGGAAGCGGCTGGAGCCGCAGGAGCAGCAGTGCGACTGGACGGACCTCGACGCGTGGGTGCGGTGGGCGGTCCAGCAGCGCGTGCCCGTCCTCGCCGGCCCGCTCCTCAGCTTCCGCCCGCCGGACGTGCCGGAGTGGCTCTACGTGTGGGAGCACGACTACGACACGCTTCGCGATCTCGTCTACGAGCACGTCGAGCGGGTGGTCGCCCGCTACCGCAACGCCGTCTCCCTCTGGAACGTGGTCAGCGGCATACACGTCAACGAGACGTTCCCCTTCAACTTCGAGCAGCTGATGGACCTCACCCGCATGGCCGTCATGCTGACGAAGAAGATCCAACCCAACGGGCGGACCCTCATCGAGCTGACCCAGCCCTTCGGCGAGTACTACGCCTTCCACCAGGCCTCCATCCCGCCGCTCATGTACGCGGAGATGGTCCTCCAATCGGGCATACCCTTCGACGGCTTCGGCGTGAAGCTGGTCATGGGCAACGGGGCGGGCGGCGGTCACACCCGCGACCTCATGCAGGCGAGCGCCCTCCTCGACGCGCTGGTGAACCTCGGCAAGCCCATCCACGTCACGGGCGTGGCGGTCCCCTCGCAGCAGGCGGAGTCGGCCGCCGCGGCGGACGACGGCTACTGGCGGAAGCCGTGGTCGCCCACGGTCCAGAGCCACTGGCTGGAGGCGTTCTACTCCATCCTCCTAGGCAAGCCGAACGTGGAGTCCATCGCCTGGGTCGACCTCACGGACCGTCCCGACGGCGAGGTGCCCTACGGCGGCCTCGTCGCGGAGAACCTCGAGCCGAAGCCGGCGCTTCGGCGGCTCGCCACCATGCGGAAGAGCCTGCAGGAGCCCGGAGAGGAGGCCGCCGGTGCCCGCCCGACACCCTGATCGAAGCGGCGGTGCCGTCCTCGTCGCGGCAATCCTCTTCGCCGTCTGCGGCGGCCAATGGGCCACGCACACCCGTCCTTCCCCCGCCGCCCTCGACCGGGCGCTTTCCCGCCGCGTGAACCCCAACACCGCGGACCGGGCCGAGCTCCAGCTCCTTCCCCAGGTCGGCCCCGCCACGGCCGAGAAGATTGTCCGCCACCGACAAGGCGCCGCCCGCTACACCGACGCGGACGACCTCCGCGCCGTCCCCGGCATCGGCCCCAAGACGGCCGCCAAGGTCGAGCCTCACCTCCGCTTCCAGAAGACGCCCGAAAACGACCCGGCGAGCCGCCGCTAAGCGTGGCGCGAGCCCAGCGCGGGAGCCTTGGCGATTGCCACCGGCCGCCGCGGCTCCTCCCCGTGGGCACGAGCTCCGGGCTGTATGCACGACGCGCCGCGTCTCGGCTCGCCAGGAATAGCCCTCGCTTTTCCACCGGGATGACGCTGAAAGGAGCATGCGAGGGAGGGAGACACCGCACGGCGGGGCAACGAGGGGTCGCCGCACGGCCCGGGTCGTCCCGCCGACGCCACACCGAAGGCTTCGACGACGGAGACGAGCGAAAAAGTCGTCCCTTTACGGCGTTGGGTGGCACCGGCAAGGCCGTCCGCGGCCTTGCCCGTGGTCCCCGGCTCGGCACGAGCCCACGCCGCACACCCGTCCATCCAAGCGTGGCTTGTCGCCGTGCAGCGAAGCTCGGGGGCAGCGAGACGCGCACCCGCTTGCGGTCCGCAGGGAAGCATCGGTGCGAACGACGCATCCCGATCCCTTGCTCGACGCCCGCGGAGACGGCACACTCGCCTCCGGCCGTCGGCGTCCGACACGTGAATTGTTTCGCGGAGCTCTTCTGCGTCGATTCGACAGCGGAAGCGCCTCCTGCGGTGCCGGCCTCCTGGTGCTCTGCGCCGCCGTCGACGCCGGAGCGGCCGAGACCCGAAAGGAACATCCGGCCCGTGAAAGCTCCGCTGCTGAGCGGTCCGCGGCGGAGGTCATCCGCCGTGCGGGCAACGCCGAGAGCGAGAAGAAGCGTTATCGGCTGCTCCGGAAGCTCCGCGACCGGGAGGGGTTGTCCCGCGATCTGCGAAGCGACCTCGACAAGCTTCTTCCCGTGGTCGACTGGTGGGCCCACGGGCGGCGGAAGGCGATCGAGGGAACCGGGGGCGAGGCCGCGGAGAAGGCCTACCTCAATCGCTTCTTCTCGAGGAAGGCGAGGATCGGCCGGGAGGAAATGCGGTGGTGGACACCCGTCCTGGTCGGGTTTCGCGACCCCAAGATCACCGCCGCCCAGCGGAAGCTCTCCGAGGCCATCCTCGCCCGGCCCCACATGGAGGACGGGTACACGTCGCGGTTCAGCGACGTGGAGCACACCGCGGAGGAGACGGCCGACTCGATCACGCCCATGATCTTCCTCGCCCCGGACGAGCAGGAATGGCGGGAGCGGGCCCTGCGGATCGTCGAGCTGGCGAAGAGCAAGTGGATGGGCCGAAACGACCGGGGCTTTCTGCAGTTCAAGAGCACGTGGTTCAACGCGGATCGCGTCGGGAGGAAGCCGCGGCGGGCGTGCGACACGGTCTACCACCCGCGGGTGTTCCACCCCGCCCTCATCCACTGGCTCCGCAGCGGGGACGAGAAGGTGGGCGATCTCATCACCCGCTGGATGGACACGTGGGTCGACGCGGCGGCGAGGGAGGAGAACGGAAAGCCCGCCGGCATCGTGCCGAGCGCCGTCCACTGGCCCGACGGCGAGGTGGGCGGGGGGTGGACCCCTGGTGGCGGCCGCGGAGCTCCCGCAACGACCTGTACGCCTGGCCGAGCGCCATGGCGCTGCTGACCAAGACGTTGCTCCTGACCTATCAGCGAACCGGCGACGAGAAGTACCTCCGGCCCATCCGGTCGATGGCGGAGATCCGGATGAAGTACCTCGGCGGCAAAGCCCCCAGCGACGCCGAGCCCGGCACCGCCGCGTGGTGCGCCCTGGAGGGCGCCCCGCGGTTCGGTGGCGGGGGGATGGACCCATTCCTGCCGGGGACGCTCGCCAAGTACCGGCTGCTGACCGGGGACGAGCGCTACGACCGCTGCCTGCGGCAGCGGGGCGGCGGCTACATGCGGATGCGGCTCGGCGAGGGGCGCGAGGCGCTGGTCGCGGCCCTCGAGGAGAACGCGAAGGCCTTCCGGATCAACCGACCCGCCTACACCGACGAGATGCGGTGGACCGACCGGATCCTGACGTTCAACGAGCGGTGGGGCAACGAGGCGAACGGGTGGGGCTGGCCGGCGCCGTGCCCTCGGATCCTCTACGCCGCCGCCACGGGAGACCCGGGGTCGCCGTTCTACTTCCCGCTGGCGGCCGTGCGGTGGATGACCGAGCCGCGGAAGTTCGCCGCCCTCGTCACGGACTCGGGCCGCGAGCGCTTCCAGGCTGAGCTCTACCACTTCGGCGAGCGGCCCCGCCGTCTCGGCGCCACGCTGCTCCTGCTCCAACCCGGCGACTACGCGTGGGCGCTGAAAGAGAAGGCCGGCGACCGACTGCGCGGGGGCACCCTCGAGGGCGAGGGACCCCGCACCCGGCTCGACCTGAAGCTGCCGCCGCGAACGCTCTGCCACCTTCGGATCACGCCGGCGCCGTCGGAGTGACCCCCGACGGTCCTCCCGGCCTCGCTCCCTCGCCGCCGTCCGAAGGGTTTCTCGTGAGGGTCGTCGAGATCGCCCGGCGCCGCCCCGCGACGGTCCCGCCGGGTCCGTTTTCCCGGCGGCCTTACGCTTCGGGTTTTCTCGGGCGGAAAAGGAGTGCAATTCACTTTTCCCTCCGGCCGATGCCACTCGCCGGCCCCCCGACAAGGGCCGGGTGGCGTCGGCGTTCCCTCGCCCTTGTTCCATCCGCCCTCCGTCGGCGGACCCCAGGCTCCGACCGCGCCTTCGCAGCGTCCGTCTCCCCGAGTAAGATCGGGCGGCGATCGGAATCCGGAAGCGGCGACCGTGACGGCACAACCCGCGATCGAGCACGAGAAGACGGCCATCCGGCGGAGGAGCTTGTCCCGTCCGCTCGAGCTGGCGATGGACGCCGGGCTCATCCATCGGGGCACGGACGTCTTCGACTACGGCTGCGGCCGCGGCGGGGACGTCCGGCAGCTCGACCTCCGCGGAATCTCCGCGACCGGGTGGGACCCGGCGTACCGGCCCGAAGTGCCGCGGAGCGCGGCGGACGTGGTCAACCTCGGCTACGTGGTCAACGTGATCGAGGATCCCGAGGGGCGGGCCGAGACGCTCCGGGGCGCCTGGTTCCTCACCCGTCGCCTCCTCATCGTCTCCGCGCGACTCGCCTTTCAGCGCGAGGACAAGGGGCAGCCCTTCGGCGACGGCTGCCTGACCGACCGGAACACCTTCCAGAAGTTCTTCGAGCAGCACGAGCTCCGCGACTGGATCGACCGGACCCTCGAGGTCCAGTCGCTCCCGGCGGCCCCTCCGCTCTTTTTCAGCGTCCGCAACGACCCGCTGCGAGCGCCGTTTCTCCCGGCCGGCTATCAGACGGTACAGAACAAGAAGGTAAGTTGAAACCGACGCCGATGGACCAAAGCGAACGACGGGTACTGACCGAGTTCCTTGACCAGGTCGCCGAAATGCGGCTCCACAAGAGCGGTAGCTCTCGGGCGGCGCTGAAAAAGCCGCTTCTTCTCCTTCTGGTAATCGCGCACCTTGAAAGGGGCCGGATACGGGAAAACAGGATCCACTTTGGAGATATCCGCAGCGAGTTGGAGCGTCTCATCGGCCTCTTCGGCGGTCGGGCGACACGTAGCGGACCGAAGGCGGAGCAGCCGTTCAGCCACATGCGGAGCGAGCCGTTCTGGCACCTGACGACACGAAAGCACTACCCGCTCGGCGCGACGGCATTGGTCTCCGATCTGTCATCCCCTGAGTCGTTTGCGACTCTCAAGGAGGACACGTTCGCCCTGTTGCGGGGATCACGCGCGGCTCGGGAGGAAGCCGCCGATGCGATTCTTCATCGCTGGTGGACCACGCCTGTCCAGGAGGACATCCGTCGCCACCTCGGTCTTCCCTCGGCGGAAGCAGACGCAAGCTTCCGCGAGGATGTTCTTCTGAACTATCGGAACGCCTGTGCTTTCTGCGGCTACCAGGTTCTGTTGAACGATATTGTTTCGGGAGTCGAGGCGGCACACATCCGACCCCGGAAACGCGGCGGGCCAGATCGGGTGGACAATGGCATCGCGCTCTGCCCTTCGCACCATTGGGGCTTCGACCGCGGAGCCCTCACCGTCGACCCGGATCTTCGCATCAGAGTCGCCGAGGCGCTCACGAGCGGGACCGCCGAGACGGTGCCCATGGAGTCGCTCGACGCGAAACCTGTTCGGATCAGGCCGCGTTACTACGAGCCGTCGCTCCGGCAGTTGCGCTGGCATCACGAGAATGTCTTCATCCGCCGTCTCGATCGGTAGACGACCCATTTCCACGAAGACCTGTTATCGGCACCGGCGGTTTGCGCAAACGCATCCGCAAGGGGTAGCGCCCCCCGTCGCCGCCACGATGCTCCACGAGCCACGTTCACGCTTCGTGAGGGGCCCAGTCCGGTGATGGGTGCCATCGCTGCCACCCCCACTGCAAAGCGGTCACCTCGACCGCTTCGACCACCGCGTCGAAGAGGGTGTCCATCGACCACTGCGAGTCTCCTGTCTGATCGGTCGCTTCAACATTGAAGCGATGCGGATGTCGCTTGTACGCCTCGCCCCAATAAGCGACAATGGCTTTTCGCCGGTGGTGGAGCAAATCGCGGTGCGGAAGCTTGTCCTCTTTCTTCTTGCGATTCACCTCCCTGCTTGCCGGCAGCAGATTCCAGAGATCGTTGTTTTCCCACAGCGCGAACGGGAGGAGATGATCGACGTCGAAGTGCCCTTTCCGTAGGCGGCGGCCCGTCCAGACGCAGTGGAGCGGGGAGACCTCCGTATAGATGCTTTGTGCCTCTTCGGCGTGGGGCTTCCGCTCAGGCCCTCTGCAAAGGGCGTCCAGAGCCGTCCCTCGCGAGGGGCCGTTCGCGGCGGAGAATCTGTTTACCACCATCTCCGCCCACCGCAGGAGCAAGGCCTCTTCGATCCAATGCCCCATCAGCGTCAGCTCTCGCCACATGGCCGCGTCGACGACGATCTCTCGGCCCTGGGCGTGAAAGATCTGTCCTTCTTCGAGCGTCCTGCCCGCGTGATGGACGGGACCGCCCTTGATGGCCTGCCGCATCTTTTGCATGACGCGTCGGTAAGTGGCGTCGGCTTTCTGAGGGAGCTGTTTATACCGTTGCTCGTTATCGAACGCCGTGAGGCCCCCTCGACGCTCATACATGCGGATGAGCTGCTTCAGCTCATCTGCGAAGGCGAGCCTGTGCCGACCTTCCGACCATTCGCCATTCCCCTGGGGCAGGAACGGCTTCGATGAGAGGAGCGGCCAGTAGTAGCGAACCCAGCGCTCCGCGACGGCCCTCACGGGAACCCGAACCGCGTGCCTCTGCCACCGGACGGCCCGCGGCCGCCGCAGGGCGAGGTCGCAGAGCGCTCGGATGAGCGCGAGCTTGTACGTGGTGACCTTCGGGTCCTGGGTGAGCACCGCCTGGATCAGGTTCAACGGCCGGCCGAGCGTGCTCGTGAGCTCGAGGAGGATGGTGTGCCAGCAGCGATCCGACCGGCCCAGGCTGTCCGCGTCTTCCCATTGGCCGATCGACTGAAAGCCGGTACGCTCGAAGAGAAGCTCCAGCTCACCGATCGCGACGCCGTTGTGGAACCGGCCCTCGCGATCCCGAAAAGGTCCGTCCGACCGCTCCGTCTGAGCCGGGACGGAAACAAGCGCGCGACCGCGACTCCGCCCGGTCCGGTTGGAGAGAAGCTCCTTGATCGCGAAAACGGCGTCGAACAATCGCGACCGGGGCACGTGATGGAGGACGCCGGAGCAGAGCACCCCGTCGTAGCCCGCTTTCCAGCCCCGCGTGGAAGACACGCTGTCCGGCAACCTCCCCGCAACGAGCCGGCTTTCGAGCTCCGGATGGCGCTCGATTGCGGTCTGACGCATCGCCCCGGACGGCTCGATGCCCGAGGCGTCCCAACCTCTATCGACGAGCCGGGCCAGGTCCCGGCCGCTCCCGGCACCGACGTCGAGGACCTTCTTACGCCCGGGAAAGGCGACGGCGAAGTACTGCGCCACACCTTCTCCGGCCTCCTCGTAGCGGTCCGCCACCGCCTCCGCGTGTTGCTCGTAATAGCGAAGGGTTTGCTCGTCCATCCGACTCCCCCACGTCATGAGGCGGGCGTAACTCGTCTTCCGCGGGCTTCCTCGGTCGCACATCCGTCGGCAGACGGGCGGGTCCGGGAGGGCGAAGCTCCGGCTGAGCCTCTTTTGCGATGGGCCCAGGTCCAAGCGCGTGTGGGCTCGGCCGGAGCCTCGCCCTCCCATCCGCGCTTCGGAACAACCGACGTCGCCTGAGCGGACGTCCGCGGAAAGCGAGTTACGCCCTCAGGAGGCTCCTTCCAGGCGTCGATAATACTGGTCGAGGGCCTGCTCGCACGAGCGGCGAATGGCGTCGATGTCGTCGCGGCGCAACTGCCGCCAGAGCTTCGGGGCGAACCGGATCCGCGAGAGATCGCGGTCGTAGCGGAGGTAGTGGCGGCGCTCGAACTTCTCGAAGGGCATGCCCAGCATGACACGCTGCACTTCGAGGTCTTCGAGCTGCTCGACGCGTGCCATCCGCGTGTTTCCCTTTTCCACGGACCGCCCGGCCCGCCGGCGGTCCTCATAGAACTTCCGGAAGCGGGAGACCACCGACGCGATCTCGGCCACGCCGCGAGGGTCGACACAGTCGAGCACGCTCAGCAGCAAGACCGGCTTGTACGACGCCGCCAT
This sequence comes from uncultured Planctomycetaceae bacterium, assembly GCA_964595475.1. GTDB lineage: Bacteria > Planctomycetota > Phycisphaerae > Phycisphaerales > Zrk34 > CAZQQP01. The sequence continues at coordinate 7,283 of CAZQQP010000029.1, read as the reverse complement.
GTCCATCTCGGAGACGAAATCGAGGAAGAGCTGCCGGATCGAGCTGTCGTCCACGCGGGGGAGGCCCAGCTTCTCGCGGATCTCCTCCTCCCGGCCGGGCTCGAAGTAGTGATAGGTGCGGTCGCCGACGGGCACCGAGTGGTCGGGGGCGACCTGGCCCCGGTCGATCGCCCGCCGGACCCGCCCCTCCGAGGTCGCGAGCTTCACCTCGAGGTCCGAGACCGTGAGGACGTCGCCCAGCTTCGTCTGCCAGTCGAAAAGGTCCACCTCTTGGTAGTCCGTCGCCCAGATCCCGATCTCCACGATGGCCGGCGGGGTCTGGCCCTGCTCCGCCATCTCTTCCTCGCGCTCCATGACGTGGTCCGGCGCCATGACCAGCCCGCCGCGGCGATAGCGCGACTTTCCGGTGATCCGGTGCAGCGTCACCGGCGCGTTGTAGCGGGTGGCGTTGTCGACGAAGTCGAAGACCAGCAGCGACTCCTTCCCCGGCGCCTTTCGCGTGCCGCGGCCGAGCTGCTGCATGTAGAGGACCTTCGAGAGCGTGGGGCGGGCCATCATCAGGACCTCGACGTCGGGGCAGTCCCACCCCTCGTTCAGGATGTCGCAGGCACAGAGCACGCGCACGTTGCCCGCGGCGAACGCGTCCAGGACCTCCTTCCGCTCGTCGTCCGTCATCCGCCCGGACACCGACTGCGCCGCGACGCCCGCCTCGCGGATGCGCTCGGCGAGCTGCTCCCCGTGTCGGACGTTCACGCAGAAGACGACCGCTTTCCGATTGGGCACGTGGTCGAGATAGGTCTGGACGATGAGGCGGTCGCGGCCGGGCACCGCGATCGTCTCCTCGATGTCGCGGCGGTTGTACTGCACCTGGTTGAACCGGACCCGGCTCAGATCGACGTTCGTCTCCACCCGGACGCAGCGGATGGGGACGAGCTGTCCCGCGCGGACGGCCTCTTCCAGCGTCAGGCGGTGGGCGGACTGCTCGAACAGGTCCAGAACCGACTGGCCGTCCGCCCGCTCCGGCGTCCCCGTGAGCCCGAGGATGAACCGCGGCGTGAAGTGCCCGAGGATCTTCTGGTAGCTCGGCGCCGTCGCGTGGTGGGCCTCGTCGATCACGACGCTGGTGAACGCGTCGGGATCGAACCGCTCGAGGCCGCGGCTGACACTCTGGACCGACCCGATGACGTTCTGCGCATCCGGGTCCCGTCGCCCGCCGACGAGCACCCCCGTCGAGGCCTCGGGCCACAGCTGACGGAACTCCTCTGCGGCCTGGTCCACCAGGCCCTTTCGGTGGGTGATGTAGAGCGTCCGGCCGCCCATCCGCTTCGCGTCCGCGATCGCCACGCGGGTCTTGCCGGCACCCGCCGCATGGGTCAGCAGCGCGATCGTCTTCCCCTCGTCGCGGAGGCGCTGGAGCGCGTCGAGCGCTTCCTGCTGGTGCTCGCGGAGCTCGATGAGCCCGCCGGTTCGCCGGGGCAGAAACTCCTCGAACGCCAGGAGCCCCGGCACCGACTCCAGGAACAGCGCCAGCTCCTCCTTCACCTTCTCCGGCTCCTCCGCCACCTCGCGGTCGGTCCACCGGAAGACCCTCCACCCCTCGTGCACCAAGCTGTTCTGCCGGAGGATCTGGTCCTCGAGGTCCTCGATGCTGAGCGCCGCGGGGTGGTGCCACTGGAGCCCATCGATCTCGAACGCGACCCGCTGATCCCCCGCGCGGAGCGCGAAATCGACGTACCGCGAGCCACCGTAGATATCCCGGACGGGGTGCTGCGGGCACAGAAGCTGGACCTTCTGGACCCCGAACGTCTGCGTGAACAGCTCGACGAACAGGTCCTCCGGTCGCGTGCTCGCCCCCGCGCGGTCCGGGCCCGCGGCGATGTTCACCTCGTGCTCTGCCATAACCGAGCCGGTTCGATTCCTTTGACCTTGGCGTCCGTTCAACCGAAGTCTATCCCAGAGCGCTCTGTGCCGAAACGCCGCCGCCGGCCGGTGGCTACGAGACGGGACTGGATCGTCCCCGAGGGGTAGAACCGCCGCGTGGGTGGACAGGAGAGGCGTGTGGATGCAGGCTCATCCTGACGAAGCGTTGGGACGCCCGCGACGTTCGCTCAGGAAACGGTCTTGTCAGGTCGTGCTGGAGGGCTCGCTCGGGTTCACTGCTCTCCTCCGGTGAGCGATCCGCTTCGGACGCCGACCATCCGGCCATGCCCGTTCACCTAAGGAAGGTTTCGCGTTCCTCCGGTGGCAGATAGACCCCCTGAAGCCGGCGTGGCTCGCCGATGTCCCTGAACAAGAGATCGCCGTGGCCGAGCAAGCGTTCCGCGCCGCCTTGGCCGAGCAACATCCGGGACTCGATCCGATCCTGCATTTTCAGGCCGA
>CAZQQP010000029.1:0-4894 GCA_964595475.1 uncultured Planctomycetaceae bacterium | reverse complement strand
CATCGATGGCTCCGCTCACCGTCTGCCGGCTGGGGCGTTGCGTTGCGAGGATAAGGTGAATCCCGGCAGCGCGGGCCTTCGCTCCCAGCCGCATGATCTGCTTCTCCACGGCTTGCCGGTTGCCGCCATGGATGACGTCGAAGTACTCGTCACAGATGCACACGATCCGGGGGAGCGGCTCGGCCGTTCGAGCGACGTGCTCATCCAAAGAGTCCGCGTCGCCGAGCAGCCCGTAACGGCGGTCCATCTCGTCGGCAAGCTCGCCGAGGATATCGGGAACGGAGGTTTCGTCGGGATATATGAGCGGCCGCTGAAGCAATGGCGAATCCGCCGAAGCGGCGAACGCGTTCCGTTTCGGGTCAATGAGGACCAGGCGAAGCGTCTCGGGCGTGTTTGTCGCAACGAGGCCGGCGAGAGCGGCGCGGAGCCATTCGCTTTTCCCGCTTCCGGTCGTCCCGGCCACAAGGAAATGACACGTTTCCGGTTCTGCGAGGTCGACAAACTCCGGTCTCCCGGTCAAGTCAACTCCGACCAGGATTTTGGAGCACCCATGGAGTTGATCCCGTTCGGGAAGGTGATCCCGGCAGTCGGAGAATGGGACCATTTGGCGATCGGGGCGTTGGATGTCGACCACCACTCGACCACGAGCGGGTGTGATGAACGGTGGCGCGTCGAGGCCGAGGCGGACCCGAAGCTCCTCGCCGAGGTCGGCGAACCTCTTGATTCGGACACCTTGCCCCGGCGTCAGGGAATAGCGGCAGAAGGTCGGTCCCACGTCGGGAGGCCCGGCCAGCTCAGCTCGGACGCCATACTCGTCGAGTGTCCGGAGCAGTTGGTTCCCGAGCTCCTGATGTTCGTCAGTCGGCTGCAAGAAGGACTCTGTGTCTCGCGGCTCCTGGCGCCGGCCACCGGCCCGCTTTCCCCATCCGAGCCAGTCACGAAGGCGGCTGCGAGTCCGGGTGACCCCCGCGAGGCGACCGATGAATGCTTTGAGTCGCTTCTGCGCGTCTTCAAGCCGGTCTGCTTCGATGACCTTTTCATCGGGCTCGGGCTTGAATGAAACCACGGCCAGAGACCCGGCAGGCTGCTCCAGGCTCGCACCGAGCGCTAGGTGGTAAAGCGCCGCTTGCGCGAGGTCGAGAGTTTCCGAAGTCCGGCCAAGCTTCACCTCCATTACGCACCAACGGTTGCGATCGGGCACCTGCCACAGCACGTCGGCCGTGCCCGTAAGGCGGACAGCGTCCGTCCAGCCTGGATCCGTAAGCTCCACTGTCACCGACGGCTCGACCGTGACGAATGCCGACGGGTCAGGCAGCCGACCCGTACGTTCGCGGACGCCTCGGAGCACCTCCGCGAGCCAGTGGCAGAGGTGCTTGACCGCCTCCCAGAACTGGCAGACCTCGGCGGCGGAGCTCTGCAGCGCGGCTTGATGCCGTCGGAGCCGAGGGCCGACAAGCGTCTCGTAGGCGTGGCGTTCGAGGACCTCGTCCCAAGCCTGTGGGTTCCCCTGCTCGGCCTCCAACGCCGCCCACCAATGGGTCGACGCCCGCGAGTCGACGAGGCCCGTGAAGACCTCGTGGAAGAGTGTGCCGAGGTGGCGTGTCGTCTGTTCCCCGCTGTCGGTCTGCTCCCCGTCACGCGCCTCCCTAAACAGCCCCTCTCGCACCTCTCGAATTGTCAGAGTCACGGCCATGAGCGTCCCCCTTCCTCACCTTCGACCGGATCCGGGACCCACTCAAAGATAACCTTCGGCGGCCCGGCGAGGACGCCGAACGCATCGGGATGGCGCTGCAAGCACGTCTCTACTGTGGCGGTCTCGCTCCCGAGCTCCTGGGCCGCATCCTCGAGCGGCGCCACCCGCCCCCGGTGGATGAATGCCACCAAATCATCGAGTAGTCCGCCGTCCGGTTCCTGCTCGCCCCCTGGGAGAACCTCGGCAAGAAGCTGATCGAGGTCGGGGGAGAGATTCCGGACCAGCCAGTCCCGGACTCGCTCCTCGTCGATGGTCTCCCCCGATTGGGCCAAATCACCCGCCTTCGCGGCGGACAACAATTGTCGGACTGCGTCGAGCGCTGCCAACGCTTCCGAGGAGGGTCGGAGCTGTCGATCCGTGAGAGCCTCCCAGTGCTCCCGCGCCCGAGCCGCCGTTCGCGAGATGGGTAAGCGCGGATCTCGAACCACGAGGAGGTCCTCCGGGTCGTTGGCTTCAGCCCGGTGGCGTAAGCGCTGGAGGCGGCTTGTCAGTCGGTTGCCGGATTCATGGCAGACACTCAGTGAGACCTGTCCGCGGTCTCCCTCAAGGACGAGGTCGACGTCGCGGAAACGATGGCCCGGTGGGACGGTGCCCGACTGACCATGGCCCGTCGCGGCAAGCAATAGGGGCAGCCCGTGCACGAGCGTCTGGTCGGTGTTCGCGGGGTCGGACCGCCGTTTCGCGCGGTCCTCAAGCTCTGCATAGCGCTGACCAAGAAAGCTCTCGAGATCCGTGATTTGACCCGAATCCCCGAACTGCCACTGGTCAAATCGGTCCCGGCAGAACGCGATCAGCCGGCGCGGTGTCGGGCCGGTCGGCCACCGATCGAACTGACGTTTGACGGTCTCGGTGCCGAGCGGCCAAAGCGCGTCGTCGTGCCGCACCCGTTCCTGCGCCAACTGTCCAATGGTATTGAGCCGTTGAAAAACGAGGGCCTTCGCCTCATCCCATGTCAGCGGATTTAAGACGCCCTGGTCCGACGCTAGCCGGTCATAATCAGCCTGACGGACCGCGGCCTTGAGTGTTTCGACAAAGGCGCTTTGGACGCAAGTAATCAGCAAGAGGTTGGGCGTCCGATCATGCAGCATGCTCGCCATGCGTCCGAAAGAAAACAGCCCCTCAATGTCATTTGGATGAGTTCGCAGAGCTTCAATCTGATCAAAACAGATCGCGATCGGCAGGTGCGCTCCCGCCAACCGGCTGAGGCCGCCCATTACCGTTAGGGCCTCCTCCTCCGGGTCTTCTTCGAGCGGATCTTCGATCCCGAGACGTCGGAGGGCGTCATCCGGAACGGATTCGCCCCGCAGCCACGCGCGGGCGTCCCTTCGGTGTCGTCCGGTTAGGAGCGCGGCAAGCGTCTGAGAGAGGTTCCGGCCAAGGCCGTGATCCTCGTCGAGGCGGTCAAGGAGGTCCTCTAGCTTGCGCGAAGCGGAGCCGCTTTGGTCGGCTTGAAGCGCGGAAATCCATGCGTCTGCGTCGTGAACCGCTTCGGGGTCGTACTCTTCGAACCGTCGCAACAGCACGCGCTGAAGCTGGGACCGGCCGCCGACATCCCGCCGGAGAAGGTCATTGACGAGGCACGCCCGGGTGTGCCGGGAGACCATCCGCGGTCCCGACTGGAGGCGGACCGCGGAGAAGACGACCCCCGGTGAGTCGGATCGAGTAACAGCGGCCCGGAGACGGGCGAGGAGATGCGTCTTTCCGCTGCCCGCGGAGCCGTGGAGCATGATTGAGCGAGTGCGGCCGTCGGTCCGGACCCGCTCGAGCTCCCGGCGACAGAGATCGAATGGCCGGGCGTGAATCTCTGGAACGTCGGCCTCGGCCTCCTCCCACGGATCATGGACCACGTGGCGCGAGAACGGGTTCACATACGCAGCCATGGCGCGTCCTCACTCCCAGATGGTCGCACCTACGTAGTAGTTGCCCTGTCCGTCCGTAACCATCTCGGCTCGTTCAGCCTCGGAGACGCCAGCCGGATAGTCATGGGGGTGCAACGCCACCCGCTTCGCGCGAGCAAGCTCGAGGACAGCCCGGTCGAAACCGTCTTTGTCGGGCAGACGATCACGCAGGTTGTCGCGGAGTTTGCTCACCGGCACAAGTCCCCCTCTCTCATGCGCCTGCAATCGGGCGAGCTCCTGGACGATCACTGCCGAGTCTTCCGGCTCTTCCGAAAACGAGGACTTCCCTTCGACCCCGAGGAGTTCAAGCGCCGCCGCACGGGTTCGATCCTCCGGAACGCCGAAATGGCGGAGGCGCTCCGCGGTTTGATCGATCTGACGCCGCAGATGATTGACGGACGCTCGCAGGTAGTCCCGAGGATCCGGTGGTTCGGTGGCGTAGCGTTCGGTCCGACTTCGCGGAATCTTCGGAAGCGCCCACACCCGGCCGTTCCGAACCAGCCCGTCGAGAATCTGCCGTCGCCGCTTCTGCGAACAATCCGCGAGCGGCTTTTCCACAAGACTGTCGAGCTCCTTGAAAGTCCGCGGCGTAGTGAGTGCTCTCTCGATCACGGTGCTGGCGTACGTCTCAAGGTCGTACGTCCAGTAGCGGTGCGCTTTGCCTCGGTAGGGAGCGAATCGGTAGACTCGCCCCTCCGCGACTAGTTCCTCGAGGATCTCGGAGATCCGGTGAACGCGCCTCCGGTACGGGCCAGGGAGAGCCTTTCGAATAGAAGAGGGCGTCTGCGGGGCCTCGGCCCGGTTCAGGCCCTTCACCAGCACCTCTCGCACATCCAGCTCGGCCGCGTCAGACAACCGGGAATTCCATCCTTTCGTCGCTCATGGCTTGCCGGCAAAGCGCTCGACTGCGTTCAGTTTATCATGGTCGCCGAGCGCGCCCAGCCCCACTTCAACCGCACCCGCCTCGCCGGATCGGCGTCGAAGGGGCCGCTGCGGAGGGAGCTAACGTCACGAACGGATCTCCGGAGATTCATGGAGCAAGCAGCACTGGTACAGATCCGCGCGAGGTGAGAGCGGACAGGTAGACCGCCGGCGAATCGGACCGGCTCCCCAGCCGTGCGGTTGAGGAGCATCGCGATTGGACGCCGCTCGCCGTGTCCGGTCTGGGTGTCCCTTCGGCAGCCGGGAGAGATCGTGGGGTCAGATCGTGAACTGTCACGAGTGGTTGCCTGGGCGGCAGCCT
>CAZQQP010000028.1:3972-25096 GCA_964595475.1 uncultured Planctomycetaceae bacterium | reverse complement strand
ACGACATCGCGGAGGAGGCGGCGGAGCGGGCGAAGCGGTCCCTGTCAGGCGCGGAGAGCAATCGGTGGTATGGGCGCGTGGCGACCCCGAAGGATCTGGTCGCTTTCCTCCACGAACAGCCTCTCGTCGAGGAAGGCGGGGAAAGCACGGCTCGGTGAGACACGTCGGGCGATCCCTGCCGGATCATGTCGACACCACCCGCCTCGCCGACGCCTTCAGCGCTAATCGGTCGCAAGTCGCAGGTCGCAGGTCGCAGGTGTCACGCGATGTCCTCTGCAACCAGAATCGTGCCCTGCGACCTGCGCCTTGCGACCTGAGACTGTCAGTCGGAAAGCGGCCGGATCCAGACCTGGCGGTACCGCACCGGGTCGCCGTGGTCCTGGAGGAGCAGCGGCTTCTTCGGCGCGTGGGGGGAGTACGGCGGCCGCTTCTTGTGGCGGGTCGGCCCGGTCAGCTTCACGTGGTCGTGGACCAGCACGCCGTTGTGGAACACGGTCATCGTCGCCGGCTTGACCACCTTGCCGTCCTCGAAGTGCGGCCGATGGAAGACGATGTCGTAGCTCTGCCACTTCCCGGGCTTCCGCGAGGCGTTGACCAGCGGGGCGTGCTGTCCGTAGATGCCCGCCGCCTGTCCGTCCGCGTAGATCTCGTGGCGGTCCTTGAAGGAGTTGTACACCTGGATCTCGTAGGTGCTCATGAGGTAGACGCCGCTGTTGCTCTCGCTTCCCTCGGTGGCGGCCCACTCGATATGGAGCTGACAGTCGCCGAAGCGCTTCTTCGTCCGGATGTCCCCCGTGCCGTTGGGCTGCATATAGCCGTCCTGGACCTTCCACTTCGCGGGTCCGCCGTCGGTTCCCTCCCACGCCGAGAGATCCTCGCCGTCGAAGAGGACCACGGCGTCCGACGGCGGCCGCCCGGCGCTTTGCTGCGTGCTCGCCGTGGGCGGCTGGATGACGGGCGGGTTCGGCCGCTTCGGGTCGTTCGGCGCCCACTTGATCTCCGGAACCTGGGCGAGGAGGCCGGCGCCGAAGCCCACGAGCAGGACGGCGAAGGCCCTGGCGATCCAACGGCGTGGCAATGTCATCTCCGCTCCTTTCAATAGCGATGGAGAGAACGGAGTGTAGCGGATCGCCCGTGAGGACCCAAGGCGGCCGAGCTCCGGCTTTGCTCCGTCGGCGGCCGGCTTCCTAGCCTCCGCCGATGCAGATGTGGGAGGCCGTCTATCTCGCGAAGAACCTCAAGGGGTTCTATCTCCCACCCGAGGACGATCCGGCCGCCGACGTTCCGTTCCTCAAGAAGCGCTTCCGCTACCGTCGCGTGGGGATCCTCACCCCGCACGCCGGCTCCACGCGAGTGAGCAAGCCGCTCTACCCGGTCGACCCCGACGAGATGGCCGTTCCCGTCGAGTACGCCGGGCTGCCGACGGCGCTCGCACCGCTGGTGGCGCTCGCGTCGCTGTTCATGGTTCCCGTCCTCGCCTCGCCGGCGCGGAGGGAGGAGCTCCAGCCGCTGCTCGAGTGGTCCATCCGGTTGCCGCGGACGCTCACCCCCGCGGAGCTCCGGTTCAACCTGCGTCTGCTCACGTACATCCCCATCGACGCGGCACCGAAGCACGCCACGCTGGTCCGGGGCAAGCAGCGGAAGGAACCCTGGGCCGACGCGGTGGAGGAGCGTGCGGAGACGCTTCGCCAGGACGCCCACAAGCGCTTCTGGCGGCTGCGCGACGAAGCGGGGGAAGGCCCCTGCCGCCTCGGCATCGTCCACGCCATGCGTTTCGCGAGGAAGCGTCCCGCCACGGAGGAGGACCTCGCGTTCCTCCTCCCCGTCGGCGTGCTCTTCCTCGAGGAGTGAGGAATCGGCCATGGCCTCGACGGCGGTCCTGCAACTTTTTTTCGCGGTTGGAGCGCTCCTCTTCAGCGGCTTCGTCGTCTCGGTCCTCCTCCGCCGTCGGATCCACGTCCGGGCGCCGGTCCGCCGAGAGTGGGTGACCTACAGCCCACGGGACACCCCCGTCGCCTACTGGCTGTACGTCCTCGTCTACGCGGTCCTCGCCGCGCTCTGCTTGTCCCTCGCGCTGGCGCCGCCGTAGGGATTCACCACCTCCGGACCAGACGCTCGTGGTAGATCGGGTGGCACTCAACGCCGTGAACCAATTGAGCGCAGCGACTGCGTTGTTTTCCGCTCCGTGGGAATCGCCAAGGCCCGGTTGGGCCAGGGGGTGAGCTGTGACGGGAAGGGGGGTTCCGAAACGACGGCTGACCCCAATATATGGGACCCCCGCTGAAAGAAGCCGGTGTCCACGGGCTTACGCTCGCGAGGACGGATGCGAGCGGAGACAAGCTTCGTGCACCGCGTTGCCAGCACGGGCAAGCCCGCGGACGGGCACCGGCGGCATCCCGCTGGGACTTGCCCGTGCCACCCAAGCAAAGACGACGCCGACGACACGGAGTTGGTTCACGGCGGTAGGTGCCACCCAACTCCGTGACTTGCGTGGTGGCCTCGCGAAGCGTTGTCTCTGGATGAGTGGCACGGACAAGGCCGTCCGCGGCCTTGTCCGTGGTCCCGGTTGGCACGGGCCGTGGATTCACTTCTTTCGATCGCGTCCTATCGTCGCTGACGCGATCGGCTTGCGACGACGTCGTGGAAGCTCGGAGGAAGCGATGGCCCGAGAGATCACCCGGACGCCGGAGATCCGAACCGAGACACTCGCCGACGACGGGACGTTTCCGAACCACCCTCGCTGGCCGCTGCTGTGTTACAAGGGCGCTCTCCGCGTCGGCCCGGACACGGACGACGACTTCGCGGCGCTGGTCGAGGCGAACGAGTGGGGCGGCGCCTGGCGCGACGGCGTCTTCTCCTTCCACCACTACCACAGCAACGCCCACGAGGTCCTCGGCGTCTGCCGCGGCTCGGCCCGCATCCAGTTCGGCGGGCCGTCGGGTCCCGTCGTCGCGGTGGAGGCGGGCGACGTAACGATCCTCCCCGCGGGCACGGCCCACAAGAAGGTCCAGGGCTCGGCCCGCTTCCTGGTGGTCGGCGCCTATCCCGAAGGCCATGAGGACTACGACCTGCTCCGGGGCGCCCCCGACGAGCGTCCCGCCGCCGACCACCGGATCGCGGCGGTGCCTCTTCCTCCGGCCGACCCCGTCTTCGGCCCGAACGGCCCGCTCTTCGAGCACTGGCGAGGGTGAGCCGGTCCCGTCGGAGGCGAAGGGGAAACGCTCCGCGGAACCCGTAGCCGAAGCCGCGGAGGCTTCGGAGAAGGAAGGCACGGGTGGGAGGCCGCCCGTCGAGCACTCCGCGAGCTCGTCTACACGATGCCCCGCTCGCTGTCCCGGCATGCGTAGCCGAAGCCGGAGGTCCCGAGGGGACAGGAAGGCTCCCTCACGCCGTGCGTCCGCCCGGCCCGGCCCCGGTCTCCGCGTCCAGATGGAGCTTCGCCTTGAGGATCGCCACGCAGCTCGCGGCGTGGGTGATCCGCCCGTCCAGGACCATCGCAACGGCCTCGTCCCACGATACACGGTGGACGTCGAGCGGCTCGTCCTCGTCCGCCGCCGTCTCGACGGCTCGGAGTCCCCTCGCCAGGAACATGCGGTTGGGCGAGCGGATCACCGTGGTAAACGGGTCCACCGTGCCGAGGTCCGTCCAGTCCGTCGCCTCGAGGCCGGCCTCCTCGCGGAGCTCCCGCCGCCCCGTCTCCAGTGGCGCCTCGCCGTCGTCCATCGCGCCGCTGATCAGCTCCATGGAGTAAGCCTCGATCGCGTACTTGTACTCGCGGGCGAGGTGGACCTCGCCGCCCTCGCCGAGGGCCAGGACCGTGACCCCCGGCCTCATCTCCACCACGCCGAAGAGCCCCGGCGACCCGCCGGGCCGGACCACGCGATCCTCGCGAACGTGGATCCACGGGTTGCGATACACCACCTCGCTGCTGGTGCGGCGGAAGGGGCCTCGGATCTCGGAATCGCTCATGCGTCCTCCGGTTGCCGCAGGTCGCCGCGAGGATAACGGGAAGGCACGCGCCCGCCACACGCCCCCGACGGCCGCCGAGCGAACCGTCGGCGGTCTCGATACCATGCCGCTTCCCCGCGGAAGCGACCTCGGTGGGGCAGTGGCCCGATGGTGCGAGTGACCTTCGTACGGCGGCGAGCTTGGGCGGTGCTGTGGATCGCCCTCCCCGCGGCGCTGTCCGCCGCGGCGGAACCGCCCGCTCCCGGCATCGCCGAACGGACCCCCTGGACCCGATCACGGATCCAGGGCACGCCCACCCCGCCTCCGCCGTACCGGACGGAGCGGGTCTTCCCCAACCTCCAGTTCGACCGCCCCGTCGCCCTCACCCACGCGCCGGGGTCGGGCCGCCTCTTCGTCGCCCAGCTCGACGGCCGCGTCTTCACCTTCGAGAACCGACAGTCCGTCGAGCGAGCCCCCGTCGCGATCCACATCCCCCGCCTCCTCGATCGGAAGACGGACGCGACGGCCCGCTTCGGCCGCCTCTACGGTCTGGCCTTCCACCCCGACTTCCAGAGCAACCGATACGTCTACGTCTGCTACACCCTCCAGCCGATCCGCGGCGGCTTTCGGAAGGACGGCACCATCGTCTCCCGTCTCCGCCTGACTGAGTCGTCCCCGCCGACGGTTGTGCCCGGCAGCGAGACCGTCCTCCTCCGCTGGCTCGCCGGCGGCCACAACGGGGGCTGCCTGAAGTTCGGGCCGAGCGGCGACCTCTACATCTCCACGGGCGACGGGTCGGGGCCGAACCCGCCGGACAAGCGGCGGGCGGCCCAGGACCTGGGCAACCTCCTCGGGTCCGTCCTCCGCATCGACGTGGACGACCCGGAAGGGGGGCGGGCGTACTCCATCCCCGAGGAGAATCCGTTCCGCGACCGTGAAGGGGCGCGGCCCGAGATCTGGGCCTACGGCTTCCGCAACCCCTGGCGGATGAGCTTCGACCGGAAGACGGGTGAGCTCTGGGTGGGCGACGTCGGGTGGCAGCTCTGGGAGATGGCCCACCGCGTGGAGCGTGGCGGCAACTACGGGTGGAGCATCCGCGAAGGGCCCCAGCCGGTCCACCCCGACGGCGACCGCGGGCCGACGCCCATCGAGCCGCCCGCGATCCGGATCCGCCACCCGAGGGCCGCGTCGATCACGGGCGGCTACGTCTACCGCGGCGACCGCCTTCCGAAGCTCCGCGGGGCCTACATCTTCGGCGACTGGCGGACGCGGCGGATCTGGGCGGCCGACGTCACCAGCGGTACGGGGGAGCCGCGGGAGCTGGTCGACCCCACGTTGCAGGTGATCGCCTTCGGCGAGGACGAGGCGGGCGAGCTCTACGTCCTGGACTACGACGGCGGGACCGTCCACCAACTCGTGCGGAACAAGGGCCGTCGGCAGAAAAAGCCCTTTCCGAAGAAGCTGAGCGAGACGGGCCTCTTCGCGTCCGTGGAGGACCTCGAGCCGGCCCCCGGCGTCGTCCCCTTCTCCATCAACGCCCCCAAATGGGAGGACGGCGCCGTGGCCGACCGTTGGATCGCCCTTCCGGGAAGGTCCTCCGTGGTCGTTTACGAGAAGCCCGTCTCGCAGCCGGGAACCACCCGTCCGCAGCGGCGGACCTTTCCTGACGGCGCCGTGCTCGTGAAGACGCTCTTCCTCTCGACCCCCTCCGGACGCCGCCGCGTGGAGACCCAGCTCCTCCACCGCGAGGGGGCCCGTTGGCACGGCTACACGTACCGGTGGAACGCCTCGCAAACGGACGCCACCCTCGTGAAAGCGGATGGCGCCGACCGCGTCCTCACGGTGGAGACCCCGTCGGGGGAGACGAAGAAGCGGGCGTGGCACTTCCCGGCACGGGCGGAGTGCGCCCGCTGCCACAACCCCTGGGCCGGCCGGGCGCTCGGCTTCCGCCTGCCCCAGCTCGACAAGACCCACAGGTATGGCGAGAAGCCCGCGGACCAGATCCGAACCCTCGGCCACATCGGGATCCTCGAAACGCCCGAGGAGAAAACGGTCTCCCTTCCTGCCCTCGCCGAGCCCCGCCTCGTCGACCCTTACGACCGGTCCAAGCCGCTGCGCCAGCGGGCCCGCTCGTATCTCCAGGTGAACTGCGCCCACTGCCATCAGCGGGGCGCCGGCGGAACCGCGCGGATCGACCTCCGCCACCGGCGGCCGCTCGAGAAAACGCGGACCGTCGGCCGAAAGCCCATGCAAGGCCGCTTCGGCATCGACAACGCCCGCATCCTCGCCGCGGGCGACCCGTATCGCTCCGTTCTCTTCTACCGCCTCTCCACCCTCGGCCGCGCCGCCATGCCGCGTCTCGGCGCCCGCCGCGTGGACGACCGCGGCGTCCGGCTGATCCACCGTTGGATCGAGAGCCTCGGCGACGATGGCGCCGCGTCGGAAGGGCCGAAGCCGTCGCTGTTCCGCCGGCTCACGACCGATGGCGAGCGCGACGAGGGAGCGCTCTCCGACGCCGTCGACACCGTCCTCGACCGCACCTCGACGGCGCTTCGGCTCGCCCACGCGATCCGGATGGACCGCGTGCCCGACGCCGTCCGAGAGGTCGCCGTGGAGAAGGGAACGAGCCGGACCCCGCCGATCCGCGGCCTCTTCCGCCCCTTCCTCCCCCGCGACCGACGGATCTCCAAGGGCATCGACCCCGAGGAGGTCCTCCGCCTCCGCGGCGACCCGGATGCGGGCCGCCGGCTGTTCATGACCAGCCCGAAGCTCCAATGCCGCACCTGTCACGAGCTGCAAGGCACGGGGCAAAACTTCGGCCCGGACCTCAGCCGCGTCGGCGCGAAGCGGAACCGCCGCGCCCTCCTCGAGAGCATCCGGCAGCCGTCGAAGACGATCGCGGACGGCTACCGCGCCACACTCGTCCGCACCACGGACGGCGGGGCTCGCCTCGGCTTCATCGTCAAGACCACCGACGAGATGCTCACCATCAAGACGGCCCAGGGCCGTGTCTCCATCCCGCGGGAGAAGGTCAAGGAGCGCGTTCCGCAGAAGCGCTCCCTCATGCCGAAGGGCCTCCTCCGCGGCCTGACGGCCCAGGAGGTCGCGGACCTCCTCGCCTTCCTCACCTCGCTGAAGTGAGCGTCCGAGAGAGCAGTGACCTCCCCGCCGGACCGGACGCCGCCCCGGGTCGCGGCGACATCGCTAAAAAAGCGCAGGAAGCCAAAGAGCCCACGCCGCGACCGCCACCGGCGACCCGACCGGCCGTTGACAACGAATGGCGATGTATTGAGCGTAAAGCATGAGAACGTGTGTGAGAATCGATTCGCCGGCCCGAGCCCGTCGCGAGGCCGTGGCTGGCAAGGAGGCCGAAGCAGGCGAGCCGGCCTGCACATCGTCGATACAGGCCGGCGCCGCGAGCCGCGGCCTTAGCAGGGTGAAGCCAGAAGCGGTTCTCACACACGTTCTTTGGGGGCCTCGCCCCGGCGCGTGCACCCCCGGGCGTGCACCGAGGGGGACGGAGTCTGCGTTGCCGGCGGCTACGCGGGCATGTCCGACCCCGCCGCACGGCGGGCGACGCATCTCGGCTGGCCGTGGATGGAACGGCGAGGCCTGCGGGCGACCCGCGGAACGGCTCCCGCGAAAGGATGCCCCGAGAACGGGCCTGAGACGCACGGAGCGCGATCCGCGGCTCGCCGATCTTCTCGAAGCTCCGTGTCGACGAGACGGGCCGGCTGCGGTGGACCAAGGGCGGGGAGGGCAACGTCACGTACTGTGCCCAGCACCCGGACACGCGAGCGGTGGCGTACAAGATGGTGGACGTGGAGACGGATGACCTGCCCACCGAGATCACGGGGTCGACGGGGGAGTGGATCGAGTGGGACCACGGAATAAAAGGGGGTCGCGCTGCTTAAGACGGAAACCCGCGGGGAGCAGGGCGCGGTCGCCCCGGCGCGAGACAAGTCCCGGGAACCGGCCCGATCGCGACGGCGGGCGTCGACCCGCTGACGCTCGTGGCAGCGCGTGCGGCGGCCGTTGGGCCACACGAGACGGATGGGGGCGAGACGGAGAGGGGGAAGTTGTCGCCCCCGAGACGTCTCGGGGGGACAAGAAAACCGGGCCGGGGGCGAGAGCCCCCGACCCGGCCGGGGAAGGGGATATCCCACGGTAGTCGGCCGGTGCCCGGGCGTCTACCCGAGCCCCTCGAGCGGGCGCGGAGATACTGGGTGGGCCGGACGCCCGAGCGTCGTGAGCTGTCGCTCCCGTGGGGTCCGCCATCCCCGGCAGAAGGTGGCGGCGGACTCCGTCGCCTCGCCCGCAACGGCCGCGGCGGTCGCTCGCGGTCCGTACGGCCGCCCCGCTCGTACGCAATAACGGGCGGCTCCGCACGTTGGATCCGCTTCGAGCGTGGGCCCCGCGGTTGTCCGCCGACCCCGTCGCCGTCCGAGCGCCGGTCCGTCGCGAGTGGCGCGTCCGGCTGTGGGTCCTCGGCGACGTCGCCGCTCCCGAGTTCGGGAAGTCCGTCCGGTGTGGGGTGGGTCGATGCTCGTCGGCCGCGTGCTTCGTCGACGGAGGCGGACAGGAGCCTACCATCGACTCTCGCCGGCTGACGGATCTTACACAGGTGGCGGGAACAGCCGTTGTGTCGCGGCTTCTTCCGCCCGTCCGGGAGAACACTCCATAAACCATCCGAGCATGCCGACAGCGTGTCTGGTCGCGGCGCTCGTAGGCGTCGCTCCGCTGACGACCGCGTGGGCGAACGACGGCGAAAACGGCAAGACGGTCCCCTTCGAGAAGGCGACCGAGGGCTACGAGAAGGTCGTCCCGGACGGCGACCAGGCGCTGTACGAGCTTTGGGTCCAAAAGGACGCCGGCGAGATGCTCGCCGTCCTTCCCTCGGACTACTCGAGCCAGCGCCACTACATTGCGCTGACCGTGGCATCGGGCGCCCGCTACGCGGGTCTCCAAGCGGGCGAGCGCTACGTCTATTGGCGTCGCTACGACGATCGGATGGCGCTGGTCGAGCCGAACCCGGAAGTCCGGTCGACGCGCCGTCCAAGGCGTCGGTGCAGCGCCTCTTCACGGACCGCGTGCTGCTCGACGTTCCCATCCGGTCGATGGCCCCGGGCGACCGGCCCGTGGTCGACATGGACACGCTGCTCGTGGAGAAGGCCAAGGAGTTTTTCGGGAACCAGGTCCGCGACGCCCAGACGGAGCTCACCACGATCCGCAGCGCCAAGGCCTTCCCGAAGAACGTGGAGCTGGCGTTCGAGGTTCCGGTGAAGGACGGCCGTCTTCGGACTCTCCACTACTCGATCAGCCTCATCCCGGATGACGCGGGCTACGAGCCGCGTGAGGCGGACCAGCGGGTCGGCTATTTCACCACCTCCTACAAGGACCTCGGCAAGGTGGACCCCGAGGAGACCCGCGTGCGTCACCTGAATCGCTGGCACCTGGAGAAGGCCGACCCCACCCTGGACATAAGCCTGCCGGCGGAGCCCATCGTCTTCTACATCGAGCACACCACGCCGGTTCGCTACCGCCGTTGGGTCCGACGAGGCATCCTCTACTGGAACGAGGCCTTCAAACGCGTGGGCCTCTCCGACCCCATCGAGGTGCGCTATCAGAACGCCCGCTCGGGTGCCGACATGGAGAAGGACCCGGAGGACGTCCGCTACTTCGTCCGCTGGCTGAACAACGACGCGGGCACGGCGATCGGCCCGAGCCGCGTCCACCCGAAGACGGGCCAGATCCTCGACGCGGACATCATCCTGACGGACGGGTGGATCCGCTACTGCTGGCGGAAGTTCAACGACGTCGTGCCCGACCTGGCGATGCAGGGTTTCACCCGGGAGACGCGGTCGTGGCTGACGGATCACCCCGACTGGGACCCGCGTGTCCGCATGGCGCCGCCGTCGCGGCGGAAGCGGCTCCTCGCCGAGCGGGAGGAGAAGAGGCCCGCGACGCTCCGTCCGTTCGCGAAGAAGGCACCGCTCTGGCTCGACGGGCGTCCGTCCTCCGGCGGCAGACGTCTGAACGGCTTCTGCGTCGCGGGGCGGCGCGCCTCCATGGGTGTGGCGCTGATGCGGATGCACCGCATGATTGAGGGGAAGGCCACCGGGGAAGAGAAAGAAGGGAGCGACAGCCGAGAGGATCTGAAGGACGAGCCCTTCGCGGGTTCC
Organism: uncultured Planctomycetaceae bacterium; assembly: GCA_964595475.1. GTDB lineage: Bacteria > Planctomycetota > Phycisphaerae > Phycisphaerales > Zrk34 > CAZQQP01. Next base: position 14,966 of record CAZQQP010000028.1, on the reverse strand, counting down.
GTGATGGACTATCTTCCCGTCAACATCCGCATGGAGAGCGGGGAGACCCAGAGCAACTACGCCATGCGGGGCGTGGGGCCGTACGACAAGTGGGCCATCGGGTACGGATACTCCTTACGCGACGATCCCAAGGCGATCCTCGACCGCGTGGCCGACCCGAAATTGAAGTACGCCACCGATGCCGACGCCCGCGGTCCGGACCCGCTCGCCCGCCGCTACGACCTCGGGAAGGACCCGCTCGCCTACGCGACGGAACAGATGCGGCTGGTCCGCCACCACCGCGAGCACCTCCCCGACAACTTCGTGGAGGAGGGGGAGAGCTGGGCCCACGCCCGCCGGGGCTACGAGATGACCCTGGCCTTCCAGACGCGGGCGCTGAGCATGATGGCCAACTGGCTGGGCGGAGCGTTCATCCGCCGCGACAAGAAGGGCGATCCGGACGCGCGAGTCCCGGTCGACGTCGTGTCGGCGGAGAAGCAGCGACGGGCACTGGCTTTCGTGGTGGACAACGCCTTCCCCGACGAGGCCTTCGGCCTCACCCGTTCGCTCCTCCGGCGGATGACGAGCGACCGGTGAGTGGACACGGACGCGTTCGGCTCGGGCAGCGCCGATCCGGCGTGGCCGATCCACGACCGGATCCTGGGCATCCAGGCCTCCCTCTGACCGCCCTCATGAATCCCACCATACTCCGCCGTCTCTACGACAACGCGAAGCAGGTCTCGGCCGAAGATCCCGCGGTCACCCTGCCCGAGCTTCTCAAGCGGCTGGAGAAGGCCGTCTGGACGGAGCTGAAGAACCCGCCGGAGGGGAACCACACCGCGAGGCAACCCATGATCTCGAGCCTCCGCCGGAGCCTGCAGCAGAAACATCTGCAGCGGCTGATCGACCTGGCGCTGCTCGACCGCAAGTCGCCGACGGCCTACCGAACCATCGCGAACGTGGCGCGGATGCGGATGCGGCGGCTGAAGCAACAGATGGAGGATATTCCGAAGGAGGAGATCGACTCCTATACCCGCGCCCACCTTGCGAATGCAAAGGCGAAGATCTCCAAGACCCTCGACGCCGCGTTCATCCAGCGGGGAGAGTAAGCCCGGCTCGAAGACACCACGGGTCGCTTTCGCCCCGGGTGCCTCCGGTTGAAGCGGCCCGCTCCCGCCGGCTGGGACCACGCGTCGCTCGTCGCGGATGAGCAACGGTCGGGTCGCTCCTAGCGCAAAAAAACCGGGCCGAGGGCGAAGCCCCCGACCCGGTCGGGGAAGGGTACGGGTAGGCTATCGTGTTGCCGGCCGAGCGGCAAGAGGAAGGGAGGGGCGTTTGCCTCGCCCGCGGGCCGGCTGAGCGGGCGACGGCCGCGTCAGTTTTCCACGGCCCGTCGCTTCCAAACGCCGTCCTTCTGATACCAAGTGAATCGCGGCTGACCCGCCTCCTTGTGGACCATGGGCTTCCGCACGGGCTCCAGCGCCTCCGCCGTCTTCCCCTTCATGAAGATGTCCACGTCGTAGACCTTCCCTTTCTTGGTCTTGAAGTCGGCACAGGCGAAGTACGTGTTGTTCCCGAGGTTCGCCAGCCGCTCCTTGTGGACCTTGTCCAGCTTCAGCCGGAGGTCCTTGTCCTTCTTCTGGTCGTGGACCACGAAGTAGCCGCCGTTCTTTTCCGCCTTCTTCTTGACATGGCGCTTGATCGCGGTGGCCAGCGACTCCTTCGTGACGGGTGCCGACGAGCTCTTCGCCTCGCCTTTGCTCTCCGGATGCTCCTTGCTTTTCGGATGTTCCTTTCCTTTCCCCGTGGGATGCTCTTTGCCCGTGGGATGCTCCGTGCCCGCTTGCTGTCCGGACTTGCAGCCAGCGAGGCCCACTGACAATGCCATCGTCATCGCGACGATTGCGGGGATCCTCCTCATCGGTGCTCCTTTCGTATCCAAACGCGGTTGGGTCCAAAGGTATCACCGGAGAGAACCCGCGCCAAGAGACGTATTCCTTTCAGGTCCACCACAAGAGGGAGACCCCCTCGCTGTCGGATCGAATGGCTCCCGCCGACCCCCGCGAGCCGGATGGTCTCGTTACGCTCTGCTTCCCGACGCCGGCCTCGCGGTGATACACACCCATCAGTCCAGGAGCGCGCCGCTCCGACCCCCGTGACCGACCTGGGCCGCCGGAAGCTTTTCCTGGCGCGAAAAGCTCCCGGCGACCCGTCGGACGAGATGGATCAGCCACCCGAGACGGACAGCTCGAGCTCCATTCCCTTGCCTCGGTGATCACCGACTGGGCAATAGATCTCGTAGTCGCCTTTTTTCAGGGTCGCGAAGAGGACGCCCGTCTCGCCGGGCTTGAGGTTGGCCTCGAACTCCGTTTCCCAATCGCCCCGCTCCACTTCGAAGTTGTGGTCCTCATCTCCCTGGTTCGTCACGACGAACGCGGTGAGGCCCGCCGGCAGCTTCTTCGGCATCTTGATCTTGTACTCGTCGAGCCCGACGGCGACCGTCTTCGCCGAGCTCCGGCCGATGACGCCGAAGGCCGCTTCGGACCCGGCGGAGCCCGTGGGCTGGACGAACTCGTCCGCCTTCGCGTGGACGACGACCGCTCGCCCCAGGATCGGATGCTTGCCGGTCAGGGAGAGATGCTTGTCGACGCGCTCGTAGTGGGCGAAGCCGTTCGCGTTCGCGTGGAGGTTCCCAAGGTCTCCGGCGTGGCGCTGCTTCGCGGTCGGCCGGCCGTGCTTGGTGCCTTCCGGGTTGTAATGGCCGCCGGCGCTCGACGCGTCGGATTTCGTCTTGTCCCCATACTGATGCACGTGGAAGCCGTGCTTCTTCCCCGGCCGCAGGCCCGAGATATCGGCGACGATCTTCACACCGTCGTCGAGCTGGACGAACCGAACCACGCCCTGGATGTGGAAGCCATCGGCCGGCCGGACGACCGCGACCGCCTGCTTCACCCCGTCCTTGTGCGAGTCCGCCCGGAGCGAACCACACCCGAGGACAAGCGCCGCGCCGACGACCGCACAAGTAGAAAGGGTAAATCGGCTCATAATCGCACCTCCTTCGACAAAACTCCGATGAAATATCCCTTCGCCGAAGCGACGCGCTCCGGCGGGACACCGCCGACAAGACAGCGGCGGCAACCAAAGGCTACTTTTGCATGCCTCCACCGTCAACGCCATGGCCGGCGTCAGCACCGTCGTGTCTCGTCCGAGCCCACGGAACCGCGAGCCGTCGCGGGACGCCGCAGACGCAACGGCCCGCGTCGCCGGCCGCGCCCCGGAAGCAAGGCTTGCCTCGCCCGCCGGTAAACGCCCGCGGGACAGCTGGACGAGGACACGGGCCTGTTCCGGCACGGCTCTTCATCTTGCTTGGTGCGATTCCGCGGAGGGTGTATGGTGGCCGCTCGACGGTCGTCGCCCCGTTCGGAGAGGCGTGGGCCGGCTCCGGATCTGGCTGGAGCTGGAAGGACAGGGCCGCCGCATGCTGACGGACAACGACACGGCGGGCGACTTGGACATCCGGCTGCTCCACGCCGCTGATTGACGGGGCCCGGCCGGAACGCCCGCCGCAACCCCTCGCAAAGAAGGGATCGCCCATGCGACCTCTCCCCTGGCTCGTCCCGGTCTTGCTCGTCGCGTTCCCGGCCCACGGCCTCGCTCAGCACATCTACAAGCCGGCTCGGAAGGCTCTCCGAGACGGGGCGTACGACCGAGCGCTGGAGATCGTGGAGAAGAAGCGTCGCGACGCCCCGAAGGACAGCGAGTGGGTCGTCCAGCGGGCGATCGCTCTCGCCCAGCTCGGGAGGACGGACGCGGCGATGGAGAGCGTCCGTCGGGCGGTGTCGCTCGGGGCGCCGCCGGCGCGCTTCGTCGCCGAGGCGCAGAATCTCCTCCGTCCCTTGGCGAAGACGGAAGCTTTCAAGGAGTGGGCGTCCCGCCACGGCGAGCCGATCGTCCACGGTCCGATGCTCGGCGACGTGACGCCCCGTCACGCGAAGGTGTGGGTCCGCACCGCGGGGGAGTCCACCGTCACACTCACGGCCGAGGCGGCGTCCGCCAAGGCGGTCACGGCGGAAGCGACCGCGACGGAGGCCTCCGACTTCACGGCGGTCCTCCAGATGGAGGGGCTCGCGCCGGATACCGCTTATCACTATCGCGTGGCCGTCCAAAGCAGCGAGGGGCACGCCCGGTCGGGCCGCTTTCGCACCCCACCGCGGTCCGGCGTGCCGCTCCGCTTCGACCTCGCGTTCGGCGGCGGCGCCGGCTACGTCCCCGAGAACGAGCGGATGTGGAGCACCATCGGCCGCTTCGACCCCTCGCTCCTCTTCCTCCTCGGGGACAACGTCTACATCGACATGCCCAAGCATCGCTCGATGCAGCGCTTCTGCTACTACCGCCGCCACGCGTCGCCGGCCTTCCGCGCCCTCGTCGCCGACCGACCCGTCTACACCATCTGGGACGACCACGACTTCGGGACCAACGACTGCTGGGGCGGACCCCAGGTGGCCGAGCCCGCCTGGAAGCCGAAGGTCTGGGAGGTCTTCAAGCAGAACTGGGTGAACCCGGCCTACGGCGGCGGCGAGGATCGCCCGGGTTGCTGGTACGACTTCCGCTACGGCGACGTCCACTTCATCCTGCTGGACTGCCGCTACTACCGCACGAACCCGAACGGGGAGGACCCGACCATGCTCGGCCCGACCCAGAAGGCGTGGCTCAAGCAGACCGTGAAGGCGTCGGAGGCCACCTTCAAGGTGCTCGTCTCGTCCGTCCCCTGGGACTTCCGGACGAAGGGGACCAGCAAGGACACGTGGAACGGCTATCGGAAGGAGCGGCGGGAGATCTTCTCGTACCTCGCGGAACACCGCATCAACGGTGTGGTCCTGATGAGCGCCGACCGCCACCGCTCCGACGCGTGGCGTATCGCCCGGCCGGACGGCTACGACCTCTACGAGCTCAACTCCTCGCGGCTGACCAACCGCCACGTCCACGCAACCAAGGAGAAGGCGATCTTCTCCTACAACGACAAGCAGTCGTTCGGCCTGGTCACGTTCGACACCACCCGATCACCGCCCACGGTGACCTACCGCGTGATCACCATCGACGGCGAGACCGTCCACGAGCTCGAACTGTCTCTGGCGGACCTCAGCCACGACACGTAGGCGGTCGCCCAGCCGGGTTGCGGTCCTCGTCGCCGTTCCCGCTACAGGCTCCACCCCTTCCGATAGCTCGCCCGGATGTACCGGTCGGCCTCGTCCGTGTTGCTCGCCTTCATGCCCTTGCTGTCCCACTCGATCCGCTGTCCGGTCCGAAGCGCGACGTTTCCAAGGAGGACGATCTCGGTCAGCGGCACGGCGTAGTCGAAGTTGGAGCACGCCGGCCGTCCGCCTTTGGCCGCCCGGATCCAGTCTTGCTCGTGCTTCGCCGAGACCCGCTGGTACTTCGCCGGCGGCCGCTCGTACTCCTGCTCCCGGCTCTTGGGCCGCAGCACGATGTCGCCGCTGTGGGAGTTGCAGGAGATGCTCCCTTTCTCGCCGATGAACAGCGTCCCGCTGCCGCGGTCCGGATGGCCGAGCTCCGCCACCTCCGCCGGCTTCAAGCCGCCGTCCCACCACGTCAGCTTGACGGGCGGGCGGCTCCCCCGCTGCGGGAACCGGTAGCGGATGACGGACGCGATGGGCGCTGTCTCCGCGTCCGGCCCGGTGCAAGAGGTCTGGACGGGAAACTCCTCATCCTCGATGTTGATGCTCAGGTCGAAGCCCTGCCCGAGGCGGTAAGACCCGCCGCGGCCGTCGAGGCGGCTGTAGCTCCCCGCGACGCTGGTGGGGGCGCCGAGCTGGAGGGCGTAGAAGGGGGCGTCGAGGATGTGACACCCCATGTCTCCGATGGCGCCGTTGCCGAACGCCCACCAGCCGCGCCAGCGATTGGGGTGGTAGACCGGGTGGTAGGGCCGCTCCGGCGCGGGTCCGAGCCAGAGGTCCCAGTTCAGGTGAGAGGGGACGGACGGCGCGCTCTTGGGCCGCCCGATGCCCTGCGGCCACATGCCCGCGGCGCTGTGGGTCCACGAGTGCACTTCCCGCACGGGCCCGATCGCCCCGTCCTCGATCCACTCCCGCAGCTTCCGCACGGCGTCGTCGGAATGGCCCTGGTTCCCCATCTGCGTGGCGACGCCCGTCCGCTGAGCCGTCTCCCGCAGCACGCGGGCCTCCTCCACGGTGCGTGTCAGCGGCTTCTGCGTGTAGACGTGCTTCCCCGCCTCCATCGCGGCCTTGGAGACGGCGGCGTGGAGGTGGTCGGGCGTCGCGATGATGACCCCGTCGATCTCCTTTTGCTTCTCGAGCATCCGCCGGAAGTCGGTCCAGACCTTCGCGTCCGAGTACTTGTCGAAGACGCCCGCGGCGTACTTGCTGTCCACGTCGCACAGCGCCACGACGTTCTCGCTGCCGACATTGGCGAGGTTGGCCGACCCCATCCCCGCGACGCCCACGGCCGCGAGGTTCAGCTTCTCGTTGGGCGACTTCTTCCGCTTGTCCGCGAGGACGTGGGCGGGCACCGCCGAGAGCGCAGCGCCCGCGGCGGGCCCCACGAGCTCTCTCCGGCTCAGGCCGGTCGGCTGGTGATCGGATTACATGGCGAACCTTTCAGGAAGCGCGAAGTCAGGACCCGCGGTGGGGCAGCTCCTTGATGAACAGATTTCGGAACTCGAGCGGCGACCCGTGGTGCTGCAGCCCGATCGGCCCTCCGTCGGGCACGCCCGGCAGCCACGCCTCGTCGATGACCTTTGTGCCGTTGAGCACCACGCTCACCCGCTCCCCGGTCATGCGGATGACGAAGCGGTTCCACTCGCCCAGCGCGTTGTCCGCCTGAGTCGCGGGCATGGTCGCCCGCCGCAGGCGCTCGGGTAACGAGGCGTCCTTGTGATACGGATTGATGTCCCCGGAGCCGGGGTCCTTGCACCAGATGTTCACTTGGGCCTTCCGGTGGCCGCGGAGGAAGATGCCGCTGTCACCGGCGTAGAGGATCTCCTTCCGCACCCGCTCGCCCTGGTCGTCGCGCTTGAAGAGACCGTCCGGCCGAAACGTGGTCAACTTTCGCCGCACCGGCTCGGCGGGAAGACGCCAGTCGGCCACCAGGACGAAGTCGTCGAAGGCGTCCTTCGTCCAGAGATGGCGGGCCCCTCCGGAGGGAACCTTCCCGTCGCAGCGGATCACGCCGTCGTCCGCGATCCAGTGGCCGTCGAAGCGGTCGGGGTGCTCCCACCCGTCGAAGGACTGACCGTCGAACAGCGTGGTGAACCCGACCCGCCGCCTCGCCACCTTCTCCGGCGGCGCCTCGTCGCCGGGGAGGCGCTTGATCCGGATATTCCGAAAGGCGACCTTCGCGTGCTCCGCCTGCAGGGCGATGTGCCCCTTCTCCCGGCTCACGTCCGTCGCCCGGCTGACGGTCTTGCCGTTCACCGCCAGCGAGACGGTCCCGTCCTTCGCGGTGATGGTGTATTGGTTCCACTCGCCCGGCGGTTTCCCCCGCTGCTCGGTCGGCCTGGCGCGTGGGTGGCCGTCGCTCGCCGGATTGGTGACCGGCTTCAGCGTGGCGCCACGGATGCCGAAGATGCTCCCGTGGTCGCCGTCGTTGATCTGCACCTCGATGGCCGCCGGCGAGGGAGCGCCCGGCCGGGGCAGCGAATCGGCATGGAGGAAGACGCCCGACGTCCCTTCGCCCCCGCTCGCGAGTCGCCACTGCATTTGCAGCACATAGTCCTCGTACATCCCCTCGGTCCGGAGAAAGCTGTGGGGCTTTCCGGAGGAGACGAGCTTTCCGCCGCGGACCTCCCACGTCGACGGTGCTCCGTTGACGTTCTCCCACCCGTCGAGGCTCTCCCCGTCGAACAGCGGGGTCCAATTCCCCTGCTCGCTCGCGGCGTGGAGCGTGGCGGAGAGGGCCAGGAGAAGGGTTCCGACGGGCGGCCCGACGGCGGCGCGAGCGCGGCGAACCGGACCCCGAGCCGTGTCTGTGTCCCTTCGGACGCGGTCGGCTGACCGCTGCGTCTGAAAAGGGTGGAACCTCATGGAACGGGAAACTACCGCGCCCGAAACGATGAATCAATGGGAAGGGCGACCGCCGAAGGGAGGCGCGGCAGCGAGAGAAGGGGCTTCTCCGGGCGGGTCCCTCTCCCACGATCGCCTCGCGGACCCGCCAATTTTCCCCGCGACGGCCGGCCGTCCGAGTGGCGTCCCATAGTCTGCCGACGCTTCAGCTCCGCATTGGGAAGGGACGTCGCTCCACCCGGACGGCCAAGCCATCCGTGGGTGTGGAAGGAGCCGCGGAGCGGCTCCCGGCTTACCGCTTGGGCCTCGCCTCGTTCACCTTGAGGTTTCGTCCTTCAAGGTCCTGTCCGTCCAGCGTCTCGATCGCCTGCTCCGCCTCGGAGCGGTCGGGCATCGTCACGAAGCCGAAGCCGCGGGAACGGCCCGTATCGCGATCGGTGATGATGGACACGTCCTCCACCTCTCCGTGCTCGGAAAAGAGGTCGCGGAGGGCGGTCTCGTTCGTCTCGTAGTTCAGGTTTCCGACGTAAAGCCTCATCGAAACGTCCTTCGTCATCGGTGGCGCGGGTTCGCCGCGCACTGCACGAAAATGACCGGCGACCATCACCGGTCGGAATCAGCAAAGGAACCAGAGAAGACGCGCCAAGCGGCTTCGCGTCGGAGAAGTGCCAAGCGGTAATCCATCACCGGACCTACGTGCTGAAAGCCAACTATAGCGCCTTCCACCGCTCCCGGCTCGTTTCGCCCGAAAAATCTCAGCGGCTCGTGAGAATCGGACACGAAACACCCCTCCCGGCTCGCCGGCCGGTGTCCGACGGTCCGGCGCGTTCCCGACGAACGGGCGGGCCGCTTCGGCCTCGCTCGAGAGCGTCACCGATTCACGCGGAGGGCCGTGATGATGCCGAGGCCCCCCGCGAACCCCAGCGCCACGAGGCCCGTTACCAGCGCCGCGATCACGCTGTCGTAGCTGGCCCGCAGCGCCAGGAACATCGCGACGAGGCACAGCCCGAGCCCCACGCTCGCGAACAGCGCGGTCATCCCTACGAGGGCCGCCGAGATCAAAAGGCCCCGCGCCGCCCGTCGGACCTGTTTCGCCTCGCTCCGAACGACCGCGGCCGTTCCCGCTAGCAGGTCGGTCAGCAACGACAACAGCTATTTCCGCCCGAACAGCATCGCGACCAACGCTCCCGCTCCGGCCGCGACGAGGAGACTGGCGAACGGCCGCTCCTCCACGCGGCGGCGGGTTTGCCGGACCGTTGCCTCGCCCCGTCGGCGCAGGTCGCCGTACTTCCGCTCGAGCTCCTCCATGCGGCCGTGGAGGTCGGACGCCGCCGACCCGCTCACGGAGCGAACCTCGTCCTGCGCGACGTCCTTCAGCGATCCGACCACCTTGCGGAGCTCACCCTTCACGGAGTCGATATCCGACCGCAACTGGTTCAGCTCCTCGCGAAGCTCTTCCTTCGGATCCGTGTCCGGCATGGTGCACCTCCTCCTTACAAACGACCGACACCCAGATTCTCTACTACTATTGTTGTCGTCCGCCGCCGGCTCATCTAGACGCGGGCGGCCGCCGAGGTTCGGGAGAGCGGGCGAGGCGACGGCTGGGGAGACGCCATGCCGGAGCTGCCGGACATCGAGGCGTACGTCGCGGCGATCGACGCCCGGCTCCGCGGGGCGCCGCTGGAGCGGGCACTTGTCAAGAGCCCCTTCCTCCTTCGCACGGTGGAGCCGAGCCTGTTCGAGGCCGAAGGGCGTCGCCTGGCGGACGTCCGCCGCCTCGGCAAACGGATCGCCATCGGCATGGAGGGGGAGCTTTTCCTGGTCTTCCACCTGCGGGTGGCGGGGCGTTTCCACTGGAGGGCGACGCCCGCTCGTCCCCGGCGAAAGGTGGACCTCGCGGCCTTCCGCTTTCCCGCTGGCACGCTCCTCCTGACCGAGGCCGCGCCGAAGAAACGGGCCTCCCTCCACGTCGTCCAGGGAGAACACGCCCTCACCGCGTACGACCCGGGCGGGTTGGAGCTGCTGCACACGGACGCGGAGCAGTTCGCGGAGCGCCTCCGGTGGCGCAACCACACCCTGAAGCGTGCCCTGACGGACCCCACGCTCTTCAGCGGCGTGGGCAACGCCTACTCGGACGAGATCCTCCACGCCGCGGGCCTCTCCCCGCTGCGGTGGACCCGACGGCTCACGGAGGTGGAGACCCACCGCCTCTTCCACGCCGCCCGCGCCACGCTCCGCCACTGGGTCGGCCGCGTGCGAGTGGAGGCGGGGGAGGGCTTCCCGGAACGAGTGACCGCCTTCCGAAGCGGCATGGCGGTCCACGGACGCTACCGCCACCCTTGTCCGGCTTGCGGAGCGCCGATCCAGCGAATTTGCTATGCGGACAGCGAGGCGAACTACTGTCCCCGATGCCAGACGGGCGGCAAGATCCTCGCGGACCGCTCCCTCTCCCGCTTGATGAAAGGAGACTGGCCCCGCTCGTTGGCGGCGCTGGAAGAGGATGCCGCGGGCGATTGACCCCTTCCCGCCGCCGCGTAAGATGGCTGGCTTGATCCCCGCAACGCCACGCGCCGCATTATGTCCTCACGGGCCTCGAAGTCGACCCGCTCACGGAACGCCACGTCCCTGACCACGTACCGTGCCGCGCTGCGCTGGCTCTACCAGCGGGCCGACTATGAGCGGATGCGAACCCTCCGCTACGACACGGAGACGTTCAACCTCCAGCGAACGCGGAAGCTCCTCCAGCTCCTCGGCAACCCCGAGCGTCAGCTCCACTTCGTCCACCTCGCCGGCACCAAGGGCAAGGGCTCCACGGCGGCGATGCTCGGGAGCATCCTCCGAGCCTGCGGCCATACGGTCGGGCTGTATACCTCGCCGCACCTCCTCGACGTCCGCGAGCGCATCCAGGTCGACGACACCGTCATCCCCCAGCAGGACCTGACGCGCATACTCCGTCGCCTCCACGACTTGATGGGA
>CAZQQP010000028.1:342-3962 GCA_964595475.1 uncultured Planctomycetaceae bacterium | reverse complement strand
CGGTCGCCCCGACCTTCTTCGAGGTCCTGACGGCCGCGGCCATCCGCCACTTCGCGGACCGCGGGGTGGACGTCGCGATCCTGGAGACGGGCCTCGGCGGCCGCCTCGACTCAACCAACGTGGTGACCCCCGACGTCTGCGGCATCACCCAGATCAGCCACGACCACACGCAGGTCCTCGGCCCCGACCTCGTCTCGATCGCCAAGGAGAAGGCGGGCATCTTCAAGAAGGGCGTGCCCGCGGTGACGGTGGAGCAGCCGCCCGATGTCGGCTCCACTTTACGGACGGCGGCGCAGCAGACGGGCGCCCCGCTGGAGGTCGCGGGCGAGGACATCGAGTTCTCCTACCGCGTCGAGGCGGACCGCGAGCTCGGCCCGCACACCCGCGTCAGCCTGAGGACGAGACACGACCTCTACGAGCATCTTCAGGTGCCGATCCCGGGCGAGCACCACGCCTACAACTGCGCCTTGGCGTTGGTTCTCGTCGACCGCCTCCGCGATCGCGGCTTCGAGGCGCCCAAGGACAAGGTGGTCGAGGGCCTCTCACGAACGCGTCTGCCGGGCCGCATGGAGATGATGTGGGAGGAGCCGAGGATCCTCCTCGACGGCGCCCACAACGTCGCGTCAATCGAGGCGCTGATCCGGGCCATCGGCGCCCACATCCGTTACGACTCGCTCGTGATGATCTTCGGGTGCGGCCAGGACAAGGACGTTCGGAGCATGCTCCAGCGCCTCGACCTCGGCGCGGACAAAGTGATCTTCACCCGCAGCCGGGACAATCCGCGGGCCATGGATCCGGAAGAGCTCCATTCCCACTTCGAGGAGCTGACCGGCAAGATGGCCCAGGCGGCGGAGAGCCTGCCGGAGGCCCTTCGCCTCGCCGCCCGTGCGGTGGGGCGGGAGGATCTCGTCTGCGTCACGGGCAGCTTCCGCCTGATCGGCGAGGCCAAGCAATACCTCATGGATCGGGCCGCCGCGGCGAAGTAGCCCCCGCGTCCCGCAAGGCCGCTTCCCGCGCTTCCACGCCCTCCTCCCTCGACGCCAGCCACTGCCGGCGCGCCTCGACGGCGGCGTCCTGCTCGCCGAGGCTTCGCTCCCGCCGCCTCAGCACGCGCTCACGAGCTCGGAGGCGTCGGAGATAGTCGCGCCCCTCGCGCTCCGCCCGTCGCACCCGCTTCCGTGCCATCCGAAGCAGGCGACGACGGGCGAGGAGCCGCTCCGCCCGCCGCCACTTGCGCTCGGCCTTCCGCTGCAGCGTCCGAACCGCACGCGACCGCTGACGAAGGAGCAGCCGATGGTGGTACCGGCGGAGGCGGTCTCGGAGGAGACGGGTCGCCTCGTCGGTCGACGCCGATGCGTGCCCCTCGGCGGGCCGACCGAGCGCCGTCTGCAAGGTGGAGAGGACGCCGGGGTCGACACGGACCTCAAGTCGGCCCACGGTGTCGCCCCGCTCCCCGCCCCGGCCGGCGTAGCCCCGACCGGGCAATCGAATCCGACGGGCTCGCACCGCGTCGCCGTCGACGCTCGTCCGGACGGGCCCGTCCACCGTGGGAACCTCGACCTTTCCGCCGAACAAGAGCACTTCCAGCGGAACCGACACCGTCACGTGGAGGTTCAATCCGGACTGTCGGCCCGTGTCTCGTCCCATAGCGTCCGGTCGAGCGACGCGTCAGGAGTCAAGCAGCGATCGGATCTGCTTGCTGTCCGTCTTGAGGATGCGTCGGACCTTCTCGATGTCCGCGTTCCAGAAGCGGTTCTTCATCTTCTTGTCGGGCGGGTGGAGCGGGCGAAGCACCCGGAAGCCGACCGTCCTCGCGTCCGTGTGCCACCAGACGCTCTTCGGAATCTGCGGATCCTGCAGCTTCCACTCGGAGTCCGACTTGGCGCGGGCGGCGCAGCGGCAGTCCTTGGCGTCCGAGTCCCAGCTTCCGCCGCGAACCACGCGGGGATACATCTTGTCCGGCCAATTGATGGTCTTCCGCCAGTTGACCGTCTTCCCCTTGAACTGCTCGTAGTGGTCCGCGTCGTACTGGTCGATCACCCACTCGGCGACGTTGCCGTGGACGTCGTACAAGCCCCACGGGTTGGGCTTCTTCTTCCCCACCGCGCGGTAGCCGATGGGCATGAAGGCGTTCTTGAAGTACCACGCGTGCTTCTTGAGCTTGGCCTTGTCGTCGCCGAAGTAGAAGCGGGTCGACGTCCCCGCGCGGCAGGCGTACTCCCACTCCGCCTCGGTGGGCAGGCGGTAGAAGGATCCGGTCTGCTTGCTCAGCCACTTCGTGAACTGTCTCGCGGCGAACTGGGTCATGCTCACCGCGGGGTCCTTCGGCGCCTCGCCGAACTCGTACGTGTGGCTGGGGTCGTAGAGGGGCGTGGGAAAGCTGACGACATCCGCCCGCCTGTCCTTGGGAATCTTCTGGTTGGCCCCCTGCTGCTCACGGAGCTGGTGATAGGCGTTCATGAAGGCCTTGTAGTCGGCCCACGTCACCTCGTACTTGCCGATCCAGAACGCGTGCATCTCCACCTTGAACTGCGGCCCCTCGTCCTTCTCGTGGTACTTCCCGTCGGGCGGCGAGCCCATGGTGAAGGTCCCGCTGGGCACGGGAACCATCTCGATCGCGAGGTCCGTGCCCGAGATCCTCTCCGTGTACGCCTTCATCGCCTCCTCCGAGGAGGCGGACCTCTTGCCGTCGCCTCCTTTGCCCGCCAGGGCGCCAGCGGCGGATACGAGCAGGGCCACTAGCGACAAGGAGACCCAGGAGACCCGACCGAGAGATGATCCGTTGCGACTCATGCGCTAGCCTTCCGATTGCCGTGATCGATCGCTACGCCCCAATCCGGTGCGCTTTCCGCCCCTTTGCGCTGGGGGTCGCTCTCGTGTGCCTGGCTGTGGGGCAGGCTCACGCCGCCCGCCACACGTTCCATCAGCCCCATATGGGCACGCGTGCGACGATCGTAGTCTACTCCCAGGATCCCCGTGCCGCCACATCCGCCGCGGACGCGGCGTTCGCTCGCATCGCGACGCTCGACGGCATCATGAGCGGCTACCGACGGGACAGCGAGCTTAGCCGCCTCTGCCGCACCGCGGGCGAGGGCAAGGCCGTCCCGGTCAGCGAGGACCTTTGGAAGGTGCTCCGCGTCGCCCAGCGACTCGCCGCTCGCAGCGACGGCGCCTTCGACGTCACGGTCCGTCCGTACGTCCGCCTCTGGAAACGCGCTCAGCGAAGGGGCGAGCGGCCCTCGGAAGCCCGCCTTGAACAGGCCTCGCGAGCGGTGGGATACGAGCACCTCGAGATGCACCCGTCCGACCGGACGGTGGAGCTCGAGCGAGAGGGCATGCGTCTGGATCTCGGCGGCATCGCCAAGGGCTACGCGGCGGGCGAGGCCCTCGACGTCCTCCGGAACAAGGGGATCTCCCGAGCGCTCGTGAGCATCGGCGGCGATCTCGTCGTGGGAAAGGCCCCGCCGGACCGTAACGGCTGGCGCATCGCGATCGCTCCGCTCGCGGGCGAGGCCGCCGAGGGGCGTCTGGCCGAGCCCGAGCGGCGGCCGACCGAGGAGAAGGCCCCCCGGACGCCCGCCGTGCGGTATCACCTGACGCTCACCGACGCGGCGGTCGCG
>CAZQQP010000028.1:0-332 GCA_964595475.1 uncultured Planctomycetaceae bacterium | reverse complement strand
CGACGTCTATCAGCACGTCACCCTCGACGGGGTTCGCTACTCCCACGTAGTGGACCCGAGAACCGGCATGGGCGTCCGCGGCCCGTCCGCGGTGACGGTGGTCGCGGAGCGGCCCACCCTCGCGGACGCGCTGGCGTCGGCCATCACCGTCCTCGGCCCGGAGAAGGGCTTTCCGCTGCTCGATCGCCACCCCCGCGCCGCGGCGGTCCACGTCCGTCGAAACAACGGGGACGTGAAGGAAAGAACCTCGGAGCGCTTCGAGTCCCTCGACGTCCAAAGGTAAGGAGGCGGAAAAGAATAAGTTGAGCCTATACGCCAAAGCGAGGAGCGGG
>CAZQQP010000027.1:15825-25118 GCA_964595475.1 uncultured Planctomycetaceae bacterium | reverse complement strand
TCCACATCCATGGAGTCGAACGATTCCTCGACGATCCGGAGCACGAAGGCCGGCTGACGGGGCGGATCGACTTTCCACCGTTCGGTCGGGACCTTCCGGTGCGTCGAGGGCTGTTCAATCTGTTCAAGCCGGCCGAAGAGCGGGGCATGCGGCTTATGCTCTACGAGGTCGAGTTCTCTCACGAGGGTGAGTTGTATTACCTGGTGGGAGAGAAGCGGATCCGGGACGACCCCGGATTCGACGTCTGGTCGGATACGACGACCTTGTACGTCCGGTTGCACAAAGGGCCGGACAGATCAGCGCCCGTCGTGGGGGCGGGTCTTCTCCGATTGACGGGGACGGAGCTGGGTCGGCTCGTCGCGAGTCTTCGGACCACGCACGCCGCCTCGGCCACCGATTCGGCGGAGCTCCTTGCTCGTTTCGGACGGTTCTTCCTGGGCGAGCTCTACGACGAGTATGGGCCGCGGCGGCCGTGGTGGAAGTTCTGGTGAGGAAGCCCTCTCGCGGGCCTTTGCGGGCACCGATTCCGGAACCGGCCAGCGTCCCAGCGGGTCGGCGAAGAAATCACGGGCGTTCCGGACGGAGAGAAAGCATGGCACGGCTCATCATCGGACACGTGACGGACGAATCGGCCACCGTGTGGGTTCGTGCGGAGGAAAGCTATCCCTACGCGCACGTCACGGTCGAGAACGCGGACGGCGCGAAGACCGAGAATCGTTCAACGGAAGCGCGGCACGGCTACACGTCTGCTGTGACGATCCGGGGCCTCTCCCCCTCGACGGCGTATCGTTGCAGGGTCCGGTACTCCGCGGACGGCCGGTCGCGACCCCATCGCTGGGTGGATTTCGGCCATTGCGAAGGAGAGTTCGTGACGTTCCCCTCCCCGGGAGAACGGGAGCCATTCACCTTCCTGCTCGGGAGCTGTAACCTCCATTCTCTCCGCTGGGTCGCCAATCCCGACCCGGCCTTCGAAGAGCTCACGGACCGTGCCTGCGACAACGGCGCCCGGTTCATGATCCATTGCGGAGACCAGATCTACTACGACATCCCTTACGCCTGGAAAGCGCCTTCCATCGAGGAATACCGGGAGAAGTATCGGGATGCATGGAGGGACAGCCGTCCGACGCGGCACTTCCTGACCCGCATGCCCCAGTACATGACCCTGGGTGACCACGAGATCACGGACAACTTCGCCAACGATTTCGACTCGCCCTCGGGCGCTTCGCCGTGGGAATACCGAAAGCTGGCGTTGAAGGTGTACCGCGAGTACGTCCACATCCGCCAGCCTCAGGACTACGGCCGACAGGCGCTGTATTACGAGTTCTCCTTCGGCGACGCTCGCTTTTTCGTGACCGATACGCGGAGCGAGCGGTTCGGTCACGACTCGGGGGAGACGAGAATCATGAGCGACTCTCAGCTCGCGGCCCTGAAGGGGTGGCTCAAACGATACCGGGACCAGACCAAATTCGTCGTGACGGCGGTTCCCTTCGTGGGCGAGGTCCGCAATGACCACGACAAGTGGAGCGCGCCCGAGTTCCGGCACCAGAAGGAGGAGCTCCTCGACTACCTCGCGGATAACGGCATCGGCCGCCTGGTCTTCCTGACGGGGGACATGCACAGCTCGTACTACGCTCGTCTGAGGATCCAGGACGGGGAAACGACGCACACGGTGCACGAGCTGATGTCGAGCCCGATCAACCAGCTCGAGAAATCCTCGTTCGACCTCTTCTCGTCGGGAGTCTCCCGGAAAACGCCCGGGGGCCGGCGATACTCGACGGTCCTGCGGAAGCGCGATTTCTACAACGCCCACTCGAACGCAATGCTGATCCGGGTGGATGGCCGCGAGGTCGAGTGGTCCATCTTCCGGACGAAGAAGACGCGGAAGGAGAAAACGCGGAAGCTCACGCTGTGAGGGCGATCCGTCGAGGCGCGTGGAGGCTGCCGCGAACACCCGAAGCGACGCGCCACGGCTTTCCGCGGCGCTTCGAGGCCTTTGGCCATCGGATCGGACCTTTCCCTATTGGTCCTTGTCGGCTCCCTTCTTCGTCGCCAGCGGAGCGAGCTCCTCCGTCAGCGTTTTCTCGAAGCCCGGGGTGAACCCCACCTCGACGTGCTTCACCGTGCCGTCTCTTCCGATGATCACCGTTTGGGGGATCCCCTTGACGCGGTACTTGCTCGCGACCTTCCCCTTCCGGTCGAGGAGGACGTCGACGTCGAGGTCCTCCTCCTTCAGAAAGGCCCGAATCTTCTCGGGGCCCTCCTGCAGGTTCACCGCGTACAAGACCACGCCGCGGTCCGCGAACTTCTCGGCCACCTTCTCGACCACGGGCATGGCCCGTCGGCAGGGCCCGCACCAGGTGGCCCAGAAGTCGAGGATGACCACGTGCTTCCCCTCGTGGCTCGCGAGCTTCACCTTGCCGCCCTGCAGACGCTCCAGCGTGAAAGGCGGCGCCGCCTTGCCCACGAGCTCCTTCGGGCTGTCCTTCGCCCCTTGTGCGTCTTGTTCCGGTGACTTGAAGAGGTCGGCGACCTTGGTGGCGCCGTCGGGCGGGGTGAACTGAAAGGCGGCCTTCGGAAGGTCCGGATCGAGCTCCCACCCGTCGAAGCGGAGCACCACCTCGACCTTCGTGTCTCCGCGTCCCTGGTTCTCCAATTGCTTGCTGAAGTCGGGCACCAGCCTGCGGAGCAGCGGCCGCTCTCCGGCCTGGAACCACAGGTCCACGGGCGGCCGGCGTCCGGCGAGCCGGATGCGATGGTGGGCCTTCTTCTCGATCATCTCCTTTCCCACGTAGGTGACTCTCTCCGCGTCGGCGAGGAGCGAAGCGACCGGGTTCGATTGGAGCAGCTTCACCGGCGTGGCGACGAAGCGGCCGAGCCGGCGGACGAGGCGTGTGCTCATCAGGGCGTCGAAGGACTCGCCCGCATCCTTCACGGTATAGCGGCCGCGCGACGGCTGGTGGGCGTAGAGCTTCTTCCCGTCGCTGACCAGCGTGCCGAGCGGCACCTTGGACTCGCCCGGCCGGATCGCCAGGCGGTTGGGTCGGGCCGCCGCGATGTCCACCTCGGCGCTGGCGTCGCGCGAGCGCTTCCCCGTCTCCTGATGGACCTCCAGCGAGGCCTTCACGCGGAACGCTTCCACGTTCTCGAAAAAGCGGCCCACGCGCTCGAGGACCTTCCTGGCTTTCGCGTCGACCTCCTTGTCGCCCTCGCCGCCGAGCAGGGGAGCCGTGGCGCCGAGGGCCACGGCGACGATCGGGAGGAGTCTCGCGGTGGCGTGTCGCATCAAAGCCTCCGAAGAAAAACCGCGGTCACGTGGCACATCGTTCCGGGCGGTCACGATCGTGCGAGCGGGCTCGGTGTCCTCGGGCACTGGCAGGCGAGCTGCTAGTGGCATATCCGGTCACCACGGACGGGAAGCATTTCTAACAACGCGGGGCTTGCCCGTCCAAAGGGCGCCGGGCCGCACGGCGCCGAGCGAGGTGCCTCGCTCGGGATTGCCGACGCCACGGTTCCATACGATCAGTGCGGAGAGCGAGACGGGCACGCGAGCGGTTCCGGCAAGAAGACAGGCGAGGCGAGATGGATCTCGGTGCCTACAAGTTATTGGTGAACCTGGGCGTCCTCGCGACGCTCTGGACGCTCGAGGGCGTGCTCCCTCAGTTCACGGGCCGCTCCCGTCGCGTCGGCCACGACGTGCGGAACGTGGCGTTGGGGCTGATCAACGCCGGCGTAATGGCCCTCGCCCTCGCGGGGCTGATCGTCGCCGCCGCCACCTGGGCGAGCCGAGAGGGGTTCGGCCTGCTGCGCCTCCTGGAAATGCCCGCGTGGGCGAGCTGGCCCGCCGCGATCATCCTGTTCGACCTGTGGATGTACCTCTGGCACGTCGCCAACCACCGGTTCCGCCTCCTCTGGCGCTTCCACGCGGTCCACCACGCGGACGCGGAGGTGGATACCACATCGGCGGTCCGGTTTCACACCGGCGAGATCGTCCTCTCCGGTCTCGCACGCTTGGCGGTGGTTCCCCTCCTCGGCATGCGGGCGGAACAGGTGGTCGCCTACGAGCTCCTCCTGAAGCCGATCATCCTGTTCCACCACGCCAACCTTCGCGTCCCCGAGCGGCTCGACCGGGTGCTGCGGTGGCTCATCGTCACCCCGCGGATGCACTGGGTGCACCACTCGCGGTGGCGTCCCGAGACGGACTCCAACTACGGGAGCATCTTCTCCTTCTGGGACCGCCTGGCGGGCACGTTCCGCTTCCGCCGCCGCTTCGACGCGCTCACGCTGGGCCTCGACGGCTACGGCCCCGACGAGTGGTTCACCCTCTCCGGCATGCTCCTCGCTCCGTTCCGCCGCCGTCGCCTTCCCGACCGGTCCGGCCGCCGCTCCTGACCCGTCCGCCCACGACGGCCGTGCTTGCGGCTGGCATCCGTCCGAGCCGACCCGCTCGCCCCCGCGTGTCGTCGCGGATCGCCCGGCGAGGGGTCAGCGACCGTCCGCGAGGGCGGCTCTCCGCAGCTGCCACGCGGACGTGAAGTAGCGTCGGTAGAACAGCGTTCCGATGGCGGCGGCGACGAGCGTGTCGCAGAAGAGAATGCCGATCATGATGGCGAGCTGATACATCGCCGCGTCGAGCGGCGGC
This sequence comes from uncultured Planctomycetaceae bacterium, assembly GCA_964595475.1. GTDB lineage: Bacteria > Planctomycetota > Phycisphaerae > Phycisphaerales > Zrk34 > CAZQQP01. The sequence continues at coordinate 20,479 of CAZQQP010000027.1, read as the reverse complement.
GAGCCGCCGAGCATCTGGCCGGTCATCATCCCCGGCAGCTTGACCACGCCGGCGATGAGCATCGCGTTGATCGTCGGGAGCAACGCCGCGTTCACGGCCGGGCGTAGCGCGGGTTGGACCGCTTGCCAGGGGCTGGCGCCGAGGGCGAGACAGGTCTCCACCTCCTCCGCCCGGCTCGACAGCTCGCCGGCGACCCGCTCCATGCTCAGCGTGGCGGCGGTCATCGCGTTGCCGAGGAGCATGCCGCCCAACGGGACGAGATAGCGGCCGTCCCACCGGTGGAGGCCGATCACGGCCTCGGCGAGGTAGACGAGGCCCACCGCCGTCACCCCGCCGAGAACCAAGGAGAGGAGCCCTCCCGTCCGTCGGGTCGACTGGCCGGCTTGTCTCGCTCCCGTGAACCCGGCGACCAGGCTCATCGCGGCGAGGAGACCGACGATCCAGTACCAGGCGTCGGCGTGGAAGACCCATCCGATGACCAGGCCCACCGCCCAGAGCTGGACCACGGCGCGGACCACGGCGAGGGTGACCCGCCGCGTCTGTCCGAGCCGCAGCCACAACGAAACGGCGAGGATCGCCGCGACGGGGAGGAGCAGCCACAAGAGCCCGCCCGGTGGGATGGAAATGATCGGGTCCGTTCCGTTCATCCGTGAGCGTCCTCCAGGAAGCGGCGAACCTCGTCCGTGGGTGGGGCCTCCCTCAGCCGGTGGACCTCGCCGACCGCCACGATCCGCCCACCCATGACGACCGCCGTCCGCCCGCCCATCTGCCGGGGCTCCGACAGCCGATGCGTGGCGATGAGCACCGTCACGCCCGTCTCCCGCTGGGTCCGCCGCAGCTCGTCGAGGAGGGCGTGGGCCGTCGGCACGTCGACGGAGGCCGTCGGCTCGTCGAGGAGGAGGATCTCCGGGCGGGTCATGAGGGTCCTCGCCAGCGCTACCCGCTGTCGCTCGCCGGCGCTGAGCCCGTCGATTCGCCGGTCCAACCAGTGCACCGGCAGCGAGACCCGCCCGAGGGCGTCGCCCGCCGCCCGTTCCGCGTCCGTCTCCTCCCGGCCGAAGCGGAGCGGGAGCAGGAGGTTGTCTCGAACGGTCGCCGGGACGAGCACGGGCCGCTGGAACACCATGCCCACTCGCCGCCGAAGCGCCCGGACGGGCCACTGCCGAAGGTCCCGGCCGAGGACGTCGATCCGTCCGGCGGCCGGCTCGTCGAGGCGGTTGACGAGGCGAAGCAGGCTGGACTTGCCGGCGCCGCTGGGGCCGACAAGCCAGAGCCACGCGGCCCTTTCGACCGTGAGATCCACCGCGTGCAGGATCGGCCGCCCGTCGTCCGTGGCGGTCTCGACATCCTGCATGCGGACGGCCGGAGAGGCGGTCGCGTCTTGGTCGGAAAGGGCCATACGCGGTCGCCAGGGAATCGGTGCGGAGGCCGCCGGCATCTCCGTGCCGCCACGGTCTCGTCACCGGCGGGCCGAGGGCGGGCATCGTACTGGTGGGCCGCGCTCGCGTCCCCGGAGCGGACGCGATTGACGGCGGTCGTGACGACCGCTATCCGTGGCGACCCACGCGAAAGGAGCGACATGGGTCGACTTAGCTATCCGTCCATCCTCGGGCTCGTGGCGGCGGTTGCGACGGGCGCTTCCGCGCAGACGGCGAGGGAGGGGCCCACGCCCTCGCCGCTTCCCGACCCGGAGAAGATGGCGCGGGTGGAAGCGTCCGTGGACGCGGCGTTGGAGTACCTCGCGGATCAGCAGCGGGCCGACGGCTCGTGGCCATGCCAGTACGGACGGAATAACGGCATCAATGGCATGTGCGTCCTCGCGTTCCTCGGCCGCGGCCACGTGCCCGACCGAGGGCCGTATCAGGATGTGGTCCGCCGCGGCGTCCGGTTCATTCGAAACACGCAGACCTCCGCGGGCATGTACAAGTCGCCGAGCACGTCCCACGGGCCGATGTACGAGCACGCCCTCGCGACGCTGGCGATGATCGAGGCGTACGGGTGGCAGCCGAGCCCGGACATGCACCGGAGCATCCGGCGGGCCGTCGACCTGATCCTCCAGGCCCAGACGCGAAAGGGCGCGAAGAAAGGGGGGTGGCGCTACCACGCCCGACCCGGCAACGCCGACCTCAGCGTCACGGTCATGCAGGTGGTCACGCTCCGGGCGGCGATGAACGCACGCTTCGACGTGCCGCAGGAGACCATCGACCGGGCGCTGTCCTACGTCCGTCGCTGCGCCCACGAGAAGGGGGGTTTCAGCTACCAGCCAGGGCGGGGCCCCAGCCTCGCCCAGACCGCCGCGGGCAGCCTGTCGATGCAGCTCTTCGGCGCCTTCGACGACAAGCGTGTGCGGCGTGCCATCGACCGCATGCAGTCGATGAAGTACAAGCCGGGAACCACTTACTTCTGGTACGCGAGCTACTACGCGATGCAGGCCATGTTCCAGGCCGGCGGGGACGCCTGGGCCCAGTGGAGCGACAAGGCCCGCACGCTGCTTCTGGAGAAGCAGTCCTCGGACGGCTCGTGGCAGGGGTGGCGGAAGGCCCGTCGTGTGAACGGACCCGCGCGTTGCTACAGCACCGCCCTCGCCTGCATGACGCTCGAGGTCTTCATGCACTACCTTCCCGCGTACCAGCGGTAGTCCCGATCGGCGAACCGTGCCGAGCGTATCTCCCCATGTCTCGACGGGGCCGTTGCGGAGGAGGTTGGCTAGAAGTGCCGCGGCTCGGAGTCCGTCGGGCGGGGGCAGCAAACACCACGTCACGCTCGGGAAGGGCCGATCCAGGCGAGCCGCTTACGGGTCATCCCTCGTCGACGTCCGCAGACGGCTTCCCCGCTCGCGGACGGTCTCGTTCGTCCGGAGCCGGTCGAGGGTGCGAAGGCGATTGGCGCCGACCGCCTCGCCGTCGCCGGGCGTCGCGGGTCGAGTGGAGCCCGCGGGGGAGCGAAGCAATCGCCGCTCGACCGCACGATCCGGTGGGGCGGGACGGAGCGACCGGCCCGAGAGAGGGGTCTCCGACCCGGGGTTCAGCGAATGACGGAGGCGCTGCCGCTTGAGGTAGTACAACCGTCGCCGTGTCTTTCGCTCCGCCCGGCTCTCGCTCGAGCCGGATTCGCCTTCCGCAGCCTCCGCTCGCTCCGGTCGGTTCTCGGGGGATCTGCGTGGGTCGGGCCCGCGGACGGAACGTGGCGTGGTCGGACTCCCCGGCGGCAGATTCGTTGCGGAGGCGGTCGCCGGGTCGGTCGGGCGGGCCGCGGGCGAAGGGGCGCCGTGGCGGATCTCGGGCGGCCCGATGCTCGGTGGGCGTGGGGTGACGTGACACGAGGCGAGAGCCGCGATCCCGGCGACCGACGGAAGAATGGTCCCCACACGGCGCATGGCCTCACCTTGCTCGCGGGTTGGGATGCCTCGCGGACCGCTTGTCACGGCTCATCCTACGGCCCGACGGGCGCGGGCCAAAGCACGTATGCCGGCAGGTTCCGCGGTTGCTTCGCCGCCGTTTCGGAAGTCGAGTGCAGTCGGCTGAGAATTTCCGCCGCGGATGCATTAAAAGGCTTCCGGGCTCGTTCCACGCATTTCGCGGCGAAGCAGGCATGCCGCCGCTCGACCAGCGCGGCTCGCGGAGGCTGGCCGGCCGGAGCAAACGGGCACCGAGGACGCTCAAGATGAGGGTGGAAGTCCCGACCGACAGGAGGAGCGCGGACTCGGGCCGGCCGGTGGGGCACGAGGGCCCCGGCCGGGCGGTTGAGCACCCGACGTGGTCCCATGGCTGAGTCGTTCAACGCAACGCTCCGCGCGGCCGCGGCCGGCGACGCCGAGGCCTGGCGAGTGGTCGTCGAGACTTACGCCGCTCGGGTGTACGCGGTGGTCTTCCGCCAGTGCGGCGACTCGGAGCTCGCCGAGGAGATCACGCAGGCGACCTTCGCCAAGGCCGTGGAGAAGCTGCCGCGCTACGAGGAGCGGGGCAAGTTCGAGCCCTGGCTCTTCCGCATCGCGATCAACCGCCTGCGGGACGAGCTGCGCCGGCGACAGCGACAGGCCACGCCCGTGGACTTCGACCGCGAGTTGCCGGAGAAGGGCCGGACCATGGAGACGGAGGTGGGGCCGCTCGACCGAGTCGCCCGCGACGAGGAGGTGGAGCGGATGCGTCGGGCCATCCTGGAGCTTTCGGAAGCGGACCGGGAGCTTCTTTCGCTTCGCTACAATGGGCAATTGGGTTTCGCGGAGATCGCGGCGACGCTTCAGGAGCCGTTGGGCACGGTCCTCGCCCGAGGCCACCGGGCGCTTCGGAAGCTGCGGCGCAAGCTCGGCGAGCCAGACGAGACGAAATGAAGGACAGCCCGTGCAATAGCGGGCGGCGACGGACGCTAGACTGAACAGGGCCGAAGCCCGCGAGCCCCAAACGGAGGCGGCCATGAAGCGGCAGCTCGGACGAGAAGAGGAGCTGGAAAGCGCCTACGGGCCGGTGGACGAGCGCCTGTCGCGTGCGATGGGTGTTCAGCCGCCGCCGGGCCTTTCCGAGCGTGTGTTCGAGTCGACCGCGGGACGGCTCGCCGGCCAACGGAGGTCTCTGGGCCTGTGGTCGGGGGTCGCGGCCGCCGCCTGTGCGTTGGTCGCCTCGGTCGTGTGGGTGGTGCTCCCCTCGGAAACGCCCGA
>CAZQQP010000027.1:307-15815 GCA_964595475.1 uncultured Planctomycetaceae bacterium | reverse complement strand
CGGACTCGGAGAAGCCCCTGACCGTTCCGAACGGTGTCCTGGCACGGGAGGTGAAGCAGGTCGACGCGGCGTTGGAGCGGACCTCTCGAGAGACGGGCGCCATCGACGCGCGGATCGACCAGATCGCCCGCGAGGTGCGGGAAGTGCAACTGGCGACGCGGCGAAACGGGCGGGGCATCAGCGAGCCGCCGCGGCCCGAGTGGGCCAAGGCGCTGGAGCGTTTCGAAGCGGACTTCAGCTCCCGATGAGCGGCGCGGGCGCCGGCGCCCCTCCGGTCCACCCTGCCTCGCGGAGATCGAGGAAACGATCATGAACATCGGTCGAGACCATCTCGCTACCCCTGTGCTGGGTGTCCTCCTCGCCCTTTTCATCGCCGGAGCGCCCTCGGTCGCGGAGAAGTCCGACGAGGGTGACCGCGACGCGGAGAAGCACGATAAGGACGGGAAGCACGAGAAGTACGAGGACGACGACAAGGACGAGGAGGAGAAGGACGAGCCTCCCCCGAAGCTCACGGACCATCAGATCGCGTTGTTCCTGGAGATCATCGACCAGTGGAAGCCGGAGCTCGCGGAGCACCTGAAAGAGCTTCGCGAGAAGAACCCCAAGCGCCTCCGGAAGAAGCTCCACGAGCACCGCGGTCGGGTGCATCACGTGATCGAGGAGAAGCGGGACGACCCGGTCGGCTTCGACCTCTACGTCCGCGCCGCGCGGCTGCAGCGACGCTCTCGCGAGCTCGTCGCGAAGCTGGAGAAGGCTCCCCCGGAGAAGGCGAAGCGTCACGAGAAGGAGCTGCGGAAGACGGCCGCGAAGTACTTCGAGGTCCGGCAGAAGATCCGACAGCACCGCCTCGACCGCCTCCAAGACAAGATCGAGCGACTGCGGAAGAAGCTCAAGCAGCGAGAGGACCGGCGCGAGCAGCTCATTCGGGAGCACATCGAGAAGCTCCGGAAGCAGAGCGAGGGCGAGAAGACCGACGCCGGCGAGGCGAAAAATGGTGAAAGTGGCACGTGACCGCGGGCGAGGAGGCCCACCGCCTCGCCGCGGCGGGATCTCGCCCGCGTGCGCCCCGTGCTTGCCGGTTGAACCGTGGATCGCGCTTTCACGACGGAAGGAAGAAAGGCTCGGCCATGTCGAATCCGCCGACCAAGGGAGCCACGCGGTCGAGCGACGGCCGCCGCGGCCGTCGCTGGGTCGGCCTCGCCGCGGTGGGGACGGTGCTCACTCTCGGTGCGGTTCTCGGCGTCACCACGCTCTCGGGCGATCGTTCCGTGAGCGCCGACGACGGCTCGGTGACACGGGTCCGGCAAGGTCCGCTGACGATCAGCGTCCTCGCTCAGGGGGACCTCTCCAGCGAGCAGGCCACCGTGATCCGCAACCAGGTGGAGGGGGAGACCACGATCCTGAGCCTGATCGAGCAGGGCAGCGTGGTGGAGAAGGGCGACGTGCTCGCCCGTCTCGACGCGTCGAGCCTCGAGGACGAGAAGGAGCAGCTGCTGATCGACGTGGAGAAGGCGCGGGCGGAGAAGATCTCCGCGGAGCAGCAACTGGAGATCACCAAGCAGAAGAACGAGGCGGCGAAGCTCGCGGCGGAGGTTGAGCTTCAGCTCGCCCGGTTGGACTTCCGTCGCTACCTCGGCGCCTCGCCCGAGGAGATCAACCGCTCCAACAGCAAGGTGATGGAGCGGATCGAGAAGCTCAACAACATCCCGACCACGAACAATCCCGACTACGACCGGGAGATGCAGCGCCTCCTCGACGCGATGAAGGGCGGCTACAAGCAGGAGATCCAGTCCGCGCTGAACTCCATCCGGGTCTCCAAGGCGGAGTTCGAGCGGGCGGCCGACCGCCTCACCGACTCGAAGAAGCTCGCGAAGAAGGGGTACATCACGGAGAACGAGCTCCAGGCGGACGAGCTCGAGAAGACCCGCGTGGAGTCGGAGCTCCAGCAGGCCCGCGGCGACCTTCGCCTGCTCCGCACCTTCACCTTCCAGCGCGAGCTCGCGAACCTCCGGAACAACCTCAAGCAGAAGCAGTTCGCCCAGACCCAGGCCAAGGCCCAGGCCCGCAGCAACCTGGTGGAGGCCCGCGCCAACCTCAAGGCGAAGAAGTCCAAGCTGAAGCAGCTCCAGAGCCGGCTGAAGGAGGTCAAGAAGCAGATCGCCGCGTGCACGGTGCGGGCGCCCAAGGACGGCGTGGTGGTCTACGTCGAGCCGGAGCAGGACTGGAACGAGATGATCAGCGAGGGGGCGGAAGTGGACGAGCGCCAGCGCATGTTCCGGCTTCCGTCGTCCAAGGCCATGGTCGCGACCGTGGACCTGCACCAGTCCGTGGTGCAGAAGGTGGAAGCGGGCATGCCCGCCCGCATCACCAGCAGCGGACGCGCCGGCGAGTTCACGGGGAAGGTGCGGAAGGTCAACCGGCTGCCCGAGACGGACGCGAGCCAGCGGGCGTCCAACCAGAAGGTCTACGAGTGCGAGATCGTGGTGGACTCGAAGGGGAAGCTCCGGCCGGGGATGAGCGTGAAGGCGGAGATCATCGTGAAGCGGTTTGACAAGGCGACATACATTCCCATCCAGGCGGTGGTCCAGCGTGGGGGGAAGCCCACGGTCTTCACGCCCGGTCCCGACGGGCCCGTGCCCCAGACCGTGAAGCTCGGGCTGGACAACAACAAGGTGGTCCAAGTGAAGGCCGGCCTCGAGCCGGGACAGAAGGTGCTCCTCACGCCTCCGCTCAAGGATAACGAGGAGGACGCGTCGAACGACCGCTCCGCTTCCGCGGTGGCCCGCGCCGGGAGCCAGTCGGGTGAAGGCGACTCCTGACGCACCGCCACGCCTGCCGGCGATGCGCTCATGAACTTTCGCTTGCTCCGAAATATCCAGCTCGGCATCAAGAGCTTGCTCCTGCACAAGCTCCGCTCCCTCCTCACGATGCTCGGCGTGGTCTTCGGTGTCAGCAGCGTGGTCGCCATGCTGGCGGTGGGCCAGGGCGCGAACCAGCAGGCCATGGAGCAGATCCGCAAGCTCGGCGCCACCAACATCATCCTGCGGTCCAAGAAGCCCGAGGCCCAGAAACAAAAGCAGATGAACCAACAGGGGGCCCTCACCCTCTCCTACGGCCTCACCTACGCGGACCTCCGCCGGATCCGCGGGAGCTACCCCGCCGTGGAGCAAGTGGCCCCCGCGAAGATCGCCAAGAAGAAGGCCCGCTTCCACGACGTGGCCCAGGATGTGCGGGCGATCGGGACGACCCCGAGCTGGTTCCGGCTCGTCCAGCGCGACCTCCGCGCGGGCCGCGTCCTGACGTCGCTCGACCAGGAGCGGAAGGCGGCGGTCTGCGTGCTCACCGAGCACCTCGCCCGTCGGCTCTTCGGCCGCCACCGGGCACTCGGTCAGGCGGTGGTTATCGGGGGCGAGCCCTATCGCGTGGTCGGAATCGTCGAGAGCCAGTCCAACACGGGCGGCGACGTGCAGACGCCGGACCAGGCGAACGATATCTACATTCCGCTGAGCACGGCCCGCGAGCGCATCGGCGACATGCTGGTGCGTCGGACGGGCGGGACCGTCAGCCGTGAGCACGTGGAGCTCCACCGCATCCTCGTCCGGGTGCGAGATCGCGCCGCGGTCCAGCCCACCGCCGCGGCGATCGGCCGCATGCTCGAGCAGAACCACGAGATGGCGGACCACGTCATGTCCGTGCCGCTGACCTTGCTCCGTCAGGCCCAGCAGACCCAGCGCATCTTCAATATCGTGCTCGGGTCCATCGCGGGCATCAGCCTGCTCGTGGGGGGCATCGGCATCATGAACATCATGCTCGCGTCCGTTACGGAGCGGACACGGGAGATCGGGGTGCGGCGGGCCATCGGCGCGCGGCGCTCCGAGATCGTCGGCCAGTTCCTGATCGAGACACTCGTCCTCTCGGTGGTCGGCGGTCTCCTGGGCGTGGTCCTCGGCCTCCTCATCCCGTTGGCGATCGAGCGCTTCGCGGACATGCCCACCGACGTCACGCTCTGGTCCGTGGGGCTGTCCCTCGGCATCAGCGGCTCCGTGGGCGTCGTCTTCGGCCTCTACCCCGCCTACCGCGCCGCCATGCTCGATCCCATCGTGGCGCTCCGCCACGAGTGAGGCCCGGCCGTTCCGGTTCGCACGGACAAGGCCGCGGACGGCCGTGTCCGTGCCACCCGACGCCGTGAACCAGTTCGGTATCGCCACCGTCGTCTTCGCTTGGGTGGCACGGGCAAGGCCGTCCGCGGCCTTGCCCGTGGTGGCGGGCTCGCTTCGGGATGCAGCACACGCCCCTCAAGCCACTGTCACGGAGCCCACTCAGCGAGACGCGACAGGCGGTCGATTCACGACGTCGCGTGCCACTCCAGCGATCGCTTCCGTCGATCCAACCACGGACAGCGTGTCCACTCGCGACCGGAAGGGGGTCTTCCGGCTATTCGTGACGAAGGGCGACGATCGGGTCGAGGGTCGCGGCCCGATAGGCGGGGTACAGCCCGAAGATCACGCCCACGGCCACGGAGATGCCGAGCGACAGCGCGATCGACCACCCGGTGACCACGGTGGGCATGTCCGCGAAACGCTCCACGGCCCACGGGATGGCCACGCCCAGGAGGACGCCCACGAGACCCCCGAGGGTGGAGAGGACGATCGTCTCGATGAGGAACTGACCCACGATCTGGCGCTGCTTGGCGCCGACCGCGCGTCGCACGCCGATCTCCCGCGTTCGCTCCGTCACGGACGCGAGCATGATGTTCATGATGCCGATGCCCCCGACGAGCAGGCTGATGCCCGCGATGGACCCGAGCACGATATTAAACATGCGCTGGGTCTCCTCGGCCTGCTCGAGCAGCGTCAGAGGCACCTGGTCCGAGAAGTCCGGCTTGGAGTGGAACCGCTCGAGGCCTGTCCGGATCGCGTCCGCCGTCGGCACGACGTTGTCCGTCGCGGAGGTCCTCCCGGTCCGCCTGCCCCAGAGGCCACCGAGCACGCCCGCGGACCTTGCCGATGGCGCCTCCGTCGCGCCCACCTGCACAATGATCTGGTGCAGCTCCACCTTCTCCCGGCTGATGGACCCGCTCTGTCGCTTGACGACCACATCCCCGTAGTGCTCCCGTGCCGTGGTCAGCGGGATGTAGACGTCCGTCCGTCGGTCTGGTGTCTGAACCCCGCCGGCGCCGCTGTTGGACTCCGTCCGGACGATCCCGACCACCAGGTAGGTATTGTCCCCGACCCGGACGCGGGCACCGATCGCTTGGTTGCCGGCGAGCAGCTTCCTCGCCACCCGCTCCGACAGCACACAGACCGCCGCCCGATCCTCCATGTCGTCCTGTGTCAGCGTCCGGCCGGCGAGCTGCTCCCTCCGCACCAGGCGAAACCACCCCGGCGTCGTCCCGACGAGGCGAACCTCCATGGCCTTCCGGCCGAGCCTCGCGTCCTTCCCCATGATCTTCGCGGGCACGGTCCGCTTCACCGCGGGGTAGGACGTCCGGATGCGCTCCAGGTCCTCGTACGTCAGCCCGTAGTCGATGGTCAGCGACCGCCCGCTGGTCCGGCTCTGCTGCTTCTCCGCTTCGGTGGGCTTGACGGACTTCAGGATGATGTTGTGGGAACCGAGCTTCCGGATCTGCTTTAGCGCCTTCTGGTTGGCCCCTTGGCCCACCGCCAGCATCGCCACCACGCTGCTGACGCCGAAGACCACGCCGAGCATGGTCAGCATCGACCGGAGCTTGTGGAGGAGCAGGCTCTTGATCCCGAGGCGAATATGGCGGAAAAAGCGTGCCTGTCTCATCGCGTCTGCCCCGCGGGCGTCGCTTCTTCGTTCTCGCCCGTCTCCACCCGCTCGATCTGCCCGTCGAGCATGTGCAAGCGCTTTTTCGCGTGCGACGCCACGGACCGCTCGTGGGTGACCATGACGATTGTCCGTCCCTCCTGGTTGAGCTGCTCGAGCAGCGCCAGGATCTGATCCCCTGTGGCCGAGTCGAGATTGCCGGTCGGCTCGTCCGCGAGGACGATGGGTGGGTCGTTGGCGAGTGACCGGGCGATCGCCACGCGTTGCTGCTGACCCCCGCTGAGCTCCGCCGGACGGTGGTTCAGCCGCTCACCGAGGCCCACCATCTCCGCGAGCTCCGTGGCGCGGGCGGCGCTGTCGCGGGCCGTCCACCCGAGGTAGAACAGCGGCATCTCGATGTTTTCTCGCAGTGTGAGCTGCGGGATGAGGTTGAAGCTCTGGAAGATGAACCCGAGGTGCCTCAGCCGCAGCTCGCTCAGATGATCGTCGTCGAGGGTCGCCACGTCCTCCCCCTCGATCACGCACCGCCCCGCGGTCGGCCGGTCGAGGCAGCCGATGAGGTTGAGCATCGTGCTCTTGCCCGATCCGCTCTGGCCCATGATGGCGCAGAAGCCCCCGCGCTCGATCGCCGCGGACACCCCGGCGAGCGCTTGCACCTCGGTATCCCCCATCGGGTAGACCTTGGTCACGTCCTCGAGGACCACCACGGAGTCGTTCGTCGCGTCAGCCATGTGTCCCGCTCCGGTTCGTCGGAGGCGCGGTGCCGGCGCGATCCCTCGTCGCCCGGCCTCCCTCGTTTCCCGTTCCGTCGCCCCGCGTCGGGTCCGAGAGGGGCGGGTGGCGGAGGACCTTCTCGCCCGCTCTTAAGCCCTCGGTGATCTGGATCCGTCCATCGTTTTCCATCCCGACCTTTACGGGACGTGGCTGCGGTTCCCCGTTCGCGCCGGGAACATACACCCGCGGACCCGCGGCTGTCCCGACCACACAGGAGCGCGGCACGTGGACCGCGTCGTCGAACGCCTTCACGACAATTTTCGCCCGACAGCTCATCCCCGGCTGGAGGGCGTCGGGTTGCTTGTCGATCGCGATCCGCGTGGTGTAGACCTTGAGCCCAGGGTTCATGAAGCCGCCCTGGGCGTCGGGCATGGTCGCCACGCTCCGCACGTGGCCGCGAAACGTTCTGTCGGCGATCGCGTCCGTAGTGACCTCGGTGCGAACCGTCCCGGATCGACGGAGGGCGGACCGCACCAGCCGCACGGCGGACTCGTGGACGGAGACCTCCGCGACCAGCCGCTCCGACTTGGGCATCCGGAACAGCTCCCGCCCCTCGCGGATCTCCAGCCCTTCGGCGAGCGGCTGTTCTCGGCGCCGCCCCCCGGACGGCGTCGCGTGGAGCACCTTTCCGGCCCGCGGGGCCCGCACGACGCAATGCCGGAGCTGCCGCTTGATCTCCGCGAGCTTTTGCGCCTCGCGCTCGTATTTCGCGGTCTGGGCCGAGTAATTCGCCTTGGCGTCCGCCACGCTGGCCTCGGCGTGATGCTTCGCCTTCTCGAGCGCGAACGCTTTCTGGTCCACCGCGCTGACGTACTCCGCCACCCTCGCTTGGCGGGTGTACCGCTGCAGCAGCCGCTTCTCGCTCCTCGCTACGGAAAGGTCGAGGGTTTTCTTCTTGACGGCCAGCGCGTCCGCCTCCAACTCGTTCGCCGTGATGTAGCCTTTCTTCTCGAGGACGCGCGACCCTCTCAGCTTGTCCGTCGCCCTTTGCCGCTCCGCCGCGGCGATCGTGATCTCGTTCTCCGCCTTTTGCAGGGCCGTCTGATACTTCCCCTCCGTGCCCTTCTGGTATTGCGACCAGTCGATGCGCTGCCAGTCGACCCGCTCGATCTTCTTCGCCATCGTCGCGAGGTCCATCTTCTCGGCTTGGGTCTTGGGCAGGTCCAGAAGCGCTCGAAGGTCCACACCCGTGTACTTCTCGAGGTCGAGGATCGCCAGCCGAAGGTCGACCCGGGCGCTGTCGATGTCCGCCTTGGCCTGCTTCCTCGTGATCTCCAGGTTCTTTTCCGCTGTGACCTTGTTGGCCTTCGCCGTCTCGGTCGCGATCTCCTGGTTCGCCTTCTTGTCCTCGAGGTCGGCGCTGTCGAGCTCGAGGAGCTTGTCCCCTTTCTCCACGCGTGCTCCGTCGTCGATGAGCCAGAGGATGGCGTGGCGGCCCTCCACCTTGTTCTTGATGACGACGGCGTCGCCGCTCTTGACGGTGCCGGAGCCCCGGACGGTGACCCGAAACCGTCCCCGCTCCGCGGGGACGAGCTCGTGCCCCGCCGACGGCTCCTTGCCGCCGGTGACCACCGCCGCGACGACCGTGCCGACCGCGAGCGTGCCGACACCCGCCGGCCAGACCCACCGACGGCCTCGCGTCGCCCGCATTCCCCGCTGCTCCGAGCTTGCTTCCGTCCTGTTCATTGGAAAGCCCTTTCGCACGAGTCGGTCACCGTCCACCGGGCCGACCCGTCCGTCGACCGAAGCACCGCACCGAAGCCGCGGGCGGCTTCGGTCACTCCTCACCCCCGCTCCCTCGGTTGCTTCGCCGCTCCGCACCGGCGCGTTTTCCGCCGTCGCTGTCCCCCTGCGCCCGTCTCTGCATCTTCCTCCGGCGCTTCTCCTCCGACACGTTCTTGCCGCGCTTCTTCAGCTCCTTCCGCTGTTCCTCGGAGCGATCGGTTCGATCGCCGGCCTCCGGGCTCGGCCCGCGCTCCGGGTCCCGCTCGCCTCCTCGGTCCTCACGGCGACGGTCCTGCCCACCGGCTCTCGGTCGGTCCGCTCCGCCTTGTCCTCTCGGCGGCCTGTTCCCCTCCTTGTTTCCACGCTGCGCTTGTTTCCGCACCTTCTCGGGAAGCTCGGCGGGCGGGTTGAGCAGCACCCGCTCGCCCACCTCGACCCCGCTCTTGATCCGCACCTGCCGGTCGTTGTCCATCCCCGTCACGACGGCTCGCGGCTCCGGCTTCCCGTCGGAGCCGAGAACATAGACCCACTGCCGGCCGTTGGCCCGCCTGACGCACTGGATGGGAAGATGGGCCACGCTTTTGAGCTCCTTGATCACGATGACCGCGCTGCAACTCATCCCCGGCTGCAGGCTCCCCGAAGGATCGTCGATTCCGATCTTGGTCGTATAGACCTTCAGGCCGGGGTTCACGAAGCGTCGCTGGGCGTCGGGCATGGTCGCCACGCTCTTGACGTGACCACGGAAGGACTTGCCGGCGATCGCATCCGTCGTGATCCTCGCTCGGACCCGTCCGGATCGACCCATCGCCGCCCGGACCAGGCGTACCTTCGACTCGTGGACCTCCACTTCGGCGACCATCTTCCCCGCGTTGGGGATGCGGAAAAGCTCCTGGCGCTCGCGAACCTCCACCCCCTCCGCGAGCGGCTCCCGCCGCCGGCGGGTCTGCGCGTGGATGACCTTTCCGGCCTTCGGCGCCCGGACCACGCAGTGCTCGAGCTGCCGCTTGATCTTCGCCAGCTTCCGCTTCTCTTGTTTGTACTTGGCGGTCTGCGCCGAGAGCTTGGCCTTCGCGTCCGCCACGCTCGCGTCGGCGTTGTGCTTGGCCTTCTCCAGGGCGAACGCCGCCTGGCTGACCGCACTGACATACTCGGCCACCTTCCGCTTGCGGGTGTACTTCTCCAACAGCCGCTTCTCGCTCTTGGCGACGGAGAGGTCCAACCGCTTTTTCTTCTCCGCGAGTTGGTCCGCCTCCAGCTCGTTCTCCGTGATGTAACCCTTCTCTGCGAGCTTGCGCGAGCCCTTCAGCGTGTCTTTCGCCCGCTCCTGCTCGGACCGGGCGATGATGATCTTGTTCTGCGCCTTCTCCAGCTCCGTCTGGTACTTTCCCTCCGTGCCCGTCTGATACTTCGACCAGTCGATGCTCTGCCAGTCGACCTGCTCCAGCTTCCGAGCCACGGCAGGCAGGTCCATCCTCTTCGCCCGTGTCTCTGGTAGAGCCAACAGCTTCTGGACGTCCACGCCCGTGTATTTCTCCAAGTCGAGGATCGCCAGCCGAAGGCTCACCCGCGCGTCGTCCACGTCCGCCTCGGCCTGCTTTTTGGCGATCTCCAGGTTCTGCTTCGCGGTGATCTTGTTCGCCTTCGCGGTCTCCGCCGCGATCTCCTGGTTCACCTTCCGATCCTCGAGGTCGGAGCTGTCGAGCTCGAGCAGCTTGTCTCCCTTCTCTACGCGCGTCCCATCCTCGATGATCCAGAGGATCGCGTGGCGCCCCTCCACCTTGTTCTTGATGACCGCCGCCTTGCCGCTCTTGACGGAGCCCGAGGCGGAGACGCCGATCTCCAGCGACCCCTCTTGGACCCTGGTGAGGGCGTGGTTCGCGGGAGGGGGGCTCGGCGCGCTCGACACGGTCGCGGCGATGCCCACGCCGACGACCACGACGCCGAGCACGACACCCCACCGCCAGACCCGGCGCGTCCAGTTCCGCTCGCTACGACTCGAGCTTGCTTGGGTCGAGCTCATCGTACAGGCCTTTCTCAGTGACCCGGAGCACCCCCATGTCCCGCTGGATCTCCAGCTCCGAGATGCGGTAGGCGATGAGGGCCTCCGTCACGTTGTTGCGGGCGGAGAGGAGGTCCGTCTGGGCCTCGTTCACGTCGCGGGCGGAGACGCCCTCCCGCCCGAACTGGAGGAAGGTCTCGGTCCGCTCCACGCGACGCTCCGCCACACGCTCGGAGACGATCTGAATGGTGTAGGTCTCCCGCTCGTCGAGAAGCGATCTCAGGTCGCTGCGGACGTCCGCCTTCACCTCGTCCTCGGTCTTTTGGTAGGCCCGAACCGCCTCCTGGAGGTCGATCAGCGCGTTGCGGTAAGCGTTCCGCTCGCTGGTTCGCTCCAGCGGCAGGTCCACCTCGAGCCCGGCGCTGTAGAAGCCCTCCTCCGGCCGAAGCTCCGCGTCGGACCGCCCGGCGGACCCGAGCGACCGGCGCCCACCCGCGGAGGCCGTTCCGGTGAGGTCCAGCCCCGCCCGCAGGGCGTCCGCCGCGACGACGGTCTTGCGCTGCTTGTCCTCGACCTTCGCCCGCGCCACCCGGAGGTCCAGCCGGTTCTTCAACGCCAGCTCGATCGCTCGTTGCTCTTTCAGCTCGTACGGCCCGCCCTCTTTCTTCGAGGGCTTCTCCAGCTCGACGGGCGCCCCGATGGGCGGCACCGATCCCCCCTTCCCGCCGGACGCCTTCGGAACCGCGGCGCGGAGCCGCTTCCCGACTGTCTCATGGAGCTTTTTCAGCTCCTGCCGGTCCGTGGTCACGGCCGCGTCGGGCGGGAGGCCGAGCTTCTGCTTGAACGCGTCGAGGGTGTCCTCGTAGTTCTGCTGGGCGCTGATCCACTGGTTCCGGACGCTGAGCTCCCGCTGCCGCGCCTGGTCGAGGGCCTTCTGTGGCTTTCGGTCCCGCTTGGCCAGCGCCCGCGTTCGCCGTGTGGAGGCGACCTGGCTCTCATAGCTCGCCCTGGTGTTCCGCACCCGGTCGTGGGCACGAAGCACGCTGTAGTAGCTGTCGACCACCTCCACGGCGAAGCGGCGCTTGAACCGCTCGAACTCCCAGATGGCGTAGATGAGGTCCCGCTGGGCCTGTGTCATGGGCTCGGCGACGATGTGGCGGCCCGCCCCCCGGAGCAGCGGCACCGTGATCGAGGCGTCTATCGCCACGCCGGCCGACTCCGCCTCGCTGGAGGAAAGGAGCTTGGCGAGGTCCACGATGAGGCGGGTGCTGAGCTCCGCGCCGCTCTCGAGCTTCTTGGAAAGGCCGAGCTCCCCCGTGTTCTCCACGCCGCTCTGGGCGGTGCCCGGTCCTCCCTGGTCCGTGCTCAGGAGGCTCTCGAGCATGCCGGTGTAGGTGCTTCGAAACTTGTCGATCTCCAGGTCCAGCGCCAGCGCGGTGCGGAACACCTGCTCCTTCTGCGCCTGATACTCCCGGCTGTTGCGCGCCGCCACTTGGAGGGCCTCGGCGAGGGTCAGCTCGACGGGCTCGCCCTTCTCCACAAGGCCCACGGGGCTGCCGCCTTGTTCCGTCGGGGCGGGGTACCCCTTCTCCGGCCAGTGGTCCACCTTCTCGATCCGGTGTGCTCCGTAGGACGCGGGGCTCGCCGTGGGCAGCGCCTGCTTGCCGAGGAGCTTTCGCCGCAACGCCTCGGCGGGCCGCTGGATGGTGAACGGCTCCGTCTCTCCGACGGCCTCGCGCTGGCTCTGGTCGATTAGCCCGTGGGCAGTCTCGTCCGCGTCCTTGCGGTACTTCGACGGGGCACAGCCGCTCAGCGCGACAGGTGCCGCGAGGACGAGGATGGTGAGCAAGAGCGTGGACCGACCACGAAGAGTGGGGGTGCACGTCGGAAGTTTCGGCTGCATGGGCACCTCGGCTTTCGCGAGCGTCCTTCCCGAAAGTCGACGAGATGACGGGAAACGGATACGTAAGCTCCATTATTGCACACGGGCGAGCCGCCGTGCCGAGCCTCCACGGAGACGCGGCCCCGCGGACGACGGGCCTCCGAGGTGGTTGCACTCGCGACGCTCCATCCGCATAAAGGTTGCCCGGACCGCGGCTCCGGCCGACCTTCTTCGGAGCACTTGCGATGAGACGGCCCACACCGGCACGAGGGGTTCTCTGCGTCGGTCTGCTCGTCGCGACCGCGCTCGGCGGGTGTGCATCCGAGCCGAAAGAGGCGGACCGCGGCGCGACGGAGCAGCGCGGTGCCGTCGTCGAGCACCTCATGCGCGTTCGCCGCACGGGTCGGCCGGTTTCGCCGGTGAGCGCGGCGTTCGGCGGGTTGGCGGTGGAGGAGGCCTACGCGGTCCAGCACCGTCTGGTCGATCGCCTCGTCGAGGCCGGGTTGGAGCCCACGGGGTACAAGGTCGCGTTCGCGTCGGCGTCCGCCCAAAAGGCCCGGGGGCTGACCGAGCCGGCCTACGGTCGTCTCTTCCGCTCCATGCGGGTGCCCCGCGGCGAGTCGGTCTCCGCGGGCGTGTTCCACAGGTTCCACGCCGAGGTGGAGGTGGCCTACGTCCTCGACGAGGCGGTGGGGCGGCCCCCCGAGACGCTGGAAAAGCTGCGGAGCAAGATCCGGTCCGTCCACCCGGCGCTCGACCTCGCGGACCTGCGCTACGACCCGACCGTCGCCAGGCCCACCGCGGCGGACCTCATCGCCGACGGGGTGGGGGCTCACCGCTACGTTCTCGGCAAGGGGAGGTCGCCCGCGACGGTTCAGGTCGAGGCGATCACGGCCCGCCTGATCGTCGACGGCGAGACGTTCAGCGAGGCGCCGGTCACCGCCGGCATGGGTCACCCGCTGAAGGCGGTGCGGTGGCTCGCCGAGAAGCGGGCGGCCCACGGCCGTCCGCTGAAATCGGGAGAGGTCGTCCTCACCGGCGTGGTGGGGAAGATCTACCGGGCGAGCCGGAAGGAAGGACGCCCCGCCGTCGGCACGTACGTCGGTGACCTCGGCTCGCTGGGCCGAGTGCGGTGCCGGGTCGTCGAGCCCGCAGGGCGGTGACACCGCCATGCACGCGGCTTGCCGCGGTCCCGACCTCGAATGACGGAGAAATGCTTATGCCCAACCTTCCCCGAGCCACGCTGATCCTGGTCGCGACCACGGCGCTGCTGTTGCCTTCCCCGTCGCACGGCGCGGACCCCCCGCACGTCGTCTTCGTCGTCGGAACCCACCACTACAACGCCCAACAAACGATGCCCGGGTTCGCGAAGACGCTCCGGGCGAAGCACGACCTCCGGACGACGGTGGTCACCACCGATTACGACCCCGAGCAGAACCGAAAGGGCCTCCCGGGCCTCGACGCCCTCGCCGACGCGGACCTCGCGGTCTTCTTCATGCGATTTCTGACGCTGCCTCGGGAGCAGCTCGAGACGATCCTCGACTACGTTCGCTCCGGCCGCCCCGTGGTGGGCCTCCGGACGAGCACGCACGCCTTCCTTTATCCGGAAGACCACCCGCTCGCCAAGTGGAACGACGGGTTCGGCGAGCGCGTGCTCGGCACGCGCTACTACATCCACATGGACGACGGGACGAAGGTCCGCCGGCGGGCGGGTGCGAAGGGCCACCCGATTCTCAAGGGCGTCCGCGAGCGCTTCGAGGTGCCGTCGCCGCTGTACATCGTGGAGCTCCCCGACGACGCCAACCCGCTCCTGATGGGTACGGGCCGGCGGGAGAAGGCGGGCGTGTTCAAGAACCGCTTCGGCACGCACCGCCTCGCCCGCGAGGAGACCGACCCCGTGGCGTGGACGTGGGAGAACGAATGGGGCGGCCGTGTCTTCGCCTCCACCCTCGGCGGCCCGAAGGACATGGAGCACTCGGCGGTTCGCCGCCTCCTGACCAACGGCATTCAGTGGGCGCTGGAGGGAAGCGGGGAGGCGTCCGCCGGCCGCGAGTCGACCCGGACCACGCATGAGTTCGGCCGGGCGACGCCCGCGTCGGACAAGCCTCGCCTTCACCTCCGTGTCGAGGAGCGGAGCAGCGGCGAGCCCACGGCGGCGCGGTTCACCCTCCGCGTCGACGGCGAGGCGTACCAGCCGCCGGCGGTGGGGGAGGGCGGCCTCCGGTTCGTCTCCATCCACGAGGGCAAAAACCAGTCGAGAACGATCACCTACACCCGTGGAACCGGCCCGGTCCCCGTCGAACTTCCGAAAGGCGCGGAGGAGGTCTCCGTCGCGGTTGCCAAGGGCCTGGAGTACCTCCCCGCTCGGGAGGAGGGTCGCGTCCGCGACGGAAGCGTGTCGCTCACCGTCGAGCTCCGCCGTTGGAGCGACATCGCCGCCGACGGCTGGCACGCCGGCGACGAGCATCTGCACTACAACCGGGCGCGTCGCTCCGCGGACCGCCGCTGGCTCACCATGCTCGCCGCCGACGGCCTCGCGTTCGGCCACTTCCTCATCCTCAGCGGCGGCAACGGCGGCGCCGGCGTCTGGGCGACCCAGTACGCGTTCGGCGAAGCGGGCCGCCGCTCCGACGGCGACCG
This sequence comes from uncultured Planctomycetaceae bacterium, assembly GCA_964595475.1. Classification (GTDB taxonomy): domain Bacteria; phylum Planctomycetota; class Phycisphaerae; order Phycisphaerales; family Zrk34; genus CAZQQP01. The sequence goes on along the minus strand of CAZQQP010000027.1, from coordinate 1,005 downwards.
CCTCCTGGTCCCCGGCGAGGAGCACCGGGACACCGCCCAGGGCCATATCAACCTCCTCGGCCTCACGGACGTGATCGAGCCCATCTCCACCGGTGGGCTCGGCCCCGAGGCACCGCGGGTGAACGTCCCCGTGTTCGCCGACGTGATGCGTGAGGCCCGCTCCCAGGGCGGCCTCGCGGGCGTCGCCCACGGCGCGAAGCTCGGAAGCCACCCCACGGCCGTCGCGGACACCGTCCTCGGCGCCGTCGACTACTGGGAGATCTCCAACGGTTTCATTTACAAGCGAGATCTCTGGTATCGCCTGATGAACTGTGGCTTCATCCGCCCGCCGGCGGCGGGGACGGACCTCCCGAACTATCCCGCTCGCGACGCCTGGCAGCCCTTCCTCGGAAGCGTGCGGACCTACGTCCGCGTGGGCGACGACCGCCGCTTCGACGCGTGGAAGCGTGCCTTCGACAAGGGCGAGGTCTTCGTCACGAGCGGACCGCTGCTCCGCTTCACGGTGAACGACGTGGGCCCCGGCGGCACGGTGGAGCTCCCGCCGGAAGGAGGGACGGTCCACGTCCGCGCCGAGCTGCGAAGCCCGCGGCCGCTGCAGAGCCTCGCCGTCGTTCGGAACGGCGCCGCCCTCGCCGGTGAGCCGGAGCGCTCTCGCGACGGCCGCGTCCGGACGTGGCGGATCGACCGTCGGGTCTCGG
>CAZQQP010000027.1:0-297 GCA_964595475.1 uncultured Planctomycetaceae bacterium | reverse complement strand
GGCGCGAGGAAAGGGGGCGCCCATCGACGCCCTCGATACCGACGCGAGGGCCCACACCGCCGCCGTCCGCGTGAAGGTCGGCGACCGGCCCATCCGCTCCGCCGAGGACGCCCGGGCGCTGATCGACCGCCTCGAGAGCCAGCGGATGTTCTACAAGGAACGGGGGAGGTATCCGAACGAAAAGGACCGCACCCGCGCCGTCGAGCACTTCGGCAGGGCCATCCGCCGCTTGCGGAAACAGGTGCGATAAGGAGGCGGAAAAGAATAAGTTGAGCCTATTCATCGGTGCCAAGGCGG
>CAZQQP010000026.1:20067-25282 GCA_964595475.1 uncultured Planctomycetaceae bacterium | reverse complement strand
GTCCAACGGTGGGCCCGCTCGGGGTCCAAGTGAAAAAGGAGCGGGCGTGCGAGGTGGCGGTACAACCCCATGGCATCCACTCCGGCGCTCTCTCGCGGGGCCGCCCCGGCCGAGCCGTCGCTGCCGCGTCGCCCCATGCCGCCCGCCGAAGCTCCGTGCCGCCGGCGTGGGAGAGAGAAAGGAGCCCCTTTGGGATCAGCCTTCCCCGAGCATGCGGTGGGCGGTTCGGAGAAGCTCCTCCGTCTTGTCCCACCCGATGCAGGCGTCCGTGATGGAGACGCCGTACTCGAGGGTCGACGGGTCATCGCCGAGCTTCTGCTTCCCCGGCCTCAGATGGCTCTCGAGCATGAGCCCGACCAGCGACCGGTCGCCGCCGGCCCGCTGCTGGAGCACGTTGTTCCAGACGATCTCCTGACGCTCGGGCTGCTTCTCGGAGTTGGCGTGGGAGCAGTCCACCACGAGCGCGGAGGGCAGTCCGGCGGCGGCCAGCGCTCGCCCCGCCTCCGAGACGGCCTGGGCGTCGTAGTTGGGCTGACCCGTTCCCCCTCGCAGCGCGAGATGGCCCCACGGGTTGCCCCGCGTGTGGACCACCACGGTCCGCCCGTCGTGATCGATGCCGACGAAGGCGTGGGGCTGCTGGGCGGCCCGAAACGCGTCGATGGCGACCTGGAGGTTGCCGTTCGTGCTGTTTTTGTAACCGACCGGCATGGAGAGGCCGCTCGCCATCTGTCGGTGGGTCTGCGACTCCGTCGTCCGAGCGCCGATGGAGGCCCAACTGACGAGGTCCGAGATGTACTGCGGCGTGATCGGATCGAGAAACTCCGTCGCCACCGGAAGGCCCATATCCGCGATCGACAGAAGGAGGCGCCGGGCGAGGCGAAGGCCGGTATCGATGTCGAAGCTGCCGTCGAGGTGCGGATCGTTGATCAGCCCCTTCCACCCGACTGTGGTGCGGGGCTTCTCGAAGTAGACACGCATCACCACGCAGAGACGGTCACTCAGCTCGTCCGCGAGAGCCTTCAGCCGCCTCGCGTAGTCGAGCGCCGCCGTCTCGTCGTGGATCGAGCAGGGACCGGCGATCACGAGAAATCGGGCGTCCTCGCCCGACAGGATCCGTTGGATGGCCTCGCGGCCGGCGAGGACCGCGGAATGGGCTCCCTCATCCAGCGGCAGCGCCGCCTCGACCTCGCGGGGGCTGACGAGGGAAGCGGTCCGGGCGATGTTGATGTCCCGAGTGGGCTGCTGCAGACCAGTGGTCGTTCCGCCGTCGTTCAACAGATAGCTCCTGTGCCGTCTCGCGTGGCGCCGGTCCGCGAGGCCGGGATTGTCGGAGCACGCCCCCACCAAGGCAAGCGGCTCGCCCCGCTCGCCGGTTCACGAGGGCAACGCCTCCACTACAATGGCGGCATGCTCGGCGACGCGGCGCAAGCTTACAACGTGGTCACCTACAACATCCTCGACGGCGGCCTCGGCCGGCACGATCCGATCCGGGAGATGCTCGGCTACCTCGACGGCGACGTGGTGGGGCTGGTCGAGGCGGACAATCCGGCGACCGTCGCGTACCTCGCGAGGAAGCTCGGCTACGAGCACGCCGTGGCCGAGTCCGCCCGGTCCCGCCACCACGCGGCCCTGCTCAGCCGGTGGCCGGTCGAGCAGATGGTCAACCTGACCCTGCGATCGGACGCGCTGCAGCGTGGCGATCGTGCGGTTGGAGGAGACCTCCGTTCGCATCGTGGTCGCGCACCTGCCCCCCGGCTTTCGCGCCGATCGCAGTCGCCAGCGCTATACCGAGCTCGAAGCACTGCTCGGCATCCTCGCGGAAGAGCCGACTCTCCCCACCATCCTCCTCGGCGACCTGAACGCCATCGCGCCGTACGACCCCGTGGATCTCGCGGCCGCCCGACCGGACATCCAATCGGAAGTGGCCGAGCAAGGGGGAGAGGTGCCCCGCGACGTGATCGAGCGGCTCACCACGGACGGCTGGTTGGACGCCTACCACCACGTGCATCCTCACTGGCCGAAGCACACGGTCTCCACGGGCCATCCGTCGCATCGGGCGGACCACATTTTCGTGGACCGCTCGCTCGCCCCGTCGGTGGTGGACGCGAACGTGGAGACCAGCGGCTTCGCGCCCTACTGCTCGGACCACTATCCGCTGTGGGCCGCGTTATCCCGGCCGATCGAGAGGGCCTGATTTGGTGGAGACCGTTGCCAACCGCTCGCCCCACGCCCCTCCCTCCCCGGCGAGGAGGGTCCGAGGTCGATACGTTCCGAAGTTCGCGGCGGTGCTCTACATCATCGTCACGACCTTCGTCGGCCTGGCCGCGATGAGCAGCCAGGTGAACCTCCTGTTCGCCGTCTTCGGGCTCCTCGTCGGCGGACTTCTCACCAACGTCCTCGGCAGCGGCGCCGTGCTCCGCGGCATGGATGTCCAACGGCTCGCCCGATCGCCCGGCGTGGTGGACGAGCCGATGGTGCTGCAATATCGCCTCACCAACCGCAAGTGGTTCATGCCCACCTTCGGCGTGCTTCTCCGCGAGCTCGACGGGCCCGCGACCGGTGCCCTGCGGGGCGAGCCCCACGGCTGGCTGCTGCACCTCGGCCCGCGGGCCGCCACCTACGCGGAGGCGGCGTGCTGGGCGGCCCGCCGGGGACGCGTGGGGTTGCGTCGGATCGAGCTGAGCACGACCTTTCCGTTCGGCCTCGTGGAGAAGCGCGTCGTCTTCGAGCAGGCCCAGCAGACGGTGGTCTACCCGCGCCTCCACCGCCTCCAGAGACGCCTGCTCGCGGAGGTTCGGGCTCGCGAGCCGTCCGGGACGCGGCCCGGGAACCACTCGGGTGGCTCTGAGGAGTTCATCGGCCTTCGCGAGTATCAGCACGGCGACCGGATCAAGAACATCGATTGGAAGCGGTCCGCCCATCACGGCGAGCTGCTCACCCGCGAGATGACCCGGCTGAGCCCGACCCGACTGATGGTGCTGCTCGATCTCCGCCCGGAGCAGCGGAGCTCGGAGGACATCGCGGAGCGTGCCATCAGCCTCGCGGCCTCCGTGATCTGCGAGGCCCATCGCGACGGCTTCGAGGTGGGTCTGTGCGTGGTCGGCGCGAACGGGCCGACGTGGCCGCCCCGCCACAGCCGGTGGCACCGGATGGAGATGCTTCGGGCGCTCGCGGAGATCGATCTTCAATGGCCCGTCGAGCACGCCACGGAGCTTCCGGGCTACCGGCAGGCCTTCTGGCTGATCGTCCACGCGGGTCCGGCCGACCGGACGATCGGGCCCAGGCAGGCGCTTCGGATTCCCGCGGACCAGAGCGAGGGCTGGATGGCCGAGACGGAGGCGGCGAGGCCGTCCGCCTCGTCCGCGGCGTAGGGAGCGATCCCATGAGGCTGGTCAGAACCTTCAAGCGGCTGGCATACGTCCAAGCGGTGCTCGGCGTGGTCTCGTACGGCATCGCCGAGCAGAGCCCGCTCACGGCGCTGATCGGCGGGACCATCGGGGCGTTGAGCTGGTACATTGTCGAGGGGCCGCGGGGGCAAGCGCTGCCCCGCGGCATGCTGAACCTTGTGGTCTTCGGGGCCAGCGCCTGGCTCCTCGTCCGCGTGGCGGTCAGCGAGGAGCCGATGCTGATCCCGATACTCGGCCACTACACGGCGCTGCTTCAGATCATCAAGCTCTACGACAAGAAGGAGAATCGAGACTGGGTGCAGTTGATCGCGCTGAACATGGTGCAGATGGTCTGCGGCGCCATCATCAGCGTGCATCTCCTCTACGCGGTCCTCCTTCTTTTCAACGTCGCCGCGGTGATCTGGACCGTCATTTTGTTCCAGGTGAAGCTGAGCCACGACCGGGCGGAGGCGGCCCATCAGAAGCAGGCGCCCGCCGAGCGACAGCCGCTCCGCCTCAAGGCGGTCTCCGGACGCCGGCACGGACGGCATTACCACGTGGCCGGCGGCGTTTGCTTGGCGGGCTGCGCGCTCGTCGGCGTGTTGGCCTTCGTGGTGCTCCCCCGGGCGCCGGCGGAGACGGCCCAAAAGAGGCGAGGGGCGGCGATGGCCATCGGGGCGCTGCGGGGCGGCTACGCCGGCAACTACGACAATCGCGCCATGAGCGGCTTCAGCTCCAGCGTGAAGCTGTCGGCCGGGCGCGTCATCCCCACCCACACCAAGGTGATGACCGTCGAGTTCGAGCGAAACGGCCGCCGGGTCAGCTCGGAGGGGTCCAGCTATCTGCTCCGCGGCTCCGTGGTCGACGAGTATCGTGAGCGGTCGCACCGGTGGGTTCGCTCCGGTGAGCTCCAGCAGATGCGGCGGGAGTACAACCTTCGCAGCAACGAGCCGACGACGCTTCGCGAGCCTCCCACCGATGCGGACATCCTCCGCCAGACCATCAGTCTGCGGCGGCCCACGGAGAAGAAGCTGTTCGCGGCGGGGACGCCGGCGCGCATTTGGTCGGTCGACGGGTCCATCGAGCGGATTCAGTTCAACCCCGCCGACCACGTCCTGGAAGTGCCCGACGGCATCGACGGCCGTGTTCAGTACGTCGTGGAGTCCGTGAGCAGTCCAAAGCGGAAAACCACCGAACAGGTTCCCACCGGCTACGCCCGGGGCCCCGTGATCGCCAACCCACGCATCCGCGAGCGGACCGAGGAGATCCTCGCGGAGCGAGGGCTGAGCCGGGACCCGAGCGCGCTCCATACGGATCAGGACCGCGAGATCGCGGCCGCCATCGCCGAATATCTGCGGGACAACTATGAGTACACGCTGGCGGTGCCCGAGGCGGAAGACAAGGGACCCATCGCTCACTTCCTCTTCGACGCCCAAAGGGGCTATTGCCAACAGTTCGCCTCGGGGATGTGCGCGATGCTCCGGTCGATCGGCATGCGAGCCCGGCTGGTCAACGGCTATCGGGCTCACGAGGTAAACGAGGCGGGCGGGTACTACGTGGTGCGCGGCAGGGACGCTCACACGTGGTGCGAGGTCGAGGTGGACGAGGGACGCTGGGTGGAATTCGACCCCTCGCCGTCGGCCGCGAACACGCCCACGACCGGACCGGGGCGGAGCTGGTACCTGGAGCTGCGGCAGTACTACGACTACGCCGAGTTTCTCTGGATCCAGCGCGTGCTCGGGTACAACGCCGAGACCCAGAGCAACTTCTTCACGAAGCTCGGGTCGCTCGTCGGCGCGGTGGCGCGGACGGCTCGAGCGTTGGCGGAC
>CAZQQP010000026.1:10258-20057 GCA_964595475.1 uncultured Planctomycetaceae bacterium | reverse complement strand
TTCGCGCCAACCGAAACTTCGAAGTGCTCCGCTTCGGCTTCAATCACAGCACCTTCCTCGAGCCGGTGCTGAATCGGGAGGCATGGGAGGACCCCTCCTCCCCCGAGAGCTCCAAGCTCGCTCACGAGCTCGCGTTCTACGTGGAGATGCTGCGGATGTGCGAGCGGGCCGGCTATCCCAAGCCGGTGTGGCAGCCGCCCGCCGCGTTCGCAAACCAGCTCGCGGAAAACGAACCGGAGCGGTTCAAGCCGACGCTCGACCTCGTGCAGCTGTTCTACGAGGTTCGCTTCGGCGGAAGACCGCTCGACGGGGATCGGTCGCAACGGGCCCGGGCACGCCTCGAGGAGCTTCGCCGCGGGCTGAGGGGCCGCTAAACTATCCGCCCATGTCGCTCGAGCTGACCCTTCTCGGAACCGGAACCAGCGCCGGTGTGCCGATGATCGGGTGCTGGTGCGAGGTCTGCACGTCGGACGATCCCCGGGATCGACGCGATCGACCCGGAGCCATGGTTCAGTACGACGACGGCGTCTCCCCGCGACGCACGGTGCTGATCGACACCACGCCGGACCTTCGCCACCAGATGCTCCGCCATCAGGTCGGCCGGATCGACGGGGTGGTCTACACGCACAGCCACGCGGACCACATCTTCGGCATGGACGACCTCCGACGCTTCAACGCCGTGATGGGCCAGCCGATCGACATCTACGGCGAACCGCGGGTGCTTCACACGCTCCGGAAGACGTTCAGCTACATCTTCGACCCGCCCAAAGGAGGCAATCCGTCCTTCGTTGCGAGCCTGATCCCCCACGCGATCGAGGCCGGAAGGCCGTTCCCCATCGCCGGACGGGCCTGGCAACCCATCCGGCTTCTCCACGGCCACCTGCCGATCGTCGGGTTTCGGATCGGAGGCCTCGCCTATTGCACGGACGTCAGCCGCGTGCCGCCGGAGTCGTGGGCGGAGCTCGAAGGCACGGACGTGCTGGTCGTCGACGCGCTGCGGTACCGTCATCACCCGACCCACTTCACTGTGGACCAGGCGCTCGAGGTGGTCGAGTGGGTGCGTCCCCGCGTGGCGTGCCTGACCCACATGGCCCACGACATCGGACACGCGGAGCTCGAGAGGGAGCTCCCCGATTACGTGCGGGTGGGCTACGACGGCATGCGTGTTCAAGTGGCGGACGCGTGAGCCGGTCCGTCAGTCGTAGTCCTTGCCGTTGAGGCTTCCGACCACGGAGCGTTGCCACTGCTTGAGCCCCTTCTTCATCCGCTCTACCCGATCCGGCTGGTCGTCGGAAAGATCCTTCTGCTCCTTGGGGTCGTCCTCCAGGTCGAACAGCCGATACTCGGCGCCGCCGTCGTCCTTGGGAATGCGGTGCAGCTTGTAATCCCCATCAATCCACGCCGCGTGGCCGGGACGGCGATCCGGCGAGTAGGTCTTGGCGATCTTGGCCGGCTCCTGATCCCACGGGCCGGGGAAGACCTCCTTCCCCTTCGACTGCGCGGCTCGGATCTTCTGGAGGATTCGGCGGCTGTGGACGCCGCGGCCGTCTCCGGGGTACTGCCAAAAGCCCATCGGCTTCGATCGCTCGGCCATCTCCCCGCGGATCAGCGGGAGCAAGCTGGTCCCGTCGATCGGCTTCGGCTGGTCGGGGACGTCCACCCCCACCACGTCGAGGAGCGTGGGATAGATGTCCACCGTATTGGCCGGCAAGTCCGTGGTCCGCTGCTCGGAGATCCTCGCGGGCCACTCGATGATGGCGGGGACCCGGATGCCCCCCTCCCAAAGCGTCCCTTTTTGGGCCCGGAGGCCGCCGTTGGACCCCGGCGAGCGTGCCCCGTTGTCCGAGGTGTACCAGAGGAGTGTGTTCCGTGCGATGCCCAGACGCCGCAGCGCTCGCCGCAGCCGCCCCACGGCGTCATCGATGGCCGTGACCTCGCCGTAGTAGTTGCGGACGGGCTTCGGAAAGTCCTTGTACATCCGCCGGTACTTCGGAGCGGCCTTGTGGGGGCCGTGGGGCGAGCCGAACCAGATGACCGCGAGGAAGGGCCGGTCCTTCTCCGCCTCGTCGCGGATGAACTTCAGGGCGGCCCCCATCGTGACGAGCGAGCTCTCGCCTTGCTTCTCCACGACCTCGCCGTTTCGGCTGAAAAGCGGGTCGAGGTCGTAGAAGTTGGGGCTGGAGATCCAATGGTCGAAGCCGCTCTCGCCGGGCGAGGCGGGTCGTCCCGCGAGCATCGGGCCGAGGTGCCACTTGCCGAAGTGGGCCGTGCGATAGCCGGCCCGCTTGAGCGCCTCCGCAACCGTCACCTCCTGGGGACGGAGCGTGTGGCCCCACTTGAACACACCCATGCGGTTCGGGTGGCGGCCCGTCAGCACGCTGGCGCGGGTCGGGGAACAGACGGGCGCCGCGGCGTAGAAGCGGTTGAAGACGAGCCCCTCCGACGCCATGTCGTCGAGGGCGGGCGTCTTCAGGTCCGGATGGCCGTTGTAGGCGACGTCCCCCCATCCCTGGTCGTCCGCCATACAAAGGATGATGTTGGGGCGATCCGCATCCTCCGCACCGCGTGCCGCGACGACGGCGACGGCGAGAACGAACGCCACACGGAACAGCCGGGTAACCCATTGCATGGTTTACCTCCTCGTCCGAGTCTCCACGGGTACCGGCGTCCATCATGCGGATCGGGCCGACCTCCGACAACCCGGCAACTCTGGGCCGCTCGGACCCGGATCTACCCGGCGATGCGTCGCTGTCGGATCTCGGTCTCGTAGCGGCGGAGCAGATCGCTCTGGGAGACGAGGCCGACGAGGCGAGCGGCGTCGTCCGAGGCGACGACCGGGACCTCCTCGTCGGGGTCGGCCGCGAGACGGCCGAGCACCGACTCGAGATCTTCCTCGGGATAGAGCACCGCGGGCGGGGGCCTCATGACGTCCGCGGCGACGACGAGCGGGCCGACCTGGACGTCCGACATGTGGCGCTTCAGATCGTCGGTCCGGACGATTCCGAGCAAGCGGTCGCCGTCCGCGACGACCGGGAGGATGCTCTGGGCGCTGCGCTGGAACATCTCGAGCATCTCGTCGAAGGTGGCCCCCGCTCGGAGCTTGTCCACGCTGCTGCTGACGATGTCCCGTACCCGGAGCGACTCGAGGACCGTGACGTCCCGTCCCCGGGCGATGCGAAGGCCACGGCGGGTGAGCTTGAGCGTGTAGATGGAGTCCCCGAGGAGGCGTCGAGCGACGAGGATGCTGATGACGCACGCCGTCATCAGCGGGAGGATGATCTGGTAGTCGCGGGTCAGCTCGTAGACGATCACGATGGCGGTGATGGGCCCGTGCGTGGTGGCGGAAACGACGGCCGCCATCCCGACGAGCGCGTAAGCGCCCGGCGGGCCGACGGTTCCCGGATACATCTGATTGATGACCGCTCCCGCGAGCCCCCCGGTCATGGCGCCGATGAACAGGGACGGCGCGAAGATCCCGCCGGATCCGCCCCTCCCGAGCGTCACGCTCGTCGCGAGGATCTTCAGGCCGAGCAGGGTCGCAAGGAGTGTCCACCGCGGTGCGTCTTCGGTATCCCGCGACATCGCCATCTCGATCGATTCGTAGCCGAGGCCGAGGACCTGGGGATAGCCGATGGCGATCGCGCCGACGATCGCACCGCCGATCCCCGGCTTGAGATACCCGGGAATCCGGAGCCACTCGAAAAGATCGTCGCTCGCGTAGAGGACCCGAGTGAACGTGACCCCGACCACCCCGGCGACCACCCCGAGGCCGATGTAGAACGCGATCTCCTCGGCCCCGTGCAGACTGAAGGTCGCAAGACCGAACGCGGGCTGCTCATACGCCTCCTGGTACCACGACCGAGCGACCACTGTGGCCATGACTGAGGAGAGCACGATCGGGCTGAACGTCCCGGCGCCGAAGCCCCCGAGGATGACCTCGGCGGAGAACAGCGCACCCGCGATCGGGGCATTGAAGGTGGCCGCGATACCGGCCGCCGCACCACACCCGACGAGCGTTCGCAAGCGGTCCTCCGACACCCCGAATATCTGTCCCACGATGGACCCGGCGGTGGACCCGATCTGGACGATTGGGCCCTCTCGACCGACGGATCCGCCGGAGCCGATGCATGTGGCTGACGCGAGGAGCTTAGCGGGTAGGACTCGTGGGCGGATGACGCCCCCCTGGAGGACGGTCGCCTCCATCACCTCCGGAACACCGTGGCCTTTGCTCTCCTGAGCGAAGAAGTGGACGATCGGCCCGATGATGAGCCCGCCGATGGCGGGACAGAGAAAGACCGCCCACTTGGGCATCTCCTCCACGCGCTCGAGGAGGCTCGCCTGGTCGCTGCCGAAAAAGACGTGCTCGATCTGGTTGATCGCCAGGCGGAAGCCGACGGCGCCGTAGCCGCCGACCACGCCGATGAGCACGGCGACCATCAGAAGAAAGACGTGTTCACGCGCGAGCAGCCACCGGGCGAGGCCCGTGGCCCCGTGGACCAAGCGGCTCCGAGCTGTCCCGATCCAGTTCGCCAAGCACCGCCTATCCAGTTAGACCGCCGGGCCTCGGTGAAGGGCGATTCTGCCGGCCGGCCCTTGCCGCGTCCAGGACGCGAGGCGAAGCGGTCGCGGCGTCCCCACCGCGAGATCGCGCCGTCGGAGCGGTTAAGGAGGCGGAAAAGAATAAGTTGAGCCTATACGCCAAAGCCAGGAGCGGGAAGCCTCCTTGCTTTGGCGTGGGCTGCGAACCATTTGCGATGCCCCGACGGCCGTAGATCCCGGCATTTACGGACGTCGCGCTTGCTCGATCATCGGCTTCGCCGTCTCATCGGTGCCAAGGCGGAAGCCCACTTCCGCCTTGGCACCGATGAATAGGCTCAACTTATTCTTTTCCGCCTCCTTACCGCCGCCCGACCGCCATGCGGAGCACCGTGAGGTCCGCGGGGTTCACGCCCGCGAGTCGGCCGGCCTGCCCGAGCGTGGCGGGGCGAAACCGGTTGAGCACCTGCCGGGCCTCGAGGCGCAGGTCGGTGAGGCGCTCGTAGTCCATGTCCGTGGGCAACGGGGCGTGCTCCAGCTCCTTCAGCCGCTCGCGCTCCCGCCGATGCTGCTCGACAAAGCCCTCGTACTTGATCTCGCTGAGGAGGACATCCACCAGCGACGGCTCGCGGGCCGCCGGAGGAAGCGGCTCGTCGGCAAGCCGCGCAAGGAGGTCCTCGGCGCCCATGTCCGGACGCCTCGCCTTGTCGTACAACCGCTTGCCGTTGTCCCGACGGGTCCGGAGGACCTCCCTCAGCGAAGCCAGGGCATCCGCTTGCTTCCGGTGCCTCTCCCATCGCCGATCGTCGACCAGGCCCCACTCGCGCCCAAGCGGGGTGAGCCGCTGCGGCGCGTTGTCGGCACGCAGCGCGAGGCGATGCTCGGCGCGGCTCGTGAACATGCGGTAGGGCTCCTGCGGAACCTTGGTGACCAGGTCGTCCATCAGGACCCCGATATACGCCTGGTCGCGACAGAGGCGGATTGGGTTCTCCCCCTCGCTCCACCGCGCGGCGTTGGCCCCCGCGACGAGACCCTGGACCGCCGCCTCCTCGTAACCCGTCGTCCCGTTGATCTGTCCGGCGAGGAACAGGCCCGGGAAGCGCTTGGTCATCCCGGTGACGTCGATCTGGTAGGGAAGGACCATGTCGTACTCGACCGCGTAGCCGAAGCGGAGGATCCTCGCCCGCTCGCAGCCCGGCAGACCCCGGACGATCCGCTCCTGCACGTCCGACGGCAGGGAGCTGGCGATGCCGTTGCAGTACAGCTCCTCCGTCTCCAGCGACTCGGGCTCCAGAAAGACGTGGTGGCTGGGCTTGTCGGAGAAGCGGACGACCTTGTCCTCGATCGACGGGCAGTAGCGGGGCCCCACCGTGTCGATCTGTCCGTTGTACATCGGCGCCCGGTGGAGGTTGGCCCGGATGAGATCGTGGATGGACTCGTGGGTCCGAGTCATCCAGCACGGCCGCTGCTCGAGAACGGGAACGCCATTGCCGACCCGCGTGTAGGCCGGATCGCCGTAGGCTTCCTCGGCCCCCGTCATCTCGGAGAACGGACGGGGCGGCGCGTCGCCGGTCTGCCGCGGAAGCCCCTTCAAATCCACCGTCTCCGCCGACAGCCGCGGCGGCGTTCCCGTCTTGAGCCGTCCGAGCTCGAAGCCGAGCTGCTCGAGCTGGCGACTGATGCCCATCGCCGGCTTCTCTCCCGTCCGCCCGCCTTTCGTCTTCGCCTCGCCCGTGTGCATGAGTCCCCGCATGAACGTCCCCGTGGTCAGGACGACGGCGTCGGCGTGGAGCTGGAGCGGAGCGGATCCACTGCGGCGATCCGCGGGCGGTGTGTAGGTCAGGCCGACGCAGCGGCCCCGCTCGATGCGAAACGCCTCGACCGTGCCGGTGAGGATGGTGAGGTTCGGCCGCGTGCCGAGAAGCCGCCGGACCTCTCGTGCGTAGGCATACTTGTCGGCCTGGGCGCGGGGCCCGCGAACTGCCGGTCCCCTCGACGCGTTGAGGACGCGGAACTGGATGCCGGTCGCGTCGATCGCCAGGCCCATCAGGCCGCCGAGGGCGTCGATCTCCCGGACCATCTGTCCCTTGGCGAGCCCGCCGATCGCGGGGTTGCACGACATCTGCCCGATCTTGTTCGGGTCCATCGTGACCAGCGCCGTGGCCCGACCCGCGTTGGCCGCCGCCCACGCCGCTTCGGCACCCGCGTGGCCGCCGCCGACCACGAGCACGTCGAATCGGGTCTCCCTCATGGGCTCGCCGTCCAAGTCGAAGGTGGAGCGATTGCCGGGATGCGGGCGGCCCGCCCGACGCGGTTCTCCGGTGCCCACGTCGCTACGGCTCGGCGGGCCGATCGCCGTCGACGTGGACCGCACCCACCGATCCTTCAATGTTGACGGCACCGGCCTCGTCCACCACACAGACGGGAATCCGCCCCGCGTCCCAATCCGCGACCGCAAGCAGCGGCCACCGCTGAGGCCGGTGCCGAGCGGGGTCGACCCGAACGCCGTCGCCGTCGAGGCGGTCGATGCGAAGACGGGGCCCGGCGACGAAGTAGCCCACCGTCGCCGCCCCGCGTGAGCCGCCATGGGTGGGGCGTCCCGTGTCGACGTCCTGGAAGCCGTGGCTCTGCCAGCCCGTATTGGAGGCGACTTGGAGGTCCCAGTAGTGGCCGTCGAGACGCGGCAGCGGTGCGTGGAGATAGCTCGCCGCAAGGTCCCGCCAGACATTGGTGCTGATCGACACCTCCACCCCTCCGTGCGAGGTCGGCGCACAGCCGTAGTGGGTGAGCGTCTCTCGCGTAGCGCTCATCACGTCCGTCCGGAGACGCTGCCTGTCGAAAGGCATGGGGCGGCCGGCCATCAGCGGGAGCAGGAGCCCGTCCGCCGTTTCGATCGAGTAAGCGTCTCCGCCTTCCCCGGCGTCCACTCGCTCGCTCGCGAGCGCATCCACCTCGACCACGCCCGTCAGCGGGTCCGCCGCCCAGAGGCCCAGGTGGTCGGTCCGCCATGCCTCCTCCTCGATCCGGGGGATGCACGCGTCGGCCGCCTGCTCGAGGCGGGCGGCCTCGTCGTCGCCGCTCACGCGGCGGAGAAGGTCCGCGGCGGCCTTCATCGCCATCACCCGCTTGATGGCGGGTCGCGTCCACTTCCGCGCCGGGCCCAGCCAAGACATGCCGACCGACTGCTCCGAGGGAAAGCCGTCGCCGTCCGCGTCCGCCCCCGTGAGATACGCCGCCAAGCCGCGAACGGCCCCACCGTGGGCCTCGACAGCGGTGACGTCGCCGGTCCAGTGCACGTAGCTCTGGAGGAGGAGAAGCACGTTGGCCGCATCGTCGAGACGGCCCTCCGTCGCAGCCGCCGTGGGCTCGCCCGCCGTCAGGTCCCGCCCGAGCGAGGGGGCCGGCACCGTGCCGCCGGAGGCGGCGTGCTCCCGACCGCGGGCCATCCACTCCCCGAGCAGGTGGCGGAGAAGCCCGGGCCAGAACGCGAGGTAGAACGGCGCGCTGCGGTACTCGGCCTCGATCGTGGAGTGGCGGAGGTTCTCTCCGTCCCAGCTGCTGAACCACGGCCCCGACGCTCCGTCGCCCCAAAAGGTGGTCGTGAGGTAGTTCTGAAACCCGAAGACGAACATGTGCCACCGCGACCGGGACAGCGGAGCCTGCTCCAGCGCCTTCTCGAAGTGGCGCGAGCGGAGGAGATGCTTGTCCCGATGCTCGATGGCGTCGTGGAGCACCGCGTCGAGGGTCGGCCAGTGGCGGCTCGCCCGCAGCGAGATGGGCTCGCCGCTCGGCGTGGCGAGGACCGGGTCCCCCGTGTGGGCGGCCCAGACCAAGCGCCACTTCACGCCGCTGCCGTCCGCCGTGACCGGGAGGTCGAGCGTGAGCCCCTTCCCACCCCGCGTCTCCTCGGTCGGCGATGCGTTCGCGTTGAGGCTTTGGATCCGCTCGCGAACGCGGGCCGTCGCCGCCGTCGCTTCCGGCGGCGGTCCCTCGGTCCGCGGCGGAAGGGGCACCGTGTAGTCGAGCTCGACGTGCCCGTCCCGCGCCTCGATCGCCGTCTCGGGCCGCTGGAGACGGAAGAACAAGCGTACCCGCCTCGGGACCCGTTCCGCGGGCACGTCGCCGGACCAGGTGACCCGCAGCTCCACGTAGAAGGCCGGGAGCAAGCAAAGCGGCTCGTCCTGGGGGTAGAACGGAGAGTGGAAGTTCAGCTCGAATCGAAGCCCCGCGCTTCGGCTCCGCCCGCGGAAGGTGATGGAGTTCGCCCGCTCGAACTGCTCGCACCGGTCGAACAGGCGACCCTCCGCGGTGAACGGAAGGTGTCGCTCCGTGCCGTCGGGCTCCACGAGGCCGACCGCCAGGTCCAGCGGGCGATCGAGGAACCGGCCGAGCGCGGAGTGCATCACCCGTCGTCGGTAGGGCTCGAAAAAGAGGCTGAAGCGCGTGCCCAGCCTCGACAATGGCCAGCTCATGAGCTGCATCCGGCCGGCCTCCGCAGGACTCCGGAAGCTCTATTGTAACACCGCTTTCTCCCCGTCCACTGGGAGGACACGCCCGAAACGCCGAGTGAGCCCCTCAAGTGAACATCTTGAGCTGGTAGGGCTCGAGGTCGAGCTTGGTCGTGGGCTGGCTCACGTCGACGGGATACTCGCCCGTGTAACATGCCGTGCAGTAGTGGCCCGCCGGCTGGGAGACACAGCCGAGCATCCCCTCGAGGGAAAGGAAATGGAGGCTTTCCACCCCGAGGTATTCGCGGATCTCCTCCACGCTGCGCTGGTTGGCGATGAGCTGCTCCGGATCGGGGAAGTCCACTCCGAAATAGCACGGGTGACGAATGGGGGGTGAGGCGATCCGGAAGTGGATCTCGCGGGCGCCGGCGCGTCGGAGCTGGGCCATCTTCCCGCGGGTGGTGGTCCCTCGGACGATGGAGTCGTCCACCACGATGACCCGTCGGTCCCGAACGATCTCGTCCACCACGTTGAGCTTCAGCTGAACCGCCCGATCCCGCCCCGTTTGCGTGGGCTGAATGAACGTGCGACCGACGTAGCGGTTCGGCACGATGCCCTCCCGGAGCGGAATGCCGCTCGCCTCGGCGTATCCCATCGCCGCGGAGCGTCCCGAGTCGGGCATCGGGATGACGCAATCCGCGTCCACGTGCGCCTCGGCCGAGAGGCGCTCGCCGAGGCGCTGGCGGACCACCTGCGCCGTGTCGCCGAAGAGGCGGCTCGACGGATTGGCGAAGTAGACGTGCTCGAAGATGCAG
>CAZQQP010000026.1:0-10248 GCA_964595475.1 uncultured Planctomycetaceae bacterium | reverse complement strand
CGGGCGTCGTCCGCTCCGCGAAGCGTCGCGTGGAGATGCCCCGGTCGTCGAGCGTGACGATCTCGCCGGGCTCCACCTCGCGGAGCGGGGTGGCGCCGAGGGCCTCCATGACGACGGTCTCCGAGGCCACACAGGGGAACCCATCCGGCGACCAACCGATGACCAGCGGGCGCCACCCCCAAGGGTCGCGGAAGGTCTCGATCCGGTCGGGCATCAGGAGCACGGCGCTGTAGGCCCCCTGCAGGTGCTGGAGCACGTGGTACAGCGGGTCGGCCTTCTCCACGTGATCCGGGGCGGCGAGGAGCAGCGGGATGAGCTCGCTGTCCGTGCTCGTGTGGAAGATGTGGCCCTGCTCCTCGAAGCGACGGCGGAGCACACCCGCGTTGACGAGGTTCCCGTTGTGGGCGGCGGCGACCTGTCCGCCGCTGAAGGCGTGGACCAGCGGCTGGGCATTGGCGGAGACCGAGGAGCCGCTCGTCGAGTATCGATTGTGGCCGATGGCGGCCTTCCCCGGCAGGGCGTCGAGGTTGGCCTGGTCGAAGACGTCCGTGACGAGCCCCATCCCCGTGTGGCTGTGGATGGTCCGCCCGTCGCTGACGGCGATGCCAGCGGACTCCTGTCCCCGGTGCTGCTGAGCGAACAGCCCGAGGTAAGCACGCTCGGCGCTGTCTTCGGGGCCCCAAATCCCGAAAACGCCGCAATATTCCTTCTTCTCTGTCGACATCGGCGGCTTAGGACCGGTCAGGCGGAGCGAGGCTACGTTGCGGGTGGGGACCGGTCAACCCGAACGCGCCGCCGCGCACCGCGAGCGAGCTCGTCGCGGTCCCCTCCGCCGTTCCCGCCGGGTGGGCATCCGCCCCGGCGGCCGCCACCACCGCGGGGGAAGGACCCCATGGCGCTCGCACAGCCGTCGCAGGCGTGGATCGTCGGACACCGCGGGCCGGGTTTGACACGCCCCCCGGGCGGCCTATCGTCGCCTCGGGGGTTGCACGTGTGGGCGAAGCCGTTTGCCGAATGGGCTCCACCCATTCGGCCCGCCGAACGGCGAGCCGTTCGCGGCTTCGTGTCCAAGCCCAGCGAGGGTGGCAGAGGGGTCGCGTGAAGCGGGACGAGCTAAAAGAGCGCGTGCAGCAGGCCACCGACCTAGTCCAACTGATCGGTGAGCATGTGGCGCTCCGCCCGCGAGGAAGCGAGTTCGTCGGGCTGTGTCCCTTCCACGACGACTCTCGCCCCTCCCTCTATGTCTCTCCGACCAAGCAGATCTACAAGTGTTTCGCCTGCGGCGCCGGCGGGGACGTCTTCAGCTTCATGACGGACTTCCACCGGATGGAGTTCGCCGAGGCGCTGCGTCATCTCGGGGATCGGGCCGGAATCCAGGTGGGCGCGTCGAGCGGCGGGGGCGGAGCCGGCCGGTCCAATCGCGATCGCGTCCTCGAGGCCAACCGGCGAGCTCTGCGGTTCTTCCGACAGGCACTGGCCGACGAACGGCGGGGGAACGCCGCGCGGGAGTACCTCAGCCAACGGGGCATCGGCCAGGAGATGGTCGATCGCTTTCAGATCGGCTACGCGCCGGACGGCTGGGACGGCCTCCTGCGGCAGGTGGAGCGAGCGGGGTGGGACCGGGGAAGCTTCGAGCTCGCCAGCCTCATCCGCGAGCGGACGAGGGGCACGGGCCACTTCGATTTCTTCCGGCATCGGCTGATCTTCCCGATCTTCGACGCGCTGGGGCGGCCGATCGCCTTCGGCGGCCGTCGGATCCGGGAGACGGACGAGCCCAAGTTTCTGAACACGCCCGAGACACCGGTCTTCGAGAAGGCGGCCACGCTGTTCGGCCTCCAGCTCGCTCAGCGCTCCATCGTGCAGCAGCGGACTGCGGTGGTCGTGGAGGGGTACACGGACGTGATCGCCGCCCATGCGGCGGGGGCGACGAACGTGGTCGCCACGCTGGGCACGGCGCTGACGCGAGGCCACGCCCGGACGCTGCGGCGATTCTGCGAGCGGTTGGTGCTCGTGTTCGACCCGGACGAAGCGGGGCTGAAGGCCGCCGACCGGGCCCTGGAGCTGTTCTTCAACGAGCCCGTGGACGTGCAGATCGCCGTCCTCCCCGACGGGCTCGACCCGGCTGAGCTTCTCATGAAGGATCACGAGCTTTCCCGCTGGCAGTCGCTGATCGAGCAGGCGACCGACGCCATGACCTTCCAGTTCGAACGCCTTCGATCGGCCTTCGGTCAGGCGGAGACGGACGCCGGGCGAGTCCGCATCGCTCAGCAATACATCCAGGATCTCGGTCGGCTCGGCCTGCGACAGGTGGACCCCCTCCGGCGCGGCCTCATCGTCGCCAAGCTCGCGGAGCTCCTCCGCGTCGACGTGCAGACCATCGAGCGCATCCTCCGGCAAACCACGCAGCCACGCGGGGGGAGCGGCGGCGATGCTTCCTCCCAGCAGCGCCGTCGGCGAAGCGCCATCGAACACGCGGAGTGGGAGCTGGTGGGCTGTCTGCTCTGTCGACCCGAGCTCTTTCATGAGCCCACGAGCGACGGCTGTCCGCTGGAGGAGGCCGTGCTTCCGGGCGACCTGACCGATCCCACCATGCGGCGGGTTTACGAGGCGGTCCACGAGTGGCTCTCCGAGCACACGACCCTGGAGGCCGCGGAGCTTCGCTCCGTGGTGGAGGAGGAAGAGCTGTTCCGCGCCGCGATCGACGCGAAGCTGGAGGTGGAGCAAGTGGTCGGCAGCGACAGCGAGCGGATCGCGGCGAAGCTGTCGGCCACCGTCGCAGCGATGAAGGAGCTGTGGGCCGAGCGCGCCTACCAGCGGCAGAAGCTGGACAGCGACGGCGTCGAGCGAGCAGGCGACGACACCGCGATCGTCGATCGGCTGGGACGCGCCATCGCCCACAGCAGGGATCACCCGTCGGCCAAGCGTACGCCGCGGCCGAGCGGGGCCTAGGCGGACGCAGCCGTGAGCGTGTGGGGGAACCAAGCCCTTGAACCGGAGAGGACTATGACAGAGTGCCATCCAGCCGTGGCAGAGCTGATCGAGCTGGGGAAAGCACGTGGCCATATCAGCTACGACGACCTGAACAATCGGATTCCGGACGAGCTGGTGGAGCCGGACCGCATCGACGCGGTGCTCACGCGGCTCGAACGGTTCGGCATTCCCCTCACCGAGGGAACACAGCAGCCCGAGCACAAGATCACGTTTGCGGAGGACTCCCCGCCCGCCATTCCAAAGGAGCTCGAGGAGAACGGCCACGGCAAGGAAGAGATCGACCCGGCGCTGCAGGAGGCGCTCGAGGAGGTGAACAACGCGCGGATCGACGATCCGGTGCGGATGTATCTGACGCAGATGGGGGAGATCAGCCTCCTGAGCCGGAGCGAGGAGATCCGCCTCGCGAAGAAGATCGAGACCTGTCGCATGATCTTCCGGCGGCGGGTGCTCGAGAACGACTACGGTGCCCAGCAGGCCATCGCGACCCTCGAGCAAGTCGCCACGGGCGAGCTGCCGTTCGACCGCACGATGAAGATCCCGACCAACGAGGAGAACGCCAAGGAGCGGATCGCCCGCCGAATCCCGCCCAATATCGCGACGGTGAGGCGGCTGCTTGAGCAGAATCAGAAGGACTGGGAAAAGCTCAACGGCGGAAAGCAGCTCTCCGCGGATGGGCGGGAGGAGATCCGGCAGCGCATGTGGCGGAGGAGGCGGCGGATGGCGACGCTCATCGAGGAGCTGTCGCTGCGCACCTCCAAGATCCAGCCGCTGAAGGACCGGCTGGAGTCGGTCTCCCGGAAGATGGGGAAGCTCTCGCAGGACATTCAAAGTGCCGCCAAGCATCCGCAGCGGTACGACCCCGAGGACGTCTCCGTCATGAAGGAGGAGCTCGCGGGGCTTCGGGACCTCGTCCGGGCCGAGCCGCCGGAGCTCCGCGACCACCTCGACCGCACCTTCCTGGCCTTCGAGGAGTACGAGCAGGCGAAGCGAGACCTATCCGGCGGCAACCTCCGGCTGGTGGTCTCGATCGCGAAGAAGTACCGAAATCGGGGTCTGTCGTTCCTCGACATCATTCAGGAGGGGAACACCGGCCTGATGCGGGCGGTGGACAAGTACGAGTACAAGCGGGGATACAAGTTCTCCACCTATGCGACGTGGTGGATCCGGCAGGCGATCACTCGCGCCATCGCGGATCACGCGAGGACCATCCGGATTCCGGTCCACATGATCGAGACGATGAGCAAGCTGCGGAACATCTCCAAGGACCTCGTCCAGGAGGTGGGCCGCGAGCCGACAGTGGAGGAGCTCGCGGACCGGGCCGAGATGCCCATCTCCGAAGTGCGGCGGGTGCTGAAGATCTCCCGTCACCCCGTCTCGATGGATCGGCCCGTCGGCGAGTCCGAAGACTCCTACTTCGGCGACTTCATCGAGGACGAGACCGTGGAGCCCCCGACCGATACCGCCTCGCAGGAGATGCTGCGGGAGCGGATCGAAGCGGTGCTGAAGACGCTGACGTACCGCGAGCGGGAGATCGTGAAACTGCGGTACGGCATCGGCGACGGCTATACCTACACGCTGGAGGAAGTCGGGCGGATCTTCAAGGTGACCCGCGAGCGGGTGCGGCAGGTGGAAGCGAAGTCGCTGCGGAAGTTGCAACACCCCGTTCGGTCGCGGAAGCTCGAGGGCTTCGTCGACCTCGCGGAGGAGGGCGAGCCGGCTTAGAAACCGATTGGCGGCCCGAGGCCGCGGTTGCAAGAGGTTGAAGCGGGCCGTGCCGACCGGAGCTCCGTCCGAGCCGCGGTCGCGTGGCAGCCGGGCGAAGCCGGAGGGGCTTCTTCCACACGTTCTCCGTCGAACCGCGGCCGGGGTTGAGGGTCGACTCAATCGAGGTACGTATAGCCGCGGAGGCCGCTCTCGTAGTCGCCGACGAGGCGTGTCGCGTCCTCCTGAGAGAGCGCCCCTGTTTCCCTCGCCGCTTCGACCTGCTCTCGAAAGCTGTGAACGAGCTCGCACGGGTCGAACTGCACGCGGCCGAGCACGTCGCTGATGCTGTCGCCGGGCACGAGGGGGGCGATCCGCGGCTGACCGTCCGGGCCGAGGCGGACGTGGGCCGCGTGGGTCTGGCCGAAGAGGTTGTGGAAGTCGCCGAGGATCTCCTGATACGCCCCCACGAGGAAGGCGCCGAGGATGTAAGGCTCCTCGCGGAGCGGATGGAGCTCGAGGGCGGCCTTCGGCGCTGACCCGCCCGAGGCGGGGACGAAGGCATCCACCCGTCCGTCGGAGTCGCAGGTCATGTCCGCAAGGGTCGCGCGGCGGGTGGGCCGCTCGTCCAGCCGATGGATGGGCATGATGGGAAAGCGGTGGCCGATCGCCCAGCTATCGGGCAGCGATTGGAACACCGAGAAGTTGCCGTAGTAGGTCTGGGCGCCGAAGGCCGGAAGGTGGGCGAGCGCCTCCGGCAGCGTCTCGGTCGGCCCCGCGGCTTGGAGAAGCTGGTGACAGATCCGCGTGTAGAGCCGGTCCGCCGCGGCGCGTCGGGTCAGGTCGATCTCGCCTCGGTTGAACGCAATCAGCGCGTCCCGATGGGCGGCGGCCGCCCGCCGGGCGCACCCGACGAGGTCCTCAGGGTCGGACTCGTGGGCCAGCGCTGCGAGCGCTTGCAGCGCCGGGTGCCCAGGGCTTGTCTCGGCAGCGACCGGGACGGCCGCGTCCGTCGGGGGAGGCTCCGCGTCGACGATGCCGAAGACCAGGACGGAGTGGGGCGCCGCCACCGCCCGGCCGCACTCGCTGAGGAGCGTCGGGTGAGCCGTGCCGTGGGCGTCGCACGCGTCCTTGATGCGGCCGACCACGGTCGCCGCGTAGTCGGCCAGCACGTAGTTGACACCCCACCCACTCGCCGTGCCGTCTCCGTCGTAGTCGATCCCGAGGCCGCCGCCGACGTCGAGGTGATCCACGGAGGGACATTGGCGGCGGAGCTCCACGTAGATCCGGCCGAGCTCCTCCATGGCCTCGCCGATGTTCCCGATGTCGGGGATCTGCGATCCGACGTGGCAGTGAAGCAGGCGGAGGGCGTCGGCGTGGCCGCGGGCGTGGAGGTAGCGGACGGCCTCGGTCAGCTCGTCGACGGAGAGGCCGAACTTGCCGCGGAGCCCCGCGGAGGCCTCCCAGCGGCCCGCTCCGCGAGTGGCGAGCCTGGTCCGAACCCCGAGGAACGGCTCCACGCCGTGGGCCTCGGCGATGCGGATGACGCCCTCCAACTCGGTGAGCCGCTCCACCACCGGGATGACCCGCTTTCCCAGCTTCTGAGCGAGCACCACCGTCTCGAGGTACGCGTCGTCCTTGAAGCCGTTGCAGACGACCGGGGAGCCCTCCTCGCCCCCGAACGGCAGGACCGCGTGGAGCTCCGCCTTGCTCCCCGCCTCGAGGCCGACGCCGTGGGTCGCGGTCAGTTGGCCGAGCTCCTCGACCAGCGAGCGCTGCTGATTGACCTTGATCGGGTAGACACAGCGACAGGGACCGGCGTAGCCAAGCTCCGATGCCGCGGAGCGAAAGGCCGCGTCGACCTCCCGGACGCGATCGACGAGCACGTCGGGAAACCGAAGGAGAAACGGAGGGCCCCATCCGTCGCGCCGCAAGCGGTCCACCAGCGCCTTCAGGTCCAGCGATGGCTGGCAACGGCGCGTCGGGTGGACCGTCACATGGCCCGCCTCGTTGATGCCGAAATAGCCGAGGCCCCAGCCGTCCACGCCGTAGGCCGACCGCGCGTCCGCAAGGGTCCACGCCCCGTCGTCGGGGCGCGGCACGCGCTGCTGCGTGGCCGTGGTGGCGTACGCCGTCGACGGCATAAGCGTGACCTGGGGCCGATGAGAAGCGTAGCCGATGCTAGCGAGAGCCGCAGCGCGGTTCTAACGACCGTCGTGGCCGCTCGGGGCCCGAGGCCCGCCGACGCCGCCGATCGGCCCGGCCGCCGCCGAGAACACCGGGCGGGGGAGCGTTTGCTATGGTGGCGACGCAAGGAGTCCGAGGTTCCGGAGAGCGACCGGTATGAGCCGTCCGTGGGAACAATGGGTGGCGTGGGCCGGCTTCGTCGCGGGCCCGGCCGCGGCGATCGTCGCCTTCTTCGCTCTCCCCGAGAGCTATACCAACCCCAGCGGTGAGGTGGTGGCGTTCAGCCGGGCCGGGCGGGTGTCCGCGGCCATCGGCGTCTGGATGGCCGTCTGGTGGCTGACCGAGGCGGTCCACATCACCGTGACGGCGCTGCTTCCCGTCACGATGCTTCCCGTGCTCGGAGCGATGCCGCTGGAGGCCGCCGCCGCCCGCTACGCCCACGAGCTGATCTTCCTGTTCATGGGCGGCTTCCTCCTGTCGCTGGCCATGCAGCGATGGGGACTGCACCGGCGCATGGCGCTGACCACGGTGCGTGCCGTCGGAACCCAGCCCCACCTGCTCATCGGCGGGTTCATGCTGGTCACCGCCTTCCTCAGCATGTGGGTCTCCAACACCGCGACCACGCTGGTGATGCTGCCCATCGCGACCAGCGTCCTCGGCCGGCTCGCGGGGGATGAGCGGAGCGCGGATCCCCGGACGCGGCGGCTGAGCATCTGCCTTATGCTCGCCATCGCCTACGCGGCCTCCATCGGCGGTGTGGGGACCATCATCGGCACGCCGCCCAACGGCGTGCTCGTGGGATACCTCAGGGATAACCGCGGCGTGGAGATCTCCTTCTTGCAGTGGCTGCGGATCGGCCTGCCCCTTGTGGGGATCTTCCTCCCCGTCGCATGGGTTCTTTTGACGTGTGTGCTTTACCCGATCAGCCCGAGGAAGCTCGCGGGCGCCGAGGGAGCGATCGAGCGGCCCGGACCCGTGAGCCGTGGGGAGAAGGTGACGGCCGCCGTCTTCGCCGCGGCCGTAGTCGGGTGGGTCTTCCGTCCGCTGATAACCGACGTCGAGATCGCGGGCGAGAAGCCGTTCGCCGACCTGACGGACACGGGCGTCGCCATGCTCGCGGGCGTGGCGCTGTTCGTCATCCCGGTCCGCCCTCGGCGCCGCGAGTTCGCGATGGACTGGGCGACCGCGGCTCAGCTCCCCTGGGGCATCCTCATCCTCTTCGGCGGGGGCTTGAGCCTCGCCCGGGCACTGGAGATGAACGGGGTCGGAGTGTTCCTCGGCTCCCAGGTGGAAGCGCTGGCGGACGCCCCCGAGGTGGCGCTGACGCTTTCCGTCGTGGCGCTGGTGATCCTCCTGACGGAGCTGACCTCCAACACCGCCACCACGGCGACGCTGGTTCCGATCCTCGCCGGCTTCGCGCCGGCCCTCGGCGTCCACGCGTACGCGCTGATCTTCCCCGCCGCCTTCGCGGCGAGCTGCGCCTTCATGATGCCGGTCGCGACCCCGCCCAACGCGATCGTCTTCGCGAGCGGCCACGTGAACATCCGCCACATGGCGGGACCGGGGCTCGTCCTGAACCTCATCGGCATAGCGCTGATCACTTGGCTCATCCACGCCTGGGTCCTCCCTACGCTTCTGGCGTGAGCGCGGGACGCGCCTTCGCCCGGCGCTTCGCAAACGGCGGTGGCTACGAGCGGCAGTCGCGGGAGAGCCACGCGTCGGCGACGCTGCGGTCCGAGCCCACGCTTTCGCGGGTGCACGGGCCGTGTTACAATACTTTGGATTCCGTTCCAGATGGGAGATATCCATGAGACGTCTGATTCGGTCCTTCGGTCTGTCGGGACTTCTGATCGTTCTTTGCCTCGGCGGGCTCGCGCGGGTGGCGCCGGGTGAGGTCGAGGTGGAGCACCTCCCCAAGAAAGGAAAGATCCGCGTCGAGCTCGACGGCGAGCTGTACACCGAATACATCTACGAAGGACAGCGCGTGCCGGTGAACTACCCCGTGGTGGGTCCGCACGGCATCGTCATGGTCCGGCATTTCCCCTTCAAGAAGGACGTGGAGGGGGAGTCCTCGGACCACGACCACCATCGGTCGCTCTGGTACGCCCACGGCAAAGTCAACGGCCACGACTTCTGGCACGACGAGACGATCGAGCACGTGAAGGTGCTCGAGGCCGAGGGTGACACGATCCGGACGCGAAACCGCTGGGTGGCGAGCGACGGAAGCGTCGTTTGCACGGACACGCGAACCCTTCGCTTCGGGAAGGTTCCGGGCGGACGGTACATTGACTACAAGGTCACCCTGCACGCGTCCGAAGGGCCCGTGAAGCTCGGGGACACGAAGGAGGGCACCATGGCGATCCGGACCCGGCCCGAGCTCCGGATCGACAAGGACGCCCACGCCGTGAACAGCGAAGGGGTGACAGGAAAGCCCGTCTGGGGCAAGTCGGCCAAGTGGGTGGACTACTCGGCCAAGGTCCGCGGCAAGACCGTAGGTGTGGGGATCTTCGACCACCCGTCCAACCCCCACCACCCCTCCACCTGGCATGCCCGTCACTACGGCCTCATCGCGGCCAACCCGTTCGGCTACAGCTACTTCAAGGGCTCGGGCCACGACGGGAGCATCAAGGTGAAAGAGGGCGA
The DNA here is from genome assembly GCA_964595475.1 of uncultured Planctomycetaceae bacterium. Taxonomy (GTDB): domain Bacteria; phylum Planctomycetota; class Phycisphaerae; order Phycisphaerales; family Zrk34; genus CAZQQP01. The sequence continues at coordinate 726 of CAZQQP010000026.1, read as the reverse complement.
GGACATCACCTTCCGCTACCGCTTTCTGTTTCACAAAGGGGACGCCGAAAGCGCCCAGATCGCCCAGCGCTACGCCCAGTGGGCCGCGGGCGGCTGATTCCGCCGGCGAGCGCTGCCCCTCTCGCCGCTCCGGGCGATGGGTTCCGTCGCCCGGGTTGCGGCAGGAGGGATCCCGCCCGCCGTTCGCGGCCCCCTGTAAGCACGGACTCTGGGGGGAAGCTCCCGCGGTCGTCCGTTCGCACGGCCGCATCAGAGGACCGAACCCATGAGAGGCCTCCCCCGTTCCGCGTGGCTCGGTCGGCTCGTTGGAGGGGTGGCTGTCGTCGTCTCCGTCGTCGCCGACTGAACCGAGAAGCCGAACATCCTGTTCATTTTCGCGGACGACCCGTGCTACGAGACGCTCGGCGTCCTCGACCGCACCGATGTCCGCACGCGCCATCTGGACCGGCTCGTAGAAGAAGGGGAAGCGCGGCCAGGTCTGGTCCGAGTACATGAAGCGGGCGGGCTACAACCGACCGAAGAAGGGGGAGCCGGACCCGTGGGCCCCGTGGAAGAAGAAGTACGGAGGCTACTGGAAAGGCGGCAAGCACTGGAGCGAGGTGCTCGCGGAGGGCGCGGAGGCGTTCCTCGGAGACGCGGCGGAGCGTGACAATCGCTTCTTCATGTAAGGACGCGGAAAAGAATAAGTTGAGCCTATTCATCGGTGCCAAGGCGGAAGTCGGCTTC
>CAZQQP010000025.1:0-25513 GCA_964595475.1 uncultured Planctomycetaceae bacterium | reverse complement strand
CTTCCGCCTTGGCACCGATGAATAGGCTCAACTTATTCTTTTCCGCCTACTTACGGTCGCGGCCCGTTTCGGTCACCCGTTGTCGAAGAAGGCGAACGACGGCTCGCCCGCCGCCTCTCGCTTGAGGAGGAGGGCGAGCTCCATGGCGTGGTAGTCGCCCCAGAGGCTCGACTCGCCGCAGGGCACGCGCTGGTCGGGCGGGGTGCGATCCCAGCCGTTGGGGCGGTGATAGATGGAATGGAGAATCAGCCCTTCGTGGTCGGGGTCGGTCGCAAGGTAGGGCTCCTCGAACAGCGTCGACGCGACCTTCCGAGCCGCGGCGGCATACCGCTCGGCCGCGTCGGGCTCGCCCCGCTTGGACAGCCACCGCGCCAGCCGCCAGAAGCCCTGACCCGCGATCGCGGCCGCCGACGAGTCGATCGGCTCGTGGTCGTTGTACGGATCGCTCGCGGCCGCATAGTCGACATCGGCGGGAATGGCCGGGGCGCCGCCGTCCCAATAGACCATGCCGTCCGCGAAGCTGTGGGCGAGGTACCACTCGGCGGTCGCCACCGCCGCCCGGCGGAAGGTCACGAGGATCGCCGGGCGCTCCCCCGCCTCGCGGACCTCGTTGTCGCTCCGTGCCTCGAAGAACTCCCCGAGCTCCGCGAAGCCGCAGAGAATCCACGCGAGGCCCCGCGTCCACGTCGTATAGGGCGAACAGCCCTGCTGGCTCGACGGACAGCGGTAGCGGCCGTCGTAGACGTCGAACAGCGACTCGTGAGCCACCCGCCCCGCGTGGGCCGTCGTGTCGTAGATGTCACGACCCTCGCCGTAGTAGACGTTGTAGCGGGCCGTGGCCCGCGCGTGCTTGATCAGCCGGTCGAGCAGGGAGATGGGCCGATCCCGCTCGCCGAGGAGGACGTGGCCGAGCTGCCAGGAGAGGGCGAGCACCCGCATGGACCGGATGGTGTCCGCGAACAGCGAGTGCGGCCCGTTGAACGACGGGACGAAGCCGTCCCGCCGGCCGCCGCCGTCGTCGAGGATGCTGGTCCACCGCGACGCCTGGACCGCGCCGCTCACCCGCAGCGCCAGCTCGTAATAGGACACCTCCCAGTCGTCGGCGGAGACCTTTCCCTCCCGAGCGAGCCGGCGGAGGTTCCCGAAGGTGGAGATCTGGTTGAACCCGTGGTCGTGGACACCCGTGTGGGTGAGGTGGCTCGGCATCTCCTCGACCGTCCCCCGCCGGCCGCGATCCAGGCTTCGGTCTTCACCGGTCGCGTCGAAGTGGAGGAGGGGACACCCGTAGAGAAACCCGCGGGTCCACTCCGTCCACCCACGCGTCGTATACCGCCCCTCGGCGGTGAAAACGGGCGTCCCCGACGACGGGTCCCACCGCCGGTGGATGGCCTCGATCTTCTTCCCGGCCAGCTCGAACAGCCGCTCGGTTTTCGGTCGAAGGCTTGCCACGCTCGGGCACTCGTCGAGCCGCATAGCGGTCCCTGCTCTTTCCAAGCGTCGGAGCGCTTCACGGGGCCAAGCGTAGACGGGCCGTCCAAGCGCTCAGTAGCCGGCCGCCTGACCGTGCTGACGGATCTCGCTGGCGCCGGCGTACACGCCGGTGGGGTCGATGCGGATCGCCTGGTAGCCGCCGAAGAAGGTGCCGCCCCACTGGACGTCGTGGCCGCGCGACCGCAGCCCCTCCGCCGCGTCCTCGGAGACGCCCCGCTCGAGGTGGACGGTCCCGCCACCCGGCGCCGCGCCCTCTCCGGTCGGCTTGCTGCTTCCCGTGTGCCGGAACCGCGCCGCGTCGCCCGCCTCCTGCACGTTCATCCCGAAGTCGATGAGGTTGCACAGCACCTGCACCTGCCCCTGGGGCTGCATCGCCCCGCCCATGACCCCGAAGCTGAGGTAGGGCCGGCCCTCCTTCAGGACGAAGCCCGGGATGATGGTGTGGAACGGCCGCTTGCCCGGGGCGTAGACGTTGGGGTGGCCCTTCTCCATCGTGAAAAGCGCCCCCCGGTTCTGGAGGACGAACCCGAGGCCGTCGGGGACCAGACGGCTTCCCCACCCGTAGTAGTTGCTCTGGATCAGCGAGACGACATTGCCCGCGTCGTCGGCGACGGTGAGGTAGATGGTGTCCCCGTGCTCGAGGCGTGGATCGCCCGGCGAGAGATCCGTCGCGGCCCGATCCCTGTCGATCTCCGCCCGCCGTCGCGCCGCGTAGTCCTCGTCGAGGAGGCGGTCGACGGGCACGTCGGCCATCGACGGATCGGCGTAGAAGCGGGCACGATCCTCGAAGACGAGCTTCTTCGCCTCCACCAGCGCGTGGAGATACTCGGCGGTGTTGTGCCCCATCGCCGACAGGTCGAAGCCCTCGAGGATGTTGAGCATCTGGAGCACCGCGATGCCCTGGCCGTTGGGCGGCAGCTCGACCACCTCGTGGCCGCGGTAGGGGGTGGACACGGGCTCCACCCAGTTCGCGGTGTGTGCTTCCAGGTCCGCTCGCCGCAGGGGGCCGCCGGCCTCCCGCATGAACGCGTCGACGGCGTCCGCGATCCCGCCCTCGTAGAAGGCGTCCCGCCCGCCCTTGGCGATCGCCTCGTAGGTCCTCGCGAGGTCGGGGTTCCGGAAGATCTCACCCGCTTGAAGGTCCTTCCCCTCCGGTGCGTAGGTCGACCGGAAGCTCTCGTACACGGCGGGGGCGTTTTCCGTCATGCTCGCCACGGAGAATGGCTGGGCGAGCGGAAACCCCTCGCGGGCGTAGCGGATGCTCGGCCGAAGCAAGGTCTCCATGGACGTGGACCCGAACCGCTCGTGCAACCGGAACCATCCGCTGACGGTGCCGGGCACGGTGACGGGAAGCGGTCCGCTGGTCGGGATGAGCTTCCGCCCGCCGAGGGCTTTGTTCATCTCCCCATAGGTGAAGCTTTGCGGCGACCGTCCGCTGGCGTTCAGGCCGTAGAGCCGCTCGGTCTCCGCATCCCAGACGATCGCGAAGAGGTCCCCGCCGACCCCGCAGCTCTGGGGCTGCATGAGGCCCATCGCGGCGTTCGCCGCAATGGCGGCGTCCACCGCGTTTCCACCCTCGCGGAGCACTTGGAGCCCCACCTGCGTCGCGAGCGGCTGGCTCGTCGCCACCATGCCGTGCTCCGCGTAGACGGGGCTGCGGCTGGCGTACGGCGCCTCGATCGGACCGGGTCTCTCGGGCTCCGCGGCAAAGAGGGGGAACACGAGCGCGAGCATCGCAAGGGTCCAAGCGGCTCTCATGAGTGGCTCTCCTGGTGACGACGACCCGAAGCTACTTGCGGACGAGAAGGCGTCAACGCCGCCCTTCTCCGCCGCTCGCGAGGTCGGCCCCATCCTTCGGAGGAGTTGCTTGGTATGGCGTGGCGGGCGTTTACGATCCTCGTCGATGGCTTGGCTCGCCTTCCAACCCGAGGAGTGGACCGCGCTGATGCTGTCCGCGGAGGTCGCAGCGTGGGCGGTGGCCGTCACGCTCGTCCCGGGCGTCGCGGTGGCTTGGCTGCTCGCGAGAAAGCGCTTCCCCGGCCACGCGCTGCTGGACGCGGTGGTGCACCTGCCCTTGGTCCTCCCGCCCGTCGCGGTGGGATATGTCCTCCTCGTCCTCCTCGGCCGCCAGGGGCTCGTCGGCGGCTGGCTCGGCGTCCAGGTCGCGTTCACGCCGGCGGCGGCCGTGATCGCCTCCGCCGTGATGGGCTTTCCCCTACTGGTCCGCGCCGCGCGGCTGGGCATCGAAGCGGTGGACCCCCGACTGGAAGCGGCGGCGAGCACGCTCGGTGCGGGACGGCTTCGGCTGGCCGCGACCGTCACGCTGCCGATGGCCTCGCCGGGCGTGCTGACGGGCATGGTTCTGATGTTCGCGAGGAGCCTCGGCGAGTTCGGCGCCACCATCACCATCGCGGGAAACATCCCGGGGCGGACGCGGACCCTCCCTCTCGCTATCTACACCTACAGCCAGACGCCCGGCGGCCACCCGACGGCGGTCCGCATGGTCCTCCTCTCCGTGGTCCTCTCCTTCGCGGCGCTTCTCGGGTCCGAGCTGGTCGCCCGACGGGTGCGCCGGGCCGTGGGGACGAGCCTTGCTTGAGGTGGACATCCGCTTTCGCCGGGCGGCGGGCGCGTTCGACCTCGCCCTCTCCGCGACCCTTCCCGTCGGCCGCGGCGCCGTGGGTCTCCTCGGCCGCTCCGGAAGCGGCAAGACCACGCTGCTCCACCTCCTCGCGGGTCTGGAGCACGCGGACGACGGGCGCATCGTCCTCGGCGACCGCGTGCTGTACGACAAGCGGCGGGGCACTCGCGTGCCGCCCCATCGCCGGCGCATCGGCGTGGTCTTCCAGGACACGCGGCTGTTTCCCCATATGTCCGTCCGGGGCAACCTCCGCTACGGCCTGCCGCGTCGCGGCGAGGGCTTCGACTTCGACGAGGTGGTGGACCTGCTCGAGCTCGGCCCGCACCTCGCCCGTCGCCCCACGGCGCTGTCGGGCGGCGAGCGACAGCGGGTGGCCATCGGCCGGGCCGTGCTCAGCCGGCCGGATCTCCTTCTCCTCGACGAGCCGCTGGCGGCCCTCGACCCGCGGCTGAAGCGACAGATCCTGCCGCTGGTGGAGCGGGTCCGCGACGTCCTGGGCGTGCCGCTGATCTTCGTCAGCCACGACGTCGCGGAGGTGCTCCGGGTGAGCGACCGTCTGCTCCTGCTCGAAGCGGGCCGCGTCGCGGGCGAGGGGCGGCTCCCCGACCTGGTCGAGCAACGCGGTGCGCTGGACCTGCTTCACCACGGGCTGGGCCTCGTCAGCGTGCTCCGGACCGTGGTCCAGAGCCACGACCCGGCGGAGGGGCGCAGCCGCCTTGCACTGGGCGACGCCTCGGCCACGACGCTGGACGCCCCGCTCGCGGCGGAGCCACCGGGCGGGTCCGTTTCGGTCGCGATCCGCGCGGAGGACGTCGCCATCGCACCGGAGCCCGTCCGTGCCGTGTCCATCCGCAACCAGCTTCCGGCGAACGTGGTTCGGTTGACCGAGCACCGTGGAAGTGCCATCCTACTGGCCGACGTGGGTCAGCCGCTCCTCGCGGAAGTGAGCTTGCAGGCGGCCCGCGCCTTCGGTCTGTCGGTTGGGCAGCGGATCTGGTGTCTGGTGAAATCCAACGCCATCCGGCACCTGCCCGGCTGAGCAGCGGGGTGAGATAGGAGGGACACGATGCCCCTTTCGCTGAGCGACCGTGTCGTGGCGGGCGAGCTGTCCAACGCCGCCCACAACACCGTGCACGGCTGGCTGTGGCTTCGCGACCGCGACGAGCCCGTGATACTGCACTTGACGGGCAATTGCGAGCCGGACCTTGCGGGGTTGCACATCCGCTTCCAGGCGCGGCCCCGCGATCGCGGCGACGAGGGTCGCCCGCGGCTCGCGAGCCAGCAGATCGGCCCGACGGGGAAGATCACCACGCTCGGCCGCCGGTCGGAAGGGGGGCTTTACCTCGAGTGGTTCGGCCCCGATGGCCACGTCGTGGCGGATCTCGAGGAGGCGGCGGTCCAGTTTCTCGACCGCCCGCTCGCGGAGCCGGGAGCCGGTGTGGACGCGGCCCTCGACGACGTCTCCGAGGAGATGCTCGACGAGTCGGACGACGCGGAGGGGGGCAGCGAGGAGAGCGAGGAGGACCCCTACGGCCTCTTCGACGAGGGCGACGCGGAAGAGACGCCCGAGGTGGACTGGGCCCTCGAGGAGACGGAAGAAGAGCCCGCCGACCCGCCGCTCGCCTACATCGACGGGCTCCTCCAGGAGGGGGAGGAGATCCCCGCGGGGATGATGATCGACCCGCCCGTCAAGCTCTACCCGCCCCACCACCTCGACGACGCACAGGTGGCCGACGCCTTGCAGTTCCTCCTCGCCCGTCTCGCCCAGCACAACATCGCGCTGGACATGTGCGAGCACTACACGCCGCGGGCGGCGTACCGCCTCCTCGTCGACCACGTCCTCCGCGAGGAGCTGATCTTCCCTCAGCTCCCCCAAGCCGGCTTCGTCCAGCACTTCATGACCCACGAGTACTGCGAGGCGTGCGAGGCGGAGATGGAGGGGAAGATCCAGGAGGGCGATCAGGGGCCGTCCGACCTCGACGAGGAGGAGTAGCCACCGCCGCCCGAGTCTCGGCCGTGGGCATCCGCACCCCGCAATTGGCCGCACGCCGGTGGGCGCCGCACGGCGCCGCCTTTCTGCTTCTTTCGGCCCTCGTCGCGACCGTCCTCGCGTGGATGGGGCGGAGCGGCTGGTGCAGCGGCGACGCGCCGTGGCTCCCGTGGTCGGGCGACGTCTGGAGCGAGCACAGCTCGCAGCACCTTTTCGACCCGTATGCCTTCACGCACATCCTCCACGGCATCCTCTTCTACGGTCTGCTGTGGCTGGCGTTGGGACGGCTGGTCTCCCGCGTCGGCCGGGGATGGATGGCGACGGGCGTGGAGGCGGCGTGGGAGATCGTGGAGAACACCGACGCGGTCATCGAGCGGTATCGGCAGACGATGGCGGTCGGGTACGAAGGGGACGCCGTCGTCAACTCCGTCGGCGACATCGGGGCGTTCGTGGTCGGATACGCGATGGCCTCCGCCGTGCCCCTCCGGGTGTCGCTGGCCGCCTTCGTCCTGGTGGAAGCGGCGCTGGTCCTCACCATCCGCGACAGCCTCCTTCTGAACGTCCTCATGCTCGTCCACCCGCTCGACGCGGTGAAGCAGTGGCAGATGGCGGGCGGATGAGCCGGCCCATGAAAAAAGCGGCCGCAGGGCGGCCGCTCGCCGGGCGTGCGTGGGCTGTAAGCCGAATTCGGTGCCCGTCCGGCGTCACCGTCGGACGGGTGGCGACCATTTATCTAGGCCCGATGTTGCCACCGGGCTCGAGCGGCCTACCCGCGTCCCTTCCCGACGCGACGGGAACGGCCGGGCCGGCCGGCGGCGACGGTCGAGCGCCGCGGGACGCTGCTCGGCCTTGCACGCGGTGGGGTTTGCCGTGCCTCCGATGTCGCCATCGGAGCGGTGCGCTCTTACCGCACCGTTTCACCCTTGCCTGTGTCCCGCGGGACCTGTCCCGCCGGGACCATCGGCGGTCTCTTTTCTGCGGCACTTTCCCTCGCCCCGGACGGACGCTCGCCCGTCGAGGCGGGTGGGTGTTACCCACCACCGTGCCCTGCCGTGTTCGGACTTTCCTCCCGCCGTCCCGTCGGGACCTGTCCCGTCGGGACGGCCGGCGATCGTCCGCCCACGCACACCTCACGAGATTTTACCTGCCCGTCGTGAAGCTGTGCGGTGGGCGGCGAGGTCGGGAAGCGGCGGATCCGTAGCCGAGACCGTGGAGGCCCCGACGCTCCCGCAAACATCCTTCTCTGGAGGACACCCCACAGGTCCCGATGGGACACCGTCTGGGGGCCGTTGGGACGTCCGGTGGATGCCGCCGGGGCGGCGGCCCGCGTGGTGGAGCGCCTTTGCACTGTCTTCCTCGTCTCGCCAGCTGAGTGCGCCCCGCGGTCGCGGAGAAGTGTCTCGCCGTTCGTGCCGCGCTCTCCGCGGGCTCGGCTACAACCAACCCGTCAGGAGGAGCGCCGCGACGGCGACCGCGATGGCCACGCGGTAGTAGCCGAACACCGCGAGGCCGTGGCGGTTGAGATAAGCGACCATCCATTGGACCGCGCCCATCGCGGAGACCAGCGCCAACGCGAAGCCGACGAGCATGATCGGCACGCCGTAGGCCTCCACCATGACCGCCCCCTTATCCAGCCCGTCGTAGGCCGTCGCGGCCGTGAGCGTGACGGCGCCGAGGAGGAAGCTGAACTCCACCGCGGCGGGGAGGCTCAGCCCCACCAGGACGCCCCCCACGATGGTCACCAGGCTTCGGCTCGTCCCCGGCCACATCGCGATGCACTGGGCGAGGCCGATGAGCAGCGCCATCCGCCACGTCAGGCTGTCCAGGCCCGCCCCGCTCGTCGGGTGGGCGCCGCGGGCCCTCCGCCACCACGCCACCGCGAGGATCGCCACGCCCCCGACGAACCACGCGCCCACGATGGGCCAGGGGCCGAAAAGATACCGTTTGATCAGGTCGTTGAGGAGCAGACCGACCACGGCCGCCGGCGCGAAGCCCGCGGCGATGTTGATCAGAAGCCGCCGCCCCGCCGGGTCGCGCCCCAGGAGACCCCTCGCCATCTGTGCCGCCCGGCGAAAGTAGAGGCCGAGGACCGCGAGGATCGCCCCCGCTTGGATGCAGATGGCGTAGGCGTCGGCCGCGGTCGCCGCCCGCCCCTCTTCCCCGATGCCGAGGGCCCGCTGCGTGACGAGGAGGTGGCCCGTCGAGCTGATCGGCAGATACTCCGTGAGCCCCTCGACGAGCCCGAGGATCGCCGCTTCCCAGGCGGCCATGGCGGTCCCATGCTCGCCACGCTCCGCCCCGGCGCCCGCCGCCGCGGAGACGAGGACCCCGGCGACGGCGACCGTCCCGAAGAAGGCGACCCGCCGTCGCCCCACGCGCTTTGCATCTCGGTCGCTTCGCATCAGCCCCCTGACCGGTTCCCTGCGCCAACGCGGGACGCCCCATCCTTCCCCGTGTCCCTCGGCTCGTACCAGCGAGAGGCCCGTCGCCCGACGCTCGTCGCGGTCGCGACGGGCGGCTGGCCATCACGTGATACGCCGAGTTACAATCCACTTCTCCGCCGAGGCATCCGACGCCGACCGGTCGTCTCCCGCACCGAGGACTCCGATGAGCTTGTTCGATCGCTGTCGCGGCGGCCTCCTCTTTCTCGGCCTGCTCCTCTCCATCGCCACAGCGGCGCGGGCCGACGCGAGCGAGGGGGACCGCTACCGCTTCTTCGAGGAGCACATCCGCCCCGTCCTCGTCGACCGCTGCTTCGAGTGCCACGCCGAGGACAAGAAAGTGGCCGGCGGCCTCCGCCTTGACACGCGATCCGGAACCCGCTCCGTCGGGGAAGCGGGCTACGTGGTGAAGCCCGGGCGGCCCGGCAAGAGCACGCTCCTCTCCGTCATCCGCGGAGAGGCGGGGCGGCTCGACCATCCCGACGTCAAGGTGTCCAAGCAAGAGATCCGACGCTTTCGCCAGTGGATCGCGAAGGGCGCGCCGGACCCGCGGGGCGTCGCCGATCGGCGGCCGAACGACGAGACGGACGGAACCCACTGGGCGTACCGCCGGCCCACGCTTCCGGAGCCACCGGACGTGGGCCGCGCCGGCTGGGCGACCTCTCCGATCGACCGCTTGATCCTCGCCTCCCTCGAGGAGAAGGGGCTCGAGCCCGTGGAGGACGCGGACCGCCGGACCTTGATTCGCCGCCTCTCCTTCGACCTCCTCGGCCTTCCGCCCTCGCCCGCCGCGATCGACCGCTTCCTCCGCGACGACGCGCCGGGCGCCTACGAGCGGCTGGTGGACCGCCTCCTCGCCTCGCCCCACTTCGGCGAGCGGTGGGGCCGCCACTGGCTCGACGTGGCCCGCTACGGCGAGTCCAGCGGCTACAACCGGAACCTGCTCTACCCCCACGCGTGGCGGTATCGCGACTACGTCGTGGAGGCGTTCAACGAGGACAAGCCCTACGACCGCTTCGTCCGGGAGCAGGTCGCGGGCGACCTTCTCCCCGCTGACAGCCGCGCCGAGGCCGACGAGCAGACGGTCGGAACGGGCTTGCTCGCCATCGGGCCGAAGGACCCCCTCGAGGGCAACGACCGCCAGTTCCGCATGGACGTCGTCGACGACCAGATCAACGTGGTCTCCCGCGCGGTGCTCGCCCAGACCCTCCACTGCGCCCGCTGCCACGACCACAAGTTCGACCCGATCAAGCAGACCGAGTACTACGCGCTCGCGGGCATCTTCACGAGCACGCAGCCCCTCTACGGCACCCGCACCTACATCCGCGGCGCCTACAACAAACACCCCACCGAGCTCTATCCCCTCGGCCCGAACGCCGAGAAGAAGCACGAGGCGTATCGCTCCTACCGCAAGAAGCTCAAAAAGAAGCGCAAGGCGCTGAAGCAGGCGAAGAGCGACGTGGGCAACGCCGACGGGAAGAAGAAGAAAAAGCTGAGGAAGAAGGTCGAGAAGCTCAAGAAGACCGTCAAGCAGCTCAAGGAGAACCCACCCGAGGCCCCGCCGTACGCGATGGCGGTCCGCGACAAGAAGGACCCGAAGGGGACGCACTTCCTCAAGGCGGGCAACGTCAACCGCCGCGGCGACCGGGTGCCCCGCGGGTTTCCCCAGGCGCTCTCTTGGGAGGGCGCCCCGACGGTGGACCCCGAGCACAGCGGCCGGCTCGCCCTCGCCCAGTGGCTGACCAGCGAGAAGAACCCGCTGACGGCGCGGGTGATGGCCAACCGCGTCTGGCACCACCTCTTCGGCCGCGGCCTCGTCTCCACGGTGGACAACTTCGGAACCACCGGGAAGAAGCCCACGCACCCGGCCCTCCTCGATTATCTCGCGGTCCGCTTCATGCGGGACGGCTGGTCCGTCAAGCGGCTGATCCGCCGCATCGTCCTCAGCCGCACGTACCGGATGAGCAGCCGTCCGCACGCGGCCAACCGCCGGAAGGACCCGGACAACCGCCATTTCTGGCGCATGCCGCCCAAGCGGCTGGAGGCGGAGCCGCTCCGCGACGCGATGCTCGCGGTCGCCGGCCGGCTCCAGGCGGGCCCGCCGCCGTACGGCTCCGTCACGGCAAAGATCGGCCACGGCGACATCGCCCGCCACCACGATCCGGAGGATTTGCGCCGGAAGAGCACGCGGCGGACCCTCTACCTCCCCATGGTCCGGAACCTCCTCCCCGAGGTGATGCGGACCTTCGACGGTCCGTCGGCGAGCCTGGTCCAAGGCGACCGGGCGACGACCATCGTGCCCGAGCAGTCCCTCTACCTCCTCAACGACGACTTCGTGATCCGCCAGTCGAGGCACGCGGCCCGTCGCCTGCTCTCCGTCGACGGCCTCGACCGTCGCGGTCGCATCCGGTTCGTCTACCGCCGCACCCTCGGGCGTCCGCCGACCGCCGCGGAGCGTCGGCGGGCCGACGCCCACGTCGAGGAGACGAAGAAGGCATTCGAGCAGGCCTCCCAGGACGTGGACCCGTCGGTCGGCGCCTGGGCCAGCCTCTTCCAGTCGCTTTTCGTCAGCGCCGAGTTTCGTTACGTTTACTGACCGCGGTCCGCCCGGGCCCGACTGAGGGCCATCGGCGAAAGGAAGCCTCATGTCCGTCGACTTCAGCCATCCGTCGGTTTCCCGTCGGAGCATGCTCCAGAGCAGCGCCTGCGGCTTCGGCTACCTCGCCTTCGCGGGCCTCGCCACGGAGGCCGCCGCGAGGCAGAGCTACGAGAACCCGCTCGCATCGAAGATGCCTCACTTCGCTCCTCGGGCGAAGCGGGTGATCTTCCTGTTCATGGACGGCGGCCCGTCCCACATGGACACCTTCGACTACAAGCCCGAGCTGAACCAGGCGGACGGGAAGAAGATCGGGAAGAACAAGGAGCTGCGGGGCTCCCCCTTCTCCTTCGCCCGCTACGGCGACAGTGGCCTCTGGATGTCGGAGATCTGGCCCCACCTCTCGGAGCACGCGGACGACCTCTGCGTGGTCCGGAGCATGGAGACGGACACCGCTTCCCATCCGCAGGCGGTGCCCTTCTACCACACCGGCAACCTCCAGTTCGTCCGGCCGTCCGTCGGGTCGTGGGTGCTCTACGGCCTCGGCTCGGAAAATCAGAACCTCCCCGGCTTCATCACCATCAACCCGCCGAAGACCCTCGGCGGCGCCCAGAACTACGGCAGCGCCTTCCTCCCCGCCTGCTACCAGGGCACGCCCATCGGGCGGATGGGCAACTCCGTCAAGAACGCGAAGGTGGGCAACCTCACCACGGACCAGCTCCCCGCTGCGGTCCAGCGTCAGCAGGTGGACCTCGCCCAGGCGACGAACCGGGCGCTGCTCGAGCGGCGGGGCGTGGACCCGAACGTGGAGGGGGCGATCAACTCCCTCGAGCTCGGCACGCGGATGCAGCAGACGTTGCCCGAGCTGATGGACCTCTCCCGCGAGCCGGAGGCGGTCCGCGAGATGTACGGCCTCGGCGGCGGCGCCAGCGACAACTTCGGGCGTCAGTGCCTTATGGCCCGTCGCTTCGTGGAGGCGGGCGTTCGCTTCGTGGAGCTCTCCCACACGAACTGGGATCAGCATCAGCGGCTGACCAAGACGCTCCGGAAGAACGGCAAGCAGACGGACCAGCCGATCGCCGCGTTGCTGAAGGACCTGAAGCAGCGGGGCCTTCTCGAGGACACGCTGGTGGTCTGGGGCGGCGAGTTCGGCCGTCAGCCCGAGCTGCAGAACGAGGACGGACGCGCCCACAATCGACGGGGGTTTACCATTTGGATGGCCGGCGGCGGCGTAAAGGGCGGGATGGCCTACGGCCAGACCGACGAGCGCGGCGAGAAGGCGGTGGAGAACAAGGTCCACCTCCACGACCTCCACGCCACGGTGCTCCACCTGCTCGGCCTCGACCACACGAAGCTGACCTACCGCTACGCCGGACGGGACTTCCGGCTGACCGACGTCCACGGCAACGTGGTCACGGACATCATGGCGTGAGGCCGTCTCCAGGCGTACGCGCGGATTGAGCACACTGCGTCCCCATGACCTTAGCCACGGAAGGAGATCCCATGGCCCGCCCACGGAAGGAGCAGAAGCGACAGCGACGACGAGCCGAGAAGCGGAAGGCGCTGCGAAAGCGTGGGGCGTCGCGAGCGCCCTCGTCGGTCGAGCAGGCGGAGCTCGGTCCCGTTCACGAGTGTCTGCGGCACCCGGAGCTTTTCGACTCCGGCATGGGCACGGTGCTCGTCAGTCGCCGGATGTCGGACGGCCGGATCGCTTTCGGGTTCTTCCTCGTGGACCTCTACTGCCTCGGCGTCAAGGGCGCGGTCGCGAAGTTGGCCGACCCGATGGAATACCGAAACAAGCGTCGGGAGGCCTACGGGGACTCCGCCGTTCCCATCTCCGGCGCATACGCCCGCAAGCTCATCGAGGGGGCGGTCGAGTACGCCCGCGGCCTCGGGCTCGAGCCGCACCGCGACTACCGGACGACGAGGGCGGTCCTCGAGGGAATCGACCCGGGCGAGTGCGCGACCGAGTTCCAGTACGGTTGCCAAGGGAAGCCGCACTTCATCGCGGGGCCGAACGACGACGCACGCTTCATCGACCGCGTGTGCGCCACCCTCGAAAGCCGGGTCGGACGCGACGGATACGAGTGCACGATCCCCTTGGCGGGCGGTGACGAGACCGAGCGCCTCGGATGAACGGTGAGCCGCACGCCGGGCGGTGCGGCGGAGGTCTCACCCTTTCGTCAGCGGAACCGACGTTGGAGGCCCGCTTCTTCGACCGCCGGCGCGTTTCGGGCACCGGCCTCCTTCCCGAAGCGGTTGTTCGCCCAGGTGTGCCAGCTCCGCTTGGACTGGTTGAAGCGGATCGGCGCTCCGCTCGTGCCGTGGATGGCGTTGCCCTCGACGCGATACCCCTTGCTCCCCTGGTCGAAAAAGATGCCGTTGTTCGGCGCGCCCTGGGCGTAGCGACTCCGGGGAATGTCGTGGATTGAATTGCCGACGATCGCGGTACCGGGCTGGAGGCCGAGCGTGTAGATGCCTCCCCCGTCGCAGAGCCGGCGGACCACGTCGTGGATGTGGTTGGCCGCGATGCGGTTCTCCCGGCACGGCGTCGGCCTCGGGTTCCACTGCCACCCCACGGAGATGCCGGTATAGGGAAGGTCGTGGACGTGGTTGTGCTCCACGGACGTCCCCTTCGCGAAGCCCACCCAGATTCCCACGGCGCCGGCGAGGACGCGACCGCACGCGTGGACGTGGTTGTTACTGATCACGATCTCTTCCGGAGCCTTCACCTTCTTGTTGGGCCCGCCGACCATCACCCCGTTGGCGGCGATGTCGTGGATGTGATTGCCCCGGACGGCGTCCCCTCTGCAATCGCCGACCAGCTCGATCGCCGACCCACCCGTGTGGGCGATGACCCCTTCCTCCACGCTCGTCCCCCTCGTCCGGCGGAGCCGAACGGCGGCCGGCACCCGTCCCCACGGCCGGTGCCAGTCTTGTCCGATCGTGTAGTGGGTCGCCTGGATCCCCATGTAGCCCGCGTCGGGAAGCGCCCACGCCGTGTGCATGAGCCGAAGGCGCTCGAAGTGGAGGTTCCGGACGGGGCTCTCCGGCGTGCCCTCGATCTCGATCAGCCGCTTTGCGACGGGGGCCACCACGGTCGCGGCGTCGAGGTTCTCGCCCTCTCGCGGCTTGTAGTAGAGGAGCCCCTCGGCTTGGTCGAGGTACCATTCGCCGGGCGCGTCGAGCATCCCCCGCGCGTTCTCGAAATAGGCCCACCGGCCTTCCCTCGGCCGCGTCGACCGATGGCCCTTCGCGTGGGGTGGGGCCAGGACGATTCGGCCCTTCGTCGGGTCGATGCGCTCGACGGGCAGGCGATTCATCGCCCAGTTTCCGAAGACCGCGACCTCCATCTCCTTCGCGTCCCAATCCTGGAGCTGGTCTGGAGACACCCGCAGCGTGTAGGTGGACCGATCGTCGCTGAGCGAAGCGGCGGTCAGCTTCACGTAGGGCGGGTCGTCCGACGCGTTCGGCGTCCGAGCGCGGATCGCCCGCCTGCCGTCGACGAAGAGGTTCCGGAAGCTCCACCCGCTGGTCACCTCGGCACGCCAGAGGCCGCCCGACACCCGCTCCCACCCGGTGATCCGCCTTCCGCCGCTGACGACGACGCGCTCGCCGGGGAACGCGGCGTAGGAGACGGCGTGGGCCTCGGTCCCCGAGTCCTCGGGACCGAAGACCAGCGGCCGCTCGAGCCGGTAGGTTCCTTCCCGCAAGAGGACCGTGACCGACTCGTCGAGGCCCTCGCGGACTCGCTTCCGGACGGCGCGTTTCGCGCGCCGGATCGTGGCGAAGGGTTCGGCCTGGGTCCCCGCGTTCGCGTCGTTGCCGTCCGGGCTCACGAAGAGCTCCGCGGCGTCCGGCGGCTCGGCGCCGAAGGTCACGGGGCAAACGGCGAGGAGGGAGCCGACGAGGAGACTGAACGAACGCATAGGTTTCTCTCCGAGAAAGTGATACCTATTCTACCGACATGCGTATTGCCCACATCACCGACGCTAAGGACCGGATCAGTACCTGGTTGGAACAAGTCCGACAGGGGGAGACGGTGATGCTCCTCGATCAGCAGGTGCCGGTGGTGATGCTCACGCCCGTTTCGACAGCTGCAGGCGGGAACGATCGGCTCGCGGACCTCGAGCGAAGGGGCGTCGTCCGGCGAGCCCGAAGCGCCCTGCCAAAGGGATGGCCCACCGCACCAGGACCGCGTCCCGGGCGATCGACCAGTGCCGTTGCCGTCCTCCTCGACGAGCGTCGGGAAAGTTTCGGGACAGCTCCGCCATAGTCCCACTGTTGGTGGAAGATGCCTTCGAGCTCGCCGCCGCGCGGGTCGCGGCGATCACCGCCCGAGCGCCTTTCCAGCGGTGTTCAACGACTCACGGCCCGCCACGGCTCCCCGCGGGAAGGCGTCGACGTTTATGGTGGCTAGCAGTGGTTCCATCCTTCCGCAAGGCGGCTGGAAGCCTCGGGCAGGAGGGGCGAGGGTCTCGGAGCGGACCGACCGTCCGAGCAAGAGGAGCCGACCTCCATGCCGCTCGGTGCGGATTGCTCCCGATTCGTCGCTCGCCGTCGGCCGTCTGAAAACGGTCCACAGACGAGCGAAAAGCAGGGAAGGTCACCGTCGCCCGCCGAACCCAGAGGGCTCGGCTCGATCTGTCTCCGGTATTTGTTTGAAAAAAGTCAACTCGGCCGGGTCCGCCGCTTCCGAGTGCCCGGAGCGAACGCTGGATACAATGATCCAAGCTGGCATAGGTGAGAGAAGGGTCATCACGATGAATGAGAACACGCACCTGGAGAAGCTTACGGCGAGGCCTTTCGAGCCGTTCGTGATCGTGACCAACGCCGGGGAGCGGTACGAGGTCCGCCACCCGGAGATGGCCAAGGTCGCCCCTCGCCACGTCTATGTCTTCGCGCCGAGGGGAAACGGCCTGGTCGAGGACGCGAGCATCGTCGGCCTGCGGAACATCAGCGCCCTCGAGCCGGTGAGGAGCGGGACGGCGTGAACCGTCGAGGCCCCGAGGTTGTTAGGGATATGACCGCATTTCACGGAGCCGCTCTCTTGTTCTGGAAGACAGCCTCGACCGACGCGCCTTTGCTCGCGGACGTGTCCTCGGTGCTCGCCGTAAGCGTCTTCGTTCTCCTCGTCGTCGTTGTTATTCTCGGAGGCGTCGTCGAAAAGCGGAGGCTCCGGAAGCTCGCGTCGTCGAGGTGCACCGGTCGGAGATGGCTTCGAGCCTTTCCGACATCGTCGAAGGAGGAGATCCGCCGCTTCGACCGGATCGTGCTTTTCTCGTTCGGCATCGGAGACACGTACCGCCTGCGGTTTCCCCCGGAGACCAAGCTGCTGGATCTGTATCGAGCCGTTGAGCCTCCTTTCTTTAGCCCGGGCGTCGACGCGTGCGAGCTCGAACAGCTCGCCGAGGAGGTCCGAGACAAATGGGGGGTCGATCTGGATGGATGCTGGAAAGACGACCTGACCTTCGGTGAGCTGTTCGCGGCGACGCAGTCCGCAGTCGGTCGGAGCCCCGCTGCCGACGAATGACCGCCTCGCGGGACGAAAGGACAATCAACTCGTCGTCATCCTACGAATCCCATTCGAGCGTCGCGCGGACGTCTTCCCAATACGTCGACGGGGTGGTGGTCGAAATCGGCGTTCCGGAAATGCGGCAATAATGCTCCCAGAGAAGAGCATCGTCGAAGACGAGACGCTCCATTTCCGATCCAAGCCACTCGATGGGCGGAACCTCACGGACGAACCCCGACGTCCACAGCTCGAGCTCATCCCGCTTGTCCCTCGCGATCTCGAGGAGCCAGGCGGACCGCACCTCGTCCGTCGCGTCAAGGGAAGCGAGCTCGTGCATGAACGCGTCCGCCCACGACGCGTGGGTGTTCCAGCCGTACAAAGCATCCAGGATCTCGGTCACCTCCTCGCTGCATTCGACGAGGTCGACGGCGGACACCCACCGGCCGGTCTCCTCGCACACTCTCGGGTCGAAGTGCTCGACCTCGAAGCGGCTGCACAGGGAATGGAGCGCATCGAAGAGCGCCTGACGGCTCGGGGTCAGGAGGCCGTCTTCCCGGAGTCGACCGGCGTGTTTCGAAAGGAACCAGACGACGGACGAGGTACAGTCCTTCGGACCGCTTTCTTCGCTTCTTTGTTCAGCGCCCGTCGTGCGTCTTCCCAGATAGGCAAGCGCCAAGGGCAAGAAATGGACCACCTCTTCGTACGTACCGGCCGTCAGGGGCTGAAAAAGACAGTCGAATTCGTAAGCGCCCATCGCCCCGTCGGACGTGGACAGCAGGCGGTCCAACTCCTCGGCGGTGAAATCTCCGTAGGGGTCGGACAGCCGAGTCGGGCGGGGGTATTGCACTTCAAAAGGTCGGTCCGGAGGCGTCGGCATCAAGAAGATCCCTGGGCTTCCGTCTGCCGCTTCGGCGCGGACGGCTCACGGCGAACGATCGCCCGGCGAACGATTGTATTAGCAGGAAGGAGGTCCCGGCCTTGGGATCGGCTCCGGCCTCCTTGTCACAACGGACGGAAACCGGCATGTTGGGGCCTTTCTCTTGTAGCGAGGACGAGACCATGGGCTGGCAGAAGGTGCTCCGAAAGGCGGGGGTCGCCGTGGCGATCGTTTGTGGCGTCGCGACCGGCGGTAACGCGGCCGACGAAGCGGCGGCGGGCGTGAGCGGGTGGGTGGCCAAGAAAAACGGGACGGTCGTCGGGCGGAACCGGCGGAGCGGCGAGAAGTACCAGGGCGACGTCCTGAAGGTCGTCCAGAAGCTCGCGGACGATCTCTCCCGGGACAGCGGGGGGCCGGGTGGGACGATCGTCATCGCCGCGGGGAAGTACGTCGCGTCGGGCGAGCACACGCTCGAGATCGGCAGCGGCATCCACCTCCGAGCCGAAGCGCCGGGCAGCACCCGGCTGAAGCTCGCGGACGGGGCGCTGACCAAGCCCGCCCGCGACGGGTTCATGTTCGTCCGTGCCGACGGGTCGGACATCGTGATCGAGGGGCTCGTCTTCGACTGCAACGGCCGCGGAAACGTGGTCCGGTCGCCGTTGAAAAAGGACGCCGAGAAGGGCGCGATGGAGATCCACCTCGAGGACGCTTCGGCCTTCGCCGGCCGCGGACGGGCGCTCGGCATCGGCCGACCCCACCGGAAGAAGCCGGGCGGCTTCCGCGTCCGGGACGCCGCCGGGAGCGAGCGGGTGATGGCGAAGGCCGTCGACGAGGAGAGCGGAACCATCCGCCTGCAGTTCGACGCCCTCGACCGCACCTACTCGACGGAGCGCGATGCCGAGGCCGTCTACTACCCGATGACCGGCGGCATCGACATCCGCGGAGCGCGCTACACGGTGCGAAACTGCCGCTTCGTCGACGTGCAGGAGAGCGCCGGCGTTCGCGGCCGTGGCGGAGGACGCGGGAAGAAGCGACTGGTGGGCAACGAAGTCATCGGGCTCCACGGTGGCACGGCGGTTCGGCTCCACCGGGTGAAAAGCGGCGGCATCCTCCGCGGCAATTTCATCGACGGGTGCGAGGCCGGCTACAACAAGTTCTGGGGCGAGGGGATCTCCATCGAGCAGAACGAGCACAGCATCTGCACGGAGAACGTGGTCCGGGGACCGGGCGACCGTCTCATCCGCGCCAACTACGCGAACCACTGCGTGATCGCGAACAACACGGTCCGCGTGCCACTCGTTCCGCTTCCGCCCTTCGATGGCTCGGCGTGGGAGCCGGTCGGCGACGACGAGACGGTCGCTCCGGCCGACGGTCGCCGCGGGGGCGCCCTCGTCGAGGCCGGGAAGAAGGGTCGAGCGGGGCTTCGAGTGGCGATGGAAAAGGACCGTCGGGACTGGCGGCGGTACAACCGGCTGCACCTGTGGACGCGGGCGGAGACGGACGGGGCGAAGCTCCGCCTCCGGCTCGTCGGCCCGGGCGGCGGGTCCGCCGTGTATCGCCGTCGGACGTGGGTCGGCGGCGAGGGACAGGTGCTCACCTTCGACCTGACCGACCCGGCCGTCGCGAAGGGAGGCTTCTCCCTCGGCGAGGCCCGGACCGCCGAGCTCTACTACGCGAAGCCCGCCGAGGGGTCCACCTTCCGCTTCGCGAACGCGAGGCTCGGACGGAAGACCGGGTGGGGCGTCACCGTCTGGGGCGCCCACGACACGACGGTGGCCGACAACACCTTTTACGGCGTGGGCGGCAACCGCGGGACCATCTACTACGGCCAGCGGGCGAGGAATCTCACGATCACCGGCAATACCCTCGCCTACTGCTACGAGGGGATCGGGTGGGCCGGCGGCGACGAGACCGGAATCACCGTCAGCGAGAACACGCTGTACGCGACGATGGGGGGCATCCGCGGCGACGTCACCGCGACGGACAACGTGATCACCTACGACCCGTCCAACAGCGGGACGAAGTTCTCCATCTCCGCACGCATCGCCCGGGGAAATCGCCTTAAGAAGACCCGCGGCATCCGGTCGACGGGCGGCGGGGTCGTCACGGGCAATCGCCTCGTCGGCTACCATGGGCCCGGGATCCTCCTGACGGGCTCGGGCGGCACGGCGGCCCACAACGTGCTGAAGCGCGGCACCGGCACCGCGATCCGGCAAGCGGAGGACGGCCGAGCTC
Source organism: uncultured Planctomycetaceae bacterium (assembly GCA_964595475.1). Taxonomy (GTDB): domain Bacteria; phylum Planctomycetota; class Phycisphaerae; order Phycisphaerales; family Zrk34; genus CAZQQP01. The sequence goes on along the minus strand of CAZQQP010000025.1, from coordinate 5,727 downwards.
ACCTGATCCGAGGCAACACGGTGGACGGCGCGGACCACGCGCTCGCGTTGCAAGGGAGCGACGCCACGGTCGCGGACAACCGCGTGGGCCGGACGGCCGACGCTGCCGTCGCCGCGGCGGGCGAGGACACCGCGTTCCGCGACAACCGCGGCCTGGGCGTCGTCAGCGAACGGGTGACGCTCCGGTCGGGACAGGCGCCCGCGGGACGCCTCGACGGCGTCGCCGAAGACCCTTCGCGACGCCCGATCGTCCGGTCTGTCCAGCCCGTGAAGAAGACGCTGCCGAAGGGCGACCACGCCATCGACGTGGAGCCGACGTGGGACGGGTCGCAGAGCGATTGGGACATCGTCATCCGATGGGAGACGGACCCGGGAGAGGACTACGACGTCGTCCTCCGGGTCGACACGGGACCTCCGACGAGCTGAGCGGAGATAGGCCCGCCTTCCGGCGCGACCCACCCGCTTTGATACGTGCTTGAAGAAATGACCGAAGGAAAGAGAAGACCGATGCGGCGACTCAGCTACCAAGGGCGGCCTCGTCTCCTCCGCGGCGTCTCGGCCGTCGTGACGGCCCTCCTCTTGACCACACCGGCGTCCGCGGCCGACGAAAATGCCGTGGGAACGAAGACCGTCGCGGGCCGTGAGATCCCGGCGGACCTCTCCCTGTCGCTGTGGGCGAAGCAACCGATGGTGGCGAGCCCCGTCGGACTCGCCGTGGACCACGACGGCGTGGTCTACGCCACGCGGACGGTGCGTCGGAAGAGCTCCGATCTGGATATCCGGGACCACTGGGAGTGGAAGGTGGCCGACCTCGGGCTCCGGCGGGTGGAGGACAAGCGACGCTTCTTCAAGAGGACCCTTTCGCCGAAGCGGAGCGACGCGAACGCGAGCTGGCTCGAGGACCGAAACGGCGACGGCTCCCACGACTGGCGGGACCTCACGGTGGAGGCGGAGAAGATCCACCGCATCCGGGATACGGACCGCGACGGGAAAGCGGACGCGTGGAGCGTCTTCGCCGACGGCTTCGACAGCGAGGTCACGGGCGTGGCGGGCGGCGTCCTGGCACGCGGTAGCGACGTCTACGTCACGTGCAACCCGTCGCTGTGGAAGCTTCGCGACACGGACGGCGACGGACAGGCGGACAAGCGAAAGGCGCTGAGCACGGGCTACGGCGTGCACATCGCGCTCGCCGGCCACAACATGTCCGGGCCCACCGTCGGCCCGGACGGGAGGATCTACTGGGCGATCGGCGACCAGGGAGTCAACGTGAGAGGGCCGGACGACCGCCGGTGGCGCTACCCGGACCAGGGCGCCGTCATGCGGTGCAACCCCGACGGCAGCGGCTTCGAGGTGTTCGCCCACGGCCTGAGAAATCCGCAGGAGATCGCCTTCGACGACCACGGCAACCTCTTCAGCGTGGACAACGACAGCAATAAGGCCGGTGACCACGAGCGGATCGTCCACATCACGGAGGGGTCCGACAGCGGCTGGCGCATCTACTGGCAGTACGGTGCCGAGGGGTACAACCCGTGGATGGACGAGGGGCTGTACAAGCCCGCCTTCGACGGTCAGCCGGCGTATATCACGCCGGCGGTGGCCCACTACCACAACGGACCGGCGGGCTTCGCGTCGGAGCCCGGAACGGCCCTCAGCGACCGGTGGCGGGGTCACTTCTTCGCGTCCTTCTACAACGGATCGGCGGCCAACTCGCACGTCATGGCGTTTCGGCTCGAGGAGGACGGCGCCACGTTCGCGCTCGCGAGCGACCGAAAGGTCGTCGACGGCGTCGCCGCGACGGGACTGGCGTTCGGCCCGGGCGGGGCGCTCTACGTCGCGGACTGGATCGGCGGGTGGAGCCCGAAGGAGAAAGGAAGGATCTGGAAGGTGGACACGCCGTCGACGGAGGGCTCCACGGCGCGGCGGGAGACCCGTCGCTTGCTCGGCGGCGGTTTCACGGACAGGTCGATCCGCAAGCTGCGTGAGCTGCTCGGCCACGAGGACCGACGCGTACGCATGGAGGCCCAGTTCGAGCTGGTCGCCCGCGGGGAACGCGGCTACGACGCGCTGCTCGCCGCGGCTCACGGCCACGACGAGCCGCTCGCCCGCCTCCACGGCATCTGGGGCGTCGGCCAGATCGGGCGGGAGAAGTCGGAGAAGGCCGCGCCGCTGACGGACCTCCTCGACGATCCGAGCGCGGAGGTCCGCGCCCAAGCGGCCAAGGTCCTCGGCGAGGCGGAATACGCCCCGGCGGCGTCGCCGCTCCGGGCGAGGCTCGACGACGATTCGGAGCGCGTCCGCTTCTACGCGGCGATGGCACTGGGTGATCTTGGCGACGCGAAAGCGATCGGGCCGATCCTCGAGATGGTGGCGGCCGCCGGTCCCGACGCGGCCTACCTGCGTCACGCGGCGGTGATGGGTCTCACCGGCATCGGCGACGCGGAGCGTCTCGCGGCGCAGTCGACCCACCCGTCCCTCGCCGTCCGCCTCGCCTGCGTCGTCGCGCTGCGGCGGATGGGCTCCCCGTCCGTGGCGAGGTTCCTCGACGACCCGAAGACACGGGTGGTTGTGGAGGCGGCGCGTGCCATCCACGACGACTTCTCCATCCCGGAAGCGCTTCCCGAGCTCGCGGCGCTGATCGACCGCGAGGGCCTTCCCCAGAACGAGGCCCTCCTCCGCCGCGTGATCAACGCGAACCTCCGCGTGGGCGGCGCCGCTCACGCGAAGGCGCTGGGTCGCTTCGCGCTCCGGGAGAGCGCCCCGTCCGCGATGCGTCGCGAGGCCATCCGCTCGCTCGCGGTCTGGGCCGAGCCGCCGTTGCTCGACCGCGTGGAGGGCCGTTACCGAGGCCTCGGCGTCCGCCCGTCGGCGCCCGCGAAGGCGGCGGTCGGACGGGTCTACGAGAACCTCCCGGCGTCGAGCCCGACCTCGCTCCGGACGGCTGCGATCGCCGCCGTGGGCGAGCTCCGATATCGCCCCGCCGCCCCATCGCTGCGGAAGCGGCTGACCGCCAGCGACGAACCGACGGCTCTCCGCCTCGCGGCGCTCGAGGCGCTGAAGCGCGTGTCCTCGGGGAAGAAGCTCCGCAACGCGGTGGAGCGGGCCCTCGACGACCCGGCCAAGGAGGTGCGAAAGCGGGCCCAGCAGATGATGGCGTCGATCGCCCCCACGCCCGAAAAGGCGGTGGAGGTGCTCGCGAAGACGCTGGAGGAGGGCACGCGCCCGGAGAAGCAGGCCGCCCTCCGGACCCTCGGCGGGTTAGACGACCCGCGGGCCCACGCGGTGCTCGAGGACTGGATGGACAAGCTCCTCGCGGACAAGGTGCCGCCCGCCCTCCGCCTCGACCTCCTCGCCGCCGTGGAGAAGGCGGACGACAAGACGCTGTCCAAGATGGCGGACCGCTACCGGGACGGCAAGCCCGAGGACGACCCCCTTTCGCCCTGGATGGAGACGCTCCGCGGCGGCGACCCGGAGAAGGGACGACGGATCGTCCATCGATCGGAGAAGGCCCAGTGTCTCCGCTGCCACGCGATCGGCGGACGCGGCGGCGACGTGGCGCCGCCGCTGACCCACGTCGCCTCCCGCGCCGACCGACGGCATCTCCTCGAGGCCCTCGTCCGGCCCAACGCCACCATCGCGGAGGGCTACGGCACGGTCGTCCTCACCCTCGACGACGGCTCCACCGTCGCGGGAACGCTCGCGGCGGAGACGGAGTCCCGGCTCACCGTCCAGACGCCGGCCGGCCGAAAGCGAACCGTGAAACGGTCCCGCATCGCCGACCGAAGCGCCGCGGATCGCTCGGCCATGCCCTCCATGGCGGAGATCCTCACCGACGAGGAGATCCGCGACGTGATCGCCTACCTCGCCACGCTCGACTGATCGTCGGTGGCTCGCCCGTCTCGGCCGGCCCCGGTGACGCCGCCGCGGCGTCGTCTCGTCATGTTTTGCGCCGTCGCGGCGGCTCCGTCGACCGCCCTCGCTGCCGACGCGCTGTCGCGTCGCTCGCTTGACCAGCCAATGTGCGGATAGAAAGATAAGTTCATCCTTAATTGAAGGAGGTGCCCATGGCCACGCTCTACGAGCAGCTCGGCGGAAAAGAGGCGATCGACCAGGCGGTGGAGATCTTCTACCGCAAGATGCTCCAGGACTCGCGGGTGGCTCACTTCTTCGAGGACGTCGACATGGATCGGCAGATCGCGAAGCAGGCCGGCTTCCTCACCATGGTGACCGGCGGCCCCAACGAGTACACGGGACGCGATCTGCGGGAGGCTCACGCGCCGCTGCTCGAGCGGGGCCTCGACGACAGCCACGTGGACGTGGTGATCGAGCACCTCGGGAACACGCTGAAGGAGCTCGGCGCCACGGACGAGCAGGTCCGGCAGGTGGCCGAGCTCGCGGAGTCCGTCCGCGACGACGTGCTCAACCGGTGACGCTGCCATGGCCACGATCCACTACGACGGTCGGACCATCGCCCTGCAAGAGGGCGAGAGTGTCCTCGACGGCCTCCTCCGTTCCGGCGTCGACGCGCCCCACTCCTGTCGCTCGGGCGTCTGTCAGACGTGCATCATGCGGGCGACCGACGGGTCCCCGCCGTCGCGGGCGCAGACCGGGCTCAAGGAGACCCTCCAGTCCCGCGGCTTCTTCCTCGCGTGCCAATGCGTGCCGGAGGAGGACCTCACCGTCTCGTCCGCCGACGACGAGGGCATGCTCGTCCCGGCGAGGGTGTGGCGGGTGGAGAAGCTCGGCTCCGACGTGGTGCGGCTGCTGCTCGAGCCGGAGGGGGAGTTCTCCTACATGCCGGGCCAGTTTCTCCACCTGGTCCGCGGCGACGGCCTCGTCCGCAGCTACTCCATCGCCAGCCGCCCGTCGGACGGCTCTTTGCTCGAGACCCACGTCCGCCGGATGCCGGGCGGGCGAATGAGCGAGTGGCTCCACGACGGGGTGGAGCCGGGCGAGCGGCTCCATATCCGAGGGCCCGCGGGCTCCTGCTGCTACGTGCCGGGACGGCCGGAGCAGAACCTGCTTCTCGCCGGGACGGGAACCGGGCTCGCGCCGCTCTACGGCATCCTCCGCGACGCCCTCGCCCATGGCCATACGGGTCGGATCGACCTCTTCCACGGCGGCGTGGACCCGAGTCGGCTTTATCTCGTGGACGAGCTCCGGGCGATCGCCGCGAGGCATCCCAACGTCACGTACACCGGTTGCGTGCTCCACGGCGAGGCGGACGACGGGATGGAAGCGGGACCGATCGACCGCATCGTCCAGGGGCGCCTGCCGAGCCTCGACGGCTGGCGGACCTTCCTCTGCGGCGACCCGCCCGGCCTTCCTCGCCGGCGCCTCCATGAAGGAGATCCACGCGGATGCTTTCCTGACCGCCGGCGACAACGGGTGAGGCTCCCCCGTCAGCGCGCACGTCGCGACGGTCGGTCGTCGGCGCGACGTCCGCATGACAATCGCCGCGGCCGACGCTGGGAACCAGATCGGTGGGCTCTTGGCTTGGGTGGCACGGTACGCAGTGAACCAAGTGAGCGCCGCGACAGCGTTGTTTTCCGCTCCGTGAGAGTCGGCAAGGTCCGGGAGGCTTCGCCGATGGGCCGAGGCGTGAGCTGTGACGGGAAGGGGCTCGCGACAACGGATGCGAGCGGAGACAAGGGGCCGTTCACGGCGTTGGCTGTCACCCAGCCGCCAGCACGGGCAAGCCCGCGGACGGACTTGCCCGTGCCACCCAAGC
>CAZQQP010000024.1:24263-25599 GCA_964595475.1 uncultured Planctomycetaceae bacterium | reverse complement strand
GTTGAGCCTATACGCCAAAGCGAGCAGCGCGAAGCCTCCTTGCTTTGGCGTGGGCTTCGAACCATTTGCGATGCCCCGCCGGCCACAGCTCCCGGCATTTGCGGACGTTGCGCTTGCTCGAGCATCGGCGTCGCCGTCTCATCGGTGCCAAGGCGACTTCCGCCTTGGCACCGATGAATAGGCTCAACTTATTCTTTTCCGCCTACTTATGCCCGTTGGCGACCCGTCGCCGCGCATTTCCCTTACCAGCCGGACTCCTACTTACCTCGCCGTCGCGAGCGTGTGCATCGGCTCGGAAAAGGTGTGCGCCCGCCGCGGCTCCGAGCCCGCTGACGGGGACACTTGGCTGGGCACACGCCGTTGCGTGTCACCCAAGCTCGTTGGGACCATCCCTCTGATCGCCGCGACGGCCGGGAGCAGAGATCAACCGGCGGACGCGAGTCATCCGTGGCGACGTGGAGACACGTTTCAAGCGCAATAGCGTCGCCTTATCCGCGAGCCGTTTCGCCCGACGATCGGCCCCACGACTCGCGGCTGCTCACTTCTGCTCCACCACCACGCCGCACGCGTCGGCCATCCGACGGCACGCCTCGAGGTCCCCCGGATCGATGGACTGGGTCTTCCGGCCTCGGTGGACGATGCGCTTGATGCCCGCCTGGAGCAGGCGGCGGAAGCAGGCGGCGCACGGGTGGCCCGTGACGTACGCCGTGGCCCCGCGAAGGTCGCGCCGGGCGAAGAGGACCGCGTTGTCCTCCGCGTGGATCAGCCACCGATACTTCTCGGGGCGGTGGGTCGGCACCGTGTCGTTGGGGACGCCCTGGATGGGCCCGTTGTAGCCCGTGGAGACGACCCGGTGGTCCTCGTCCACCAGCACGCACCCGTGCTGGGTCTCCGGGTCCGCGGAGCGCGTGGCGACCAGCTCCGCCATGTCGAGGAAGTAGCTGTCCCAGCCGGGGCGGTGGTCCACTACGCGAGCACCTCCTTGACCACGTGGCCGTGGACGTCGGTCAGCCGGAAGTCCCTCCCCGCGTGGCGGTAGGTGAGCTTCGTGTGGTCGAGGCCGAGGAGGTGGAGGATGGTCGCGTGGAAGTCGTGGACGGGGACGGGCTTCTCCGCCACCTTGTTGCCGATCTCGTCGCTGGCGCCGTGGACGTGGCCGCCCTTGACGCCGCCGCCCGCGAGCCAACAGGAGAAGGCGTCGTTGTGGTGGCCGCGGCCGCGGCCCGTCGCCCAGGGCGTCCGCCCGAACTCCGTGCAGAAGACCACCAGCGTGTCCTCGAGCATGCCCCGCTGCTTCAGGTCGCGGAGGAGGCCCGCGACGGGCTTGTCGATGGAC
>CAZQQP010000024.1:0-24253 GCA_964595475.1 uncultured Planctomycetaceae bacterium | reverse complement strand
GGACTGGATGTTGCCGTGGGCGTCCCAGTTGTTGGAGGAGCCCGTGTCGATCAGCTCGATGAAGCGGACGTCCTGCTCCGCCATCCGCCGTGCCATGAGACATTGCCAGGCGAAGCTCTCGTTGTCACCGCGCTCCACGCCGTAGAGGTCGAGCGTGGGGTCCGTCTCGTCGGAGAGGTCGAAGAGGTCCGGGGCCAGGTCCTGGATGGAGGAAGCCGTCTGGAAGCTGAGCATCCGGGCGGCGAGCTCCGAGTGGTGGGGACGGCGGGTGCGGTGGGCCTCGTTCACCCGCCGGAGCATGTCCAGCTCCATCCGCTGCAGCTCCGGCTTGTTCTCGGGCTGGCGGTGGACGTGGGGGATCGGCTCGTCACCGGGGACCACGCGGGTGCCCTGGTGGTAGCCGGGGAGGAAGTTGGAGCCCCAGACCTGCGAGCCCGCGTAGGGCTTGTTCTCGGCGAAGACCACGTGGGAGGGGAGGCTCGTGTTCCGTGTGCCGAGGCCGTAGCTGATCCAGGCACCGATGCCCGGGAGGGCGGAGCCGTCCGAGCCGGTGTGCATGTGGAGCGTGGCCTCGAAGTGGTCGCCCTTGGGGCTCTGCATCGAGCGGATGAGGGAGATGTCGTCCATCATGCCGCCGATGTGGGGGAAGAGATCCGTGGTCTCGATGCCGCTGGCTCCGCGGGGGCGGGCGGACCACGGGCTCTTCATGAGCTTGTTGCCGCCGGTCTTCTGCCCGTGGTGGTTGTACAGCCGCGGCTTCGGGTCAAACGAGTCGACGTGGGATGCGCCGCCCGTGGTGAAGAAGAGGATCACCCGGTTGGCCCGCGGTTGGAAGTGGGGCGGCTTGGCGCTGAGCGGGTGGGGCGGGTCGCTCGCGGCGAGCAGCGGCGCGAGCGGAGGGATGCCGCCGACGGCGCCGAGGGCGGACCGGAGCATGTGGCGGCGGGTGAGGGACGGGCGGCTCATCGAAGCTCCCTTCAGTCGACGTAGAGGAACTCGTTGGAGGAGAGGAGCACGCGACAGAGGCTCTTCCACGCCCGCGTGGTTCGCTCCTTCTCGGAGAGGCCCTGCGAGAGGCGGCGCTCGTAGCGGGCGAGGTAGTCCACCGCACGCGTGCGCTCCTCCGCCGTGGGCGGCCGGGCGTAAGCGAGCTCGTAGGCGTCGCGAATGCGGGCGGCTCGGCCCGTGCGACGGCGGAGGATCCGCTCCGCGAACGACCGGGCGTTGTTCTGGGCGAAGTCGCTGTTCATCCAGAACAGCGACTGGAGCGGCACGGTGCTGACCGTGCGGCGGGCGGTCGACTCGTTCGTGTCCGGCCCGCCGAACATCGCGAGGAACGGGTGGAGACCGAGGCGACGGTAGACCAGATAGAGCGTGCGGTGGTTGTGGCTGTAGTCCTTCCGGAAGGGGTTGTGCTGGGTGTAAGAGTATCGCCCCCACTTGTCCGGCTTCGGATAGGGGTGGGGCCCGGGCCGGCGGAGGTCCAGCCGACCGCTGACCGCGAGGACGGAGTCGCGGATGGCCTCCGCCCGCATTCGCCGGGAGGGGAAGTGCCAGTACAGCTTGTTGGACGGGTCCTTCTTCCGGCCGCGACGGCGGGCGGCGACGCTCGACCGGCGGTAGGTCGCGGACCGCATGATGCGGCGGTGGAGGGCCTTGATGGACCAGCCATCCTCGACGAAGCGGCTCGCGAGCCAGTCGAGGAGAGCGGGGTGGGTCGGCTGTTTCCCCTGGGCGCCGAAGGTGCTCGACGTCTTGACCAGGCCGCGGCCGAAGTGGTACTGCCAGACCCGGTTGACGAGGACACGCGCGGTGAGCGGGTTGTCCTCGGACGCGATCCACCGGGCGAGGGCCAGCCGGCCGCTGCGGCCGTCCGGGATCGACGCGTCGCGGTCCGTGATGCGGTCGATGAAGCCGCGGGCCACCTTCTCCCCCTTCTTCTCGGGGTTGCCGCTCTTGTGGATCCTCGCGGCGGAGGGGTTCTCCTTGTCGAGGACGCCGTAGGCCACCGGGACGTCGGGCATGTCCTTGGTGATTTGATTGAGCCTCTTCTTGATCGCGCTCGTGTGCCCCTTGCCGTTGTCGAGCTTGTCCGTGAGCTTCGCCCGCTCGGCGTCGAGGCGGCGCCACTTGCGGAACGCGTCGTCGTCGGTGGTGAGGGGGACGAAGTTGCGGCGGCCGGGGTTGTGCTCCGTGCCCGCGTGCGGGTACTCGGTGCTCTTGAAGTAGCCGTAGAGGCCGTAGTAGTCCTCCTGCGTGATGGGGTCGAACTTGTGGTCGTGGCAGCGGGCGCAGGAGAGCGTCATGCCCAGCATCGACTTGCCGATGGTGTCGATGGTGTTCTGGATGATCAGGTGCATGTCCGCGTAGGCGGCGTTGCCGAACCGGCGGGATAGCGCCACGAAGCCCGTGGCGATCATGCGCTCCTTCCACCGCTCCGTGGTCTTATTGCGGGCGAGGATGTCCCCCGCGATCTGCTCGACGATGAAGCGGTCGTAGGGGAGGTCTTGGTTGAACGCGTCGATGACGTAATTTCGGTAGCGGCGGGCCTCCGGCACGGGCGCGTCCGCGGCGTCGCCGTAGGTGTCCGCGTAGCGGGCGAGGTCGAGCCAGTGGCGGCCCCACCGCTCGCCGTAGCGGGGCGAGGCCAGCAGGCGGTCGAGGAGGCGGTCGTATGCGCCGGGGGACTCGTCCGAGAGGAAGCGGCCCACCGCGGACGGCGACGGGGGAAGGCCGAGGAGGTCGACGGTGGCGCGGCGGATGAGGGTTCGGCGGTCGGCCGGGGGCGTCGGGGGAATCCCTCGCTCCTCGAGCCGGGCCACGATGAAGCGGTCGATGGGCGTGCGGACCCACGCCTCGTTGCTCACCTCGGGCACCGTCGGATCGTGGATCGGCTCGAAGGCCCAGTCCGCGGGCAACGCTCCCGTCGGCGCGTCGCCGTCGGGCCACTTGGCGCCGAGCGCCACCCACTTCGCGACGGCCTGGACGCGGCGGCGGTCGAGCGGCTCTTCCGGCGGCATCTGAATGTCGGAGTGGGTTCGCCGGACGGCCTGGACCAGAAGGCTCTCCTTCGGCTTGCCCGGGACGATCGCGGGTCCGTGGGCGCCGCCAGAGAGCAAGCTCTCCCGCGAGTCCACCCGCAGCCCGCCTTCTACCTTCTCCCCGCCGTGGCACTCCATGCACACGTTGGTCAGGAGGGGGCGGATCTCTCGCTCGAAGAGCTCGGCCGCGTCCGGCGAGGCGTGGGCCGGGGCGGCGGCCGCGACCGCGAGGAGTGCCCCTAACGAAAGGAGGCGACGTCGGCTCATGAAAAGCTCCTCGGACGGGACAGCCCGCTTCCCCACCGGGTCCGTCCGTAACAATAGTGATTATAGCTTCTCAGTTGGCGGAGGTGCGTCAAGACGCGGGGGAGCGGGTTGCGCGGAGGACCCGGCGACCCGACGCGGCGCCGAAAGCGAGCACGGTCTCAGGGTCGCCGGTGGTACGTCTCGAAATGGAACGGGAGGGCGTGGCGGTCGTCGGGCGGGTGGTGGACCGACTCCACCCGCTCCCACTGCAACGGGGAGACGGCCGGGAAAAAGCGGTCGCCGGCGACGTCCGCGTCGACCACGGTCAGGCAGAGGCGGCGGGCCCGCGGCATGGCCGCCTCGAAGACGGCTTCCCCGCCGATGATGAACAGCTCCGTCTCTCCCTCGTCCGGTCGGATCGCGTCGAGGCTTCCGACGACCTCCACGCCCGCTGGGAGATCCGTCCGTCGGGTGAGGACCACGTTGCGGCGACGGGGGAGCGGACGGCCGATGGACTCGAAGGTGCGGCGCCCCATGACCACGGTATGGCCCGTGGTCAGCGCCTTGAACCGCGCCAGGTCGTCGGGGAGATGCCACGGAAGCCCGCCTTCGCGGCCGATCACGCGGTTGCGGGAGAGGGCCGCGACGAGGGAGAGGCGCAGTGGGGCGGGGTCGACGGACAAGGCGGATCTCAACGAGGTGTAGCGTGTCTTGGACCCCCGTGACGCCGGCCGTACAATCGGCGGCTCCCTGAAGACAAGGAAACCGTATGGCTTTCGAGAAATCGCAGCGACTGCAGGCCCTTCCTCCTTATCTCTTCCTGGAGATCGACAAGAAGAAGCGGGCCAAGATCGAGTCCGGCGCCGACGTGGTGAACCTCGGCGTGGGAGACCCCGATCAGCCGACGCCCAAGTTCATCATCGATCGGATGGCGGAGGCGATCTACGACGCGGGGAACCACCGGTATCCGTTCGACGAGGGCGTTCCCGCCTTCCGCGACGCGGCCGTCGGGTTCATGCAGCGACGCTTCGGCGTGGAGCTCACCCGCGACCACGTGCTGACGACCATCGGGTCGAAGGACGGCATCTCCCACCTTCCGCTCGCGGCGGTGAACCCCGACGACATCGTGCTCGTCCCGAGCCCCGGCTACCCCGTCTACAACGCGGGCACCCTCTTCGCGGGCGGGCGGCCGTGGACGATGGAGCTGCGGGAGGAGAACGGATGGCTGCCCGACCTCGACGCGATCCCCGGCGACGTGGCCCGACAGGCGAAGGTCATCTGGGTGAACTATCCCAACAACCCGACCGCGGCGGTGGCGTCCAAGGCCTTCTACGAGCGGCTCGTGCAGTTCGCGCAGGAGTACAACCTCATCATCGCGTCCGATCTCGCCTACAGCGAGGTCTACTTCGACGAGCCGCCCCACAGCGTGCTGGAGGTGCCCGGCGCGTTGGAGCGGACCATCGAGTTCCACTCGCTGTCCAAGACGTTCAACATGACCGGCTGGCGGATCGGGTTCGCCTGCGGTGCGCCCGACGTCATCGCGGCGCTCGGGCAGGTGAAGGGCAACTGCGACTCGGGTCAGTTCAACGCCATCCAGTGGGCGGGGACGACGGCGCTGGAGAACACGGACCACGCCGACGTGCGGGCGACCGTCGACGCGTATCGCGAGCGGCGAGAGGCGTTGTGCGACGGGCTGAACGAGGTCGGCTGCTCCGTGAGCGCCCCCGCTGCGAGCTTCTTCGTGTGGGGGAAATGTCCCGAGGGCTACAGCTCCATGGACTTCGCCGGGCGCGTCCTCGAGGAGGCGGCCGTGGTCCTCATCCCGGGCGGCGGCTTCGCGCCGCACTGTGACGGGTACTTTCGGGCGGCGCTGACGGTCGGCGTCGACCGCATCCAAGAAGGCGTCGACCGGCTGAAGCGGATGCAGTGGTAGGGGCTCGCCGACCACGGTGTGTCCGGGGCTCCGTCGGCACACCCGGGGCGTGGCGTCTTGCCGGCCGGACACCTCGTCGGATGGCCTGACAGCGAGAAAGGGAAGCGATGCCCGGGAAGAAGCTGCTCATGATCGTCGGGGACTTCGGGGAGGACTACGAGGTGATGGTGCCCTTCCAGGCCCTTCAGATGGTCGGGCATACCGTCCACGCCGTCTGTCCGGGGAAGCGGGCGGGGGAGACGGTGCGGACCGCTGTCCACGACTTCGAGGGGGACCAGACCTACACCGAGAAGCGGGGCCACAACTTCCCCCTTAACGCCGACTTCGACGGCGTGGCGCCGGAGACCTACGACGGTCTCGTCGTCCCCGGCGGCCGATGTCCGGAGTACCTCCGCCTCGACGAGCGCGTCCTCTCCCTCGTCCGACACTTCATGGACGCGGGGAAGCCCGTGGCGGCCGTCTGCCACGGCCTTCAGATCCTCGCCGCGGCGGGCGTCCTCGAGGAACGGACGTGCACGGCGTATCCGGCCTGCGCACCCGAGGTCCGCTCCGCGGGGGGACGCTTCGAGGACCCCGGCGTGGACGGCTCGCACGTCGACGGGAATCTCGTCACCGCGCAGGCGTGGCCCGGCCATCCGCGTTGGCTGGCCGACTTCCTCCGCGTGCTCGGTACACGCGTGGAGGGCTGAGGCGGAGGCCTTTCCACTTACTCCCCCACGCCGTGAACGGACGGAGGGCGTGGAAAGGATGCTCTCGATCGTGTCTCGGGGGGCACGCAACGCCGTGAACCAAGCCCGTGTCCCCGTTAGCGGGCTCCGCGTTTTTTCTGGCGGTCGCGATTCTTTGGTTGTGGGTGCCACTGGAAGCTCGCCTGCCAGTGGCACGGGGAAGCCCGTCCGCGGGCTTCCCCGTGATGGCGGTCGGGTGGCAGCCCATGCCGTGAACCGAGGAGTTCTCCGCTCGCATCCGTTCGTCGCCAGAGGAACTCAGCCCTCCGTGGACGCCGACGGCTCCTTCCAACGGGTGCTCCCGTGTGCGGAACAGTCGTCCTTTCGGAAAACCGCTCCCTCACCTGTCTGCGTGTGGACACGCACAGGCAGGCGGTCGCGGCTCGTCCCTCGGCCCGTCGGTCAAACCTCGTGAGCCTTGTCGGTTTCCACGGAGCGGGAAACCGCTCCGGCACCCCCTCACTTGGTTCACCGTGTGCCGTGCCACTCCTTCCACGTCCGCTTCATCGCCGCCGCGCGGTCGGGGTGGGCCCTGGACAGGTCCGTCGTCTCCGTCCGGTCCTCCGTGAAGCGGTAGAGCTCCCACGGCTTCTTGCCGTACGGCACGAGCTTCCACTCGCCGTCGCGGATGGCGCGACCGTGGCGGTACTTGAAAAACAGCGGCGCCTCCCGGTCGAGCGGCCTCCTCGAGAAGGTGGGAACAAGCGTGACGCCGTCGAGGGGCGGGATCTCCTCCTGCTGCGAGGCGCCGGGGTATTCGGCGGGGGCCCCGCGAGCTCCATGAAGGTGGGGAGCATGTCGATCACGGGGCACGGCTCACGGTAGATCGCCCCCGCCGTCGAGATGCCCTCCGGCCAGTGGGCGATCATGGAGCGCAGCTCCCCCCTTCGTGGCTCGTGATCCTCCATTGGCGAAGCGGCGTGTTGAAGACCGTGGCGGACTGGCGGGAGATCTTCTCGAAGGTCCCCACCGAGCCCCACGGCTGTGAAGGGGGACCGTCCGGGTCGGCCCCGCCCTCCGGGCTGGCGCCGTTGTCCGCGAGGAAGAGGATGAGCGTATTGTCGAGCTCGCCCAGCTCCCGGAGCGTCCCGACGAGACGCCCCACGTTCTGGTCGACGCGGTCCACCATCGCGGCGTGGACGGCCATCCGCATCGTCTCGGCCGCTGCTGCTCCTCCGTGAGCGCCTCCCACGCGTCGTCGCCCCAGTCGGGTCGGCTCAGCGGCACCGTCTCCCGGTCGAAGAGGCCCATCTCCCCCTGTCGGCGATAGCGGGCCTTCCGGATCGCGCCGTAGCCCGCGGTGTACACATCTTTGTAGCGGGCAATGTCCTCCGGCGGCGCGTCGAGAGGCCAGTGCGGCGCCGTGTAGGCCACGTACAGGAAGAAGGCCGCTCGTCCGAGCCGGAGTGGGTGAGCCACTCGACCGCCCAGTCAGTGAAGCGGTCCGTCGAGTAGAAGCCCTTGTCGGGGACATAGGGGTGGACCCGCTTGTCGTCAGACCTACGGCTCCGCCTTGTCCCATCCCGGCTCGGGCTCCCCCGGGCGTGCCCGGCCGGGGTTCCAGTGGTTCATCGCCCCGCCGAGAAGGCCGGAGAAGTGGTCGAAGCGGCGGTCGACGGGGTTGAACGACGCGTGGTGCTTCCCCGCCCACCAGGTGCGATAGCCCGCCGGGCCGAGCACCTCGCCGACCATCGCCGTGTGGTCGAAACCCGGTTGGTCCGCGTGTGGTAGAGGCCCGTGGCAGGCTGATCCGCGTGGGCCAGCACTTGGAGGTGTTGTACATCTGGGTGTAGCGAATGGCGTTCGCGGTGAGACGGTCGAGGTACGGCGTGCGGATCTCCGAGCCGGAGCACCCCAGGTCCGAATAGCCCATGTCGTCGACGAAAATGTTCGGCCTCTCGTCGGCGGCGACGGCGGCTGACGTGGCGGACGCGACCGCGAGAAAAGACAGGCCGAGCGTGGCGAGATCGCGAACAACCTTACCGATTTTCATCGTGACCTGCCGATCGTCCCCGCGCCCGACCGGCCCCGTAAAAAGAGGAACCGGTCACAAGCGCCCGCAGGCACGGGCACTCACAACCTTCGAAAGCGTTTCCTCGTCGACAGCGCCTCCGCCGGGTCGACGCGATCGCAGTATGGCTTGCGTCCGTAACCACGCCGCTCGGTGCGTACCGTCTCGCCCATCGGCCGCCGGAAGACGAGCGGCCCTTGACACGCAACGGCGTCAGCTCAGCTCCCCCGTCTCTCAAACGAAGGTATCTTCGGTGACGTCCACCCAATGGCCACGTGGTAAAGGCTCTGCCCCATGCGGCGAGCACGGGAAAGCCCGCGAACGACCGCACCCGGCCGACCTGAGCACGGAAACCGTTTCGGCCGATCTTCACGCCCATTACGGCGAAAACTGGCTTCCGTCATAAAGGCGGTGCACAGAAATGGTGGAAAACGCAACAACAGAACCCACGAGATGTGAAGTAATACGCCGTGCTCGGCGCTCGCACGCTGTGCTTCGGACCACGGCGAGACCACTGTAACCAACGCATAATCAGAAGGTCTGCCGCATCCGGTAGAGGTTCCGGTCTCAAGCGCTCGGTCGCATCTCGACTGCCGCGGCTCAGTTCTTCTTGACGACGTGGAGCGTGACCGTGTCCGAGGTGATCGGCACTTGGATGTCCTTCTTCTTCGCGCGCTTTTTCAGCTTCTTGGCCCGCTTCTTCGCTTGCTTCTTCTTGTTCTTCGCCCGCTTGACGAGCTTCTTGTACTTCTCGAAAGCCTTCGCCGCGCTCTTTCTCTTTTGCTTCGCCGCCTCGAGCGCCTTCTGGGCGTCCGCGACGGCCGTCGCCTTCGCTTCCGCCTTGGACGCCGCGGCGACCACCTTCTTCTGGCTCAGGTCCGCCTTCTTCGCGGCGGCGGCCACCTTCTCGAGCGCCGCCTTCTTCGCTTGCTTCGCCTGCTGCAGCGACTTCTTGGCCGCCTTCTTGGCATCCCCGCCGTCGGCGGACTTCACCGCCTTCTTCGCTTTCTCCAGCTTCTTCTCGGCCGCGGCGAGCGCCTTCAACGCGTCGGCGCCGCCCGCCTTCTTCACCTTGGCGAGCGTCTTCTCCGCCTGCTGCTTGGCTTTCTTCGCCTGCTGCAGCGCCTTCTTGGACCGGGATATCTCCCTCTTCGCCTTCTTCCGCTTCTGCTTCGCCTCCTTGCGTCGCTTCTGGAATTTTTTCTGGAGCTTGGCGATGCGCTTCTGCGCCTCCTTCGCCTTCTTCGCCTTCTCGGGGTTCAGGCGGAAGGGTGTCTTCGCCTTGCCCTGGAGGAAGAAGCTCACCTTGCCGGTCGGGGCGTTCCCCTTGATGTTCAGCTGGAGCGTCTTCTCCTGCTTCTTCTTACTAACCTTGACGTTGCCCGCGTTAAACCGCTTGTGGACCCCGATCGGCTGGAGCTTGGCGTTGCCCTTGAGCTTCCGATGCTTGGCCAGCTTCACCGGGATCTTGACCTTCTTCCCCCGCTTGACCTTGTAGGTCTCCTTCTTCCCGAGCTTCACGGACCCGGTCGCCTTCTGCTCACCGGGCACCGCCAGCCGCAAGGTGGTCCGCTGCCTCGCCCGGAGATACCGGTCGTTGTTCGGCTTGCTGAACGCGAGCTCCGCGGGCTTGGCCTCCCGCCGGATCGTCTCGCCGTCCGCCTTCATCTTCCCCACAATGCGGATCGACCCGTCCCACCCCGCGGCGTCGGGCTTGGCGCGGAGGACCACCGCGCCGTAGTTCTTCCACCGGGGGATCACGATCGGATCCGCTTCCACACCCTTCGGAAGCCCCTTGACCGAGACGCGGATCGCCTCTCGACTTCCCGGCTTGCGAAACGCGACCACCGTGACGGGCTCGGCGCCGCCGGGGCGGACCACCACACCGCGCGGCACCATCTTCCGGTTGTTGTTGAACTGAATGCCCTTGGGCTGATGGGGCATCGCCACGAGCTGGTAGCCCGGCGACGGCTTCCTCAGCGACAGCCGATAGAAATAGTCCGGCCCACCCTGCGAGCCGGAGTAGAGGTCCCGGAGGAAGAGGCGGTACTTTCCGTCCGCGGGTGCCTTGAACACCCACGACGGGTCCTTTTTCCGGATGCGAAACCGCCGCCCCAGCGCGTTTCCGTGGTTGTTGCGACGGTGGTTGCGGTCGTCGAGACGCTTGATGTTGTTGAAGCCGTTGTCCTTGACCCGCTGCACGAACAGCACCGGATCCGTGGGGTGGCCGAGCCGCCGCGAATACACGTCGATCGCCAGCCGCTTCCCCTTCTTCGCGTTGAACGCCAGGAAGTCGCGATCCCCCTTCGGGTTGAAGCGACCGATGAAGTCGCCCGGCGGCGAGATCGTCTGAGCTTCCTTCGGGCTGTCGTTCGGCTCCTTCTCCCGGAGGATCGGCCCGGGGACGATGGGCAGACGCACCGCGTTCGACCGCCCCTTCTCCGTCTCGATCTGGAAGCTCAGGAAGTTGCTCGCCGCCGCCACGGGCGAGAGGACGGCCTCCGCCACGTTGATGGGTCCGGCGTTCTTGCCGCGTTTGATGCGGACGGTCTTCCTCTCGAGGACATTCTCGTCGAGCTTCACGTCGGACGCTTTGCCGCCGGGGAGGTTCCGGCCGTAGACCGTGTGCTTGGTGGCCTTCCCCTTGACGACCACCGGCGGATCGACGAAGTCCACCCACGGGCCGGTGCTCAATCGCAGCCGGTACGGAAAGGCCCCCCCGCCGCGATATCGAAAGTCGTAGGCCCGAAGGACATACTCCCCGTCCTTCGTCACGCGATAGTCGATCATCGCGTCCCGCCCCCGGGTATCGAGGTCCCTCACGATCTCGTCGCCGTCGCTGTTGAAGAGCACGAGCGTGGGGTCGCCCCGCGAGTCCAGCCCGCGTGCCTTGCAGAAGAGGATCAGCCGCTGCCCCTTCTTCGCCGTGAAGCGATAGTGATCGTAGCTCCGCCCGTCGAAGCGCCCGTTGACCACCGAGCCGAGCTCCACGCTCTGCGCCCGGTCCATCTGGTCGTTGGACTCGTTCTCCGAGACGGACGGCCGCTTGCCGACCTCGAAGAAACGCGCGTTGGAGACGCCGTACTTCCCGACGAGGCGCACCTCGTAGACACCGGAGGGCACCCCCTTGGACACCTTGACGCGAAAGCGATTCTTGACCGGCCGCGGCTCCGGGTAGAAGCGGTTCGGATCCTTCTTGATCTGCTCCGCCTCGATGCCGGAGTGGGAGAAGACCAGCTTCTGCGGCCCGTCGAGGTACTTCCCCCCGATCCGGACCTTCAGCTCACTGCCGACCTCCGCTCCCAGCGGCCGGACCCACTTCAGCCGTGGCTGTCGCGCCTGGCCGAGCGCGGCTCCGCCGAGCAGAACCAGCGTGACGCCGCCGAGAAGAACACTCCGGACCACCATGCTTCGCGCTCGCATCGTCGCTCCGATCTAACTCGGCCTTGCAGTTCCAACCACGCGGCGACCGCTCGCCCGTCCGACGTCAGCTCTGGTTCCACTTCGCCGACGCACGCCACGGAGCCGGACGCCCGAGGGCCGCCGTCACACGAGCTCCGGCATGGGCTTCCGAACGTCCACGAGATACTGCGGCCGGCCGGCGGGATCCACGATCTTCGTGTTCTCCACGTCGATGCCGAGGTTGTGGTACAGCGTCGCGTGCACCTCGTGCAGGTGGACGGGCCGCTCCACCGCCTCGCCGGCGTACCGGTCCGTCGCGCCGATCGCCTGGCCCGTCTGCATCCCCCCGCCCGCAAGGAACGCGCTCGCCACCCGCGGCCAGTGGTCCCGCCCGGACCGATTGTTCACCTTGGGCGTCCGCCCGAACTCGCCCCAGACGGCCACCGTGACGTCGTCCAGCATGCCCCGCTCCGACAGATCCCCGAGCAAGGCGCTCACCGCCTGGTCCAACGCCGGAAGGTGGCCGCGGAGCCGGTCGAAGTTGTTGCCGTGCGTGTCCCAGCCACCCCACCCGATGCTCACACACCGGACGCCCGCCTCCACCAGACGACGCGCCATCAGGAACCGCTCGGAGTTCCGCTGATAGCCGCCGCGGAGGCCCGCCGTATACTTTTGCCGGATCCTCGGATCCTCCTTCTCCAGGTCGAGTGCCTCGGCGAGGTCGCCGGAGAGGACGGTGTCCACCGCGCGCTCCTGGAACTTGTCCAGCGCCTCCGCTTCCCCGTTCGCGTCGATGTGCCGCCGCATCCCGTCGATCTTGGAGCGAAGCTCGTTGCGAGCCCGCAGCCGATCCTCGCCGAGCCGACCCGGGCGGAGCGTCCGCTTCGCCCGGCCGTTGGGCCGATACGACTTGTACATCGGGCCGAGATACCCCGCGTCGACGTCGCCGAGCCAGCTCACGTACGGCGGGGCGCTCCCCGTCGAGCCTTGGAGCTTCGAGACCACGGAGCCGATCGACGGCCGTCCGCCCACCGCCTCGAGGGAGCTGTCCGGATAGCCGGTGTGTGTCGTGTTGGGGCTATGGTCCGTGATGGACCCGACCATGGAGCGGATCAGCGCGTACTTGTCCGCCATGGTCGCGAGCTTGGGCATGAGCTCGCAGACCTCCATGCCCGCAACGTTGGTCCGGATCGGGCTGAACTCCCCTCGGTAAGCGGAGGGCGCCTCGGGCTTCATGTCCCACATGTCCTGGTGGGAGGGCCCGCCGCCATGGTGCACGTTGATGAGGGCCTTATGGGACGACCCCACACCCGCCCGCGCTTCGAGCTCGAAGAGGTCCGCGAGCGTCAGGCCGCCGAGCCCCATCGACCCAATCTTCAGGAAGCTCCGACGCGAGACCCGGTCGCAGTAACCACGGTGGCGGCCGCCGAAAAGCGTCCACATGGTCGTCTCTCCGTAAGGTGGAACGCGTAGCGCCCCGGTTCGCCCTAGTGGTTGAACAGAAACTCCTTCGTGTTCAGCAGCGCCCAGACCACATCCTCGTAGGCGTTCCGCTTGTTCTTGGTCGACTTGATGTAGCTCACCGCCTTCTTCAGCTCCTTCTCGGACGGCGGCCGGCTCAACGCCCGGTAGTAGAGATCCGTGATCTTCTGCTTGACCGAGCGGCTGTCGTCCTTCGCGAGCTTCTTCGCCCGCCCCCGCCGCAGCTTGCGGTTGATCTGCCTCGAGTTCAGCAGGTGGAGGCTCTGGGCGAGGCTCGCCTTGGAGGACCGCTCGCACTCGCACGCGCTGGACCCCTCCGGCCGACCGAAGACCGAGAGGAAGTACGAGCCCGTCGACCCATGGTCCGGAATCTCTACCGCCCGCACCTGCTTCGGCAGACCGTTGAACCCGGTCTCCGTCCCATTCACCTGGTCGATGGCATCGAGGAGCACCTCCGCACGCAACCGTTTCGGGTAGTACCGCGAGAACTGCTGCTTGTCCCCCTTGTTGTACTTGTTGGGAACGGAGCTGAGCTGGTAGACCTTGGAGTTGCAGATGGTCCGGATCAGCTCCTTGAGGTCGTAGCCCGTCTTCACGAAGTGGTCCTCGAGCGCCTCGAGCAGCGCCGGGTTCGACGGCGGATTCGTCTTCCGGATGTCGTCCGCCGGCTCGACGATGCCCCGCCCGAAGAAGTGGCTCCAGTAGCGGTTGGCCAACGCCTTTGCGAAGAACGGGTTGTCCGGCTTGGTCATCCAGTCCACCAGCGCCTTCCGCGGGTCCTTCCCCGGCGGAATCTCCATGGTCTTCCCGCCGAAGCCCGCGGGCTTGAGCCGCTCACCGCTCGTCGGGTTTCTCGAGTTCGCGTTGCCGTAGCGGTGATAGACCCGGTAGTTCTCCGCCCGGTTGTTCCGGGCCGAGCCCTTCTTCCTGAGCCGCGAGAAGAAGCCCTGGAGCTTGTAGTAGTCGTCCTGGGACCACTTCTCGAACGGATGGTGGTGGCACCGGGCACACTGGATCCGCACGCCGAGGAAGAGCTGGGCGGTGTCCTCCACCCGCTTGTGCTTCTTCCGCACCTCTCGATACCACGCCACCGGCGGGTTCTCCCCCACCTTGCCCGACGCGGTCAGCAGCTCCCGCACGAACTGGTCGTACGGCTTGTTGTTGTAGAGGCTCTGCCGGATCCACTGGTAGAAGGCGTAGTTCCCCCGCTCGAAGTTGCCGTTCCGCCGCTTGTTCCGGAGGATGGACTTCCACTTCATCGCGAAGTTGTCCGCGTAGTCTCCGGACGCAAGCAGGCGATCGATGTACTTCGACCGCTTCTCCGGGTCGTCGCTCGCGACAAACTCCTTGGCCACCTTGGGCTTGGGCAGCCGTCCCGCAATGTCCAGCGTCGCCCGGCGGATGAAGGTCGCGTCGTCGCACACCTTCGACGGCGGGAGCCCCAGCTTCTCGAGCTTCCGGAAGACGAGCTTGTCGATGAAGTTGTTCGGCTCCGGAAACTCCTTCACGTCCGCCCCGAAGGGAACCGTGGCGCGGAAGGTCGCCACGTTGGCCTGGTACCGCGCCATGATCGAGACCTCGCCCGGCCGGCCGAGCATCTTCACGACCCCGTCCTTGGTGACCTCGGCCCGGTTCGTGTTGTCCGACTCGTACTGGGCCACCCGCGTCACGTCCTTCTTGGACCCGTCCGAGTAATGGGCGATGACCCGGAGCTGGTGCTTGCCGTCCCGCGGAAGCGTCCGCTCCCCCGGATAGACCCGAATGCCCTTCAACGTGGGATCGTTTTTGCTGGAGTAGGGCATCCCCTGGTCGATCCACCGCCGCAGCAGCTTGTACGCGCGGCTCGTCTTCGCCATGCGCTTGCCGCCCTCGTGGGGCACGCTGCCGCTCGCCTTCAGCAGCATCAGGCTCTGCTCCGGCGCCGCGGGCATCAGCCGCCGTCCGCGGCTCTCGTTGACCAGATACTCGTAGTCCCGCTTCGGATAGAACCCGAGCAGCGAAAGACGAAAGCCGTTCTGCCCGCCGCTGCTCGACGGATCGGAGTTGATCCCCTTGCCGTGACAGCCGCCGTTGTTGCACCCGAGCTTGGTTAGCTTCGGAATGATCTGGTTCGGAAAGCTCACCCGCGGCGCGTCCTTCTGTCGCTTTACCTTGACCTTGACGCTCGAGGTGAGATCGCCGTCCTTCGCCACCGCCGTAATGGTGGCCTTTCCGTTCTTCAGCGGCCGGACGTAACCGCTGGAGGACACGTCGACGACGCCGAGCGGCCACGCCTTGTAGCTCACCTTGCGGGTCCAATCCCGCACTTGGCCGCTGTCATACCGCCCCGTCGCGACGAGCTGGGCGCGGGCCTCCGGCCCCGTCAGCGTCATCGACTGGCCCTTCGCGTCCCCCTTCTCGTCGCCGATGCGAAGGGCGATCCCCTTGAGCTTCCCGGGCTTCTCGAGGCCGGGGAATTGCTTTTTCGCTTTCCCTCCCCCTTCGGACGGCGCCGCGGTCACGCCCTCAAAAAGGCTCAGGCCCGCTGCCAAGCCAACCGCGATCACTGCACCGAGGCCGATCTGCGTCTTTCTGGTAGCCAGACCACTCATTGCTACGCACTCCATAAGACGACCACGCGTCTTCTTGCATCACGCTTCGGGCTGTACGGCCGGAGCCGTCACCCCGTCCGCAACCACCGGAACTCCCCTTTCCGGCCGCTTCGCGCAGCGATCCCCGAGCCTTCGCGAATCATCCTCAGATCAGCTCCGGCATCGGCCGGTGCTTCTGGTCCACCAGATAGTGCGGCCGCCCCGCAAAGTCCCGCAGCCGCACCCTCTGCGGGTCGATGCCGACACTCTTGTACAGCGTCGCGAACACCTCCTGGAAGTGGACCGGCCGCTCCACCGCCTCCCCCGCGTACCGGTCCGTCGCCCCGATCGCCTGGCCGTGGTTCATCCCGCCGCCGGCGAGCAGACCGCCGGCGACCTTCGGCCAGTGGTCCCGTCCCCCCTTCTTGTTGACCTTGGGCGTCCGGCCGAACTCTCCCCAGACGACCACGGAGACGTCCTGATCCAGCCCGCGCTCGTGGAGGTCCTGAACCAGCGCCGAGACACCCTGGTCGAGCATGGGGAAGTCCGTCCGGCCGCGGTCGAAGTTGTTGCCGTGCCAGTCCCACCGGCTGAAGCCGAGGGTCACGCATCGAGCGCCCGCCTCGACGAGCCGCCGCGCCAGGAGAAACTGCTGCAGAATCTTCGGAGCCCCGTCCTTCTGGAGGCTCTCCGTCCCATGGCCGTACCGATCCCGCACGGCCTTCGGCTCGTTGGAAAGATCCATGGCCGTCGCGAGCTTGCTCGACGTCAGGATGCCGAAGGCCCGCTTCTGGAACTCCCCCATGCCCTGGACCTGCTCGCTGCTGTCCACGGCCCGTCGAAAGCGGTCGAAGCTCCGAAGCAGCGACCGACGCTCCCCGAGCCGCTCCAGCGACACGTCGTTGAGGGAGAGATTCCGCTTGACCTGGTCGTTCTGCGGCGTGAACGGCGCGTTGCCCACGCCCGTGAAGCCGGCCTGTCCGTTGGCGGTCCACTCCTTGTGGCCCGTCTCCGGCGACAGACCGAGCGCCGGCGGGATGGCCGGGTCGACCGGCCCCCGCAGCTTGGACATCACCGCGCCGATCGACGGCCAACCGCCCGGCGGCTGGTTCCCCTTGGACCGCCCGGTCAAGCACTGGAAGGCGTCGTGGCGACCCGCGGACCCGACGAGGCTCCGGATGAACGTCAGCTTGTCCGCGGTCTGCGCCAGCCGCGGAAACTCCTCGCAGATCTGAACCCCCGGCACCTTCGTCTTGATCGGGCGAAACTCCCCACGGATCGCCTCCGGCGCCTCGGGCTTCAGGTCGAACATGTCCTGATGCGGTGGGCCGCCCGGTAGGTAGATCATGATGACCGCCTTGTGGCGGTTCGGGTCGGCCGCTTGCGACTCGGCCTCCAAGAGCTGAGGGAGGCTCAGGCCCCCGAGGGCCAAGCCGCCGATCTGGAGGAAGGACCGTCGCGACACACCGTCGCAGAAGCGCTCCGCGTCCCGGCCAGGTATCGTCAGCATGGGGGCTCCTTCGGGCTCGTCGCCCGCACGGGATTGTTCATTGTACAATAAGCGGCCCTTGCCGCAACCCCGCGACGCTCACTGCTTCGCCTTGGCGGTCCGCGCCGGCTGGGGCCGCTCGAACTCCGCGATCCGGTTGTTCTTCTTCGTGTCCCAGTAGTAGAGCACCCCCTTCTGCCCCCCGGCGACCAGCCACCGGCCGCTCCGGCTCACCGCCAAGGCGTGCAGGAAGTCCGAGCCGGGCACGCCGTAGCGGCGTCTCCGCCGGCCGTTGCGGATGAAGCGGATGTGGCCGGTGGCCACGGTCGTCGCGGCCCGGTCCTGATAGCCGAGGTACCGCAGCATTGTCACCTGGCGGTTGAACCCGCCGGCCTTTCGCTTTCGCTCGCCCGTCACCCAGTTCCACGTCAGGACCACCCGACCCGCTCCGGCGCTGGCGAGCTCCCGCCCGCTGCGGTGCCAGTCGACGCTGAGGGCGTGGTTGGTGTGGCCCTCGAAGGCCTTCAGCTCCTTCCCCGTCTTCGGGTCGAAGACCTTGACGAACTGGTCCGCCGAGGCGGTGGTGAACCGTCGGCCACGGTCCCAGAACTGCACGTCCAGGACCGTGTCGCTGTGGGCGCCCTTGAACTGCCGGACCATCTTGCCGTCGGGAACGTTCCACAGCACGACCTCGCCCCGGCGGGAGGGGATGCCCCCGCCGCTAACCAGCCACTTGTTGTCGCGGCTGAAATCGAGCGCCGTGACCCGGTACAACGGCGGCTTCGTCGGCTTCTCCGGCTGGATGGTCTTCGCGAGCTTCCAACGCGGGTGGACCCGGCCCACCCGCACAGTGCCGCTCCGGCTCACGCTGACGAGGCGTCCCGCGTCGTTTGTGGCCATCGCGATGACGGCGCCCTTCCCTAGCTCCAGTGTTCCGGCGGCCCGTCCGTCCTTGGCGCTGAAGGTATACGCCCGGCCGCCCGGCGTGCCGAGCAGCACGACCGACCCACCCGCCGCGAGCGTGGCCGAGCGAACACGGCGGTCCGCCTGGTTCGTGGCACGGTTGGCGAGCTGACGGTCGACCGCGGCCTCCGCCCGCTCCTTCACCGCCTCGAGATACGCCCCGCGACGCTGCCGCAGCGCCTTTTTCTGCTCCCGGAGCCGCTCGCGTGCCGCCTCGACCCGCTTCCGGGCGCTGTCCACGTTGCGCTGGGCCACCTTGTACGCTTGCTGCGCCTGCGCCTCCTGGCGCTTCTTGGCGCCGAGGTTGTCCTTGCGGTTGTCAAGCTGCTTCTTCGCTTGGTCGATCGCTTTCTTCGCATCGTCACGGTCCCCGCGAACCCGGTCGGTCGCTTTCTTTTGCTTCTGCTTGGCTTGCTTCACCGCCTGCTTCGCCTCCTTGAGACGCCGCTTCGCCCGCTTCACCGCCTTCTCCGCGGCCTTGACAGCCTCGTCCGCTTGCTTCTTCGCCTTGGTCGCCTCCTGGACTTTCTTCTTTTTCCCGCTGCCCTTGGCCTTCTGAAGCGCCTTGGCCGCAGCCTTCGCCTTCTGCTTCGCCTCGCTCAGCTCCTTCTTCGCTTGCTCCGCAGCCTTGGCGGCCTTGGCTCGCTCCGCTTTCGCCCGCTCCAGGCCCGCCGTCGCCTTCGCGAGCGCCAACGCGTGGTTGGCGACCTGGACGCGGGCGTCCGCGAGGTTTCGCGTCTGCTTGGCGTTGGCCACGGCCCGCTTGGCCTCGCTGTGCTCCGTCTTCGCCGCCCAGAGATCCTTCCCCGCCCGGGCCTCAGCGAGGGCGCGGACCGCCTTGTCGGCCGCCCCCCTCGCCTCCTTGTATGCCTGCCGGGCCTTCTCGAGCTTCTTCTTCGCCTGCTTCCACTTCGCCCGGGCCTTCTCCAGCTTCGGATCGTCCTTGGCCTGCTCCAGCCCCTTCTTGGCCTGCTTCAGCCGCTTCTCGGCGGACTCGAGCCGGCTCTGCCGCCGCTGGAGACGCTGCTTGGCGAGGCCCTTCAGTCGCTTGGCGCGGCGCTGACGGACGCGGGTGGCGTCGTCGGACACGCCCTCCGACCACTTCTTCGCCCGCTTCCTGTGCGCTTGGGCCTTCTCCACAGCGGCCCGAGCGCGCTCCACCGCGGCCTCGGCCGCCTTCTTCTTTCGCTCGGCCTTCGTGACCGCCGCGGCGTGGCGTCGCTTGGCCTTCTGGTAAGCCTCGAGGGCCTTGTCGTGCTTCTTCCGGACCTTCTTCAGCTTCTTCCGGGCTTGCTGCCGCGCTTTCTCCGCCTCCTTCTTCCGCTTCTTCGCCTTCTTCACGGTCGCCGGCTTGGCCTTCTTGGCCTTCTTCAGGGCCTTGGCCGCGGCCTCCACCCGGGCCTTGGCCTTTTGCAGCCTCTTCTTGGCCTCGGCGCGGTCCGCGACCCCGCGCTTCTTCGCCTGCTTCGCCGTGCTCACCGCGTCGGCCGGCTTCTCCCAGCCGAGCGCGGTCGTCGCGAGGCTCCGCCGCCGCTTCGCGGCGTCCCGCTTTCGCTTGACATCCTCGACCCGGTCCGCCCGCTTCTTTCTCTGGGCCACGCGCTGACGATACTTCTTGCGGCGATTGCGTAGCCCCTTCAGCGCGTCCGGGATGGCCTTGCGAGCCTCCTGGATCGCGCTGCGCTCGTTGTCGATCGCCTTCTTCGCCTGCTTGACCTGGTTCTGGTGGTAGTTGATCTCGCGCTTGCGGAACTGGAACGCGTTGTTCTCCCGCCGCTTCTTGCGTCGGGCGGGAGCTATGGTCCGGAGCTTCGCGATCCGATTGCTATTGCCAAGGTTGTACACCCGCGCCCGGCGGTTGTCCCCGACGACCACCAGACGCTTGCTCCCCGGCGATACCGCCACGTCGACCACGCTGCCGCTGTGGCCGTACTGCTGGAGGGTCTTCCCGTCCTTGGTCCGGATCAGCCGGGCCCGGTTGTCCCGCGCCCCCGTGATCAGCCGCTTACCCCCGTCCACCGGCTTGATCACCGTGATCGCGCCGCCGTGCTTGGTCAGCGACTTCACGCCGAGCGGACGGGCGTGGACGGCCGGCCCCACCGAGAGGAAGCGACGCCCCTTCTTGCCGTCCACCACGGCGACGCCGACGAGACCGCCGGGGGCCGAGAACGTGCGGAGCAGCCGACCCTTCTTCAGGTTGAAGGCCCGGAGGTCACCCGCTTCGGTGGCCGCGAGCAGCCGTTGGCCGCCCGGACCGAATGCGACGGCCTCGACCGGCGACCCGAAGCCGCCGAGGACCTTGGGGCCGACAGGCGAGCCGTTGCCCGCGTGCCACAGCCGGACCCGCTTGTCGTCGCCCGCGGTGGCGAGAAACCGACCCTTGGGGCCGACCGCGAGCGCTCGCAGCCGACCGCCGTGGTCCGTCTCGAACTTCTTGCTCCCGCTCGCGTCGAAAGCACGGACCTTCCCCGCCGCCGACGCGGCGTACGTGCGGTTGCCCTTCGGGTGGTAAGCGAGGCGGACCTCGGCGGACCACTGCTTGCCGAGCCTGTGCTTGCCCGCGAGCGAGACGAGGCGCCCCGACCCGTCCGCCGTCGCGAGGAGGGCCCGACGGCCGTCGGGGAGCCACGCCGCCGCCCGCACGGGCTTGCTCGTGCGGAAGTGCTCTGTGGGACGCTCACCCGAGAGGTCCCACACCCGCGTGCGACCCGCGGACGCGGCGAGCAGACGCTTCTTGCGGAAAGCGAGGGTCTTCGCGGGGTTCTCGAGCTTCCACTGGCCGAGACCGTCGCCGCCCGCCTTCATCGCCTTAACCACGCCGTTGTCGAGGGCGACCGCGAGCCGCCGGCCGTCCGCGGAGACGCGAAGGGACACGGCCGGGGCGGCGAGCGATTGCTTCCGCCGCTGCTTCCCCGCGGCGGGGTCGAGCCATCGCAGCTCCTTGCCCACCGCTACGACCAGACGGCCGTTCGAGAGGAACGCGAGCTCCGCCGGCGAGCCGCCGAGCTTGAACGTCGCCACCGGCTTCTTCTTGCCCGCCTGGCGGACGACCACCTTCTTGCCGGTCGCGGCGGCGAGCCGCTTGCCATTGGCTGCGACCGCCAGCTTCTTCGCCTTGACTTGGAAGGCGGCCCGTCGCTTGCCCGACCCGGTCTCGAAGAGCAACACCTGCTTCGGTGTGGCGGCGGCGAAGGACTGGCCGTTCCGAGACAGGGCCAGCGCCCCGGCGTCCACGCCCTTCACGCGATGCTTCGGCTGTCCGCTCTTCGTTTGGTAGACGACGAGGGCGGGCTTTCCGTCCGCCTTACCGCGGGCGACGGCCCACGCTCCTCTCGCGACGCCCTTAACGGACAGGTCGAGCTTCTTTTTGTTTGTCGTCCCGAGACGCTGGAGGTCGAAGACCGCCGGCCGGCGACCCGCCGCGACCGCGAGGTCCTTGCCCGACGGCCGCAGCGCCACGTCCGTGACGGCGGCACCGGCCCACAGCGTCGCCTGACGCTTGCCCTGCTTCGTGCCATAGATGCGGACCCACCCCTTCTTGCTCCCGACAGCGAGGCGCTTGCCCGAGAGCGAGACGCTGGTCACCGAGCCGCCCGCGTCAACCGTGACGCGTGTCTTGCCGGAGCCGGCGTCGAGCACGCGAACCTTCCCGTTCTTCTCGGCCACCGCAAGGCGTTGACGCTTGCGGTCGACGTCCACCGCTCGGGCGGGGCTGGAGAGGCCGGCGAGCTTCTCCTCATCTTGACCCGGCAGCCGCCAGAGGCGGAGCTTCTGGTCCGGCCCACCCGTCGCCACCCGATCTCCGAGGTGGGCGACCGCCGTGATCGGCCAGTCCGTCTCGATCGTGTGCCGCGCCTTCCCTCCCTTGGCGTCCCAGAAGCGCAGCGTGCCATCGTCGCCCGCCGAGACCAACCGGCTCCCGTCGAAGCTGATGGAGCTGACGGGGCCGCTGTGGCCGCTGAGCGTGGCGGCCGCCTTCCCGCTCTTGACGTCCCAAAGCCGGATTCGCCCGCTTCGGTCCGAGACCGCGAGCCATCGGCCGCCCCCGCCGAGCGCCACCGCGGGACGGGCGGGTCGAGGGGGCAGTTTCACCTGGAAGCGGCGAGCCTGGTAGTCCCGCTTCCAGAGCTTGATCGTGCGATAGCCGCCGGACGCGAGCCATTGGCCGTCGGAGCTGACGGCCAGCGCGTGGACCGTACCTCGGTGGGCGGCGTGGGTGAACGGCTTCTCGAGCGAGGGGTCCCTGACCCGGCCCGTCATCCGCTTGCTCGGGAGGTGGTAGGAGTGGATCCGGTTCCCCCGCGCCGCGGCGGCGTACTCGCCGTCGCTTGTCATCGCCACGTCGAGGATCGGGCGGTACTTCGGCGGAAGCGGTTCCCATTCCGGCTCGGGAAGCGCCATGACGGCCTTGCCGGTCGCTCCCTGCTTGATCCACTTCTCGATCACGCCCAGCTCCTTGGGCGTCAGCGGCTTGGCGCCGGCGTCGTTGTCCTTGGGGGGCATGTACGGCTTTTTCCGCCGGGACGCGACCGCGAGCAGCAGGCTCTCCCCCGGCTTCTTGGGCTTCACGGCCGGACCCGTGTCCCCGCCCTGCTTGATCTCCCCGGGCGTCTCCAGGACCAGCCCGCCCTTGGCCTTGGACCGGCTGTGGCAGGCGAGGCAGTGGTCCTTAAGGATGGGTATGACATCCTTTTGGAACTTCACCTTCTGGTCGGAGCCGAGCGACTGGATCGCAATGGCCTTCCCCGACGAGTCGGACTCCTCGCCGAAGGTCAGGACGGTGCCCAGGGCGGCGAGGCCCATCCCCACCACGACCGCGAGCGGGAGACGCTTCTCCATGGCATGAGCCCCCTTGTTCTGGTTGGAATACCCGGGGATGCACTTGCTCTTATATTATCAGATCTCCCGTGGGTCGAGAAGGGGGAGGCGAACGCCGCCGTCGACCGGTCGGAGGGAGCATGGTCCGTGCAGCAGTGGGGATCGGCACGAACCTCGGGGATCGGTGGGCGTACGTCGAGGCCGCTCGCCGGGGACTCGCCCGCCTACCCGAGAGCCGTCTGCTCCGCTTCTCCTCGGTCTGGGAGACCGCTCCGGTCGGCCCGGGCGAGCAGGAGCGGTACCTCAACGCCGCGGCGATTCTGGAGACCGCTTTGGCACCCACGGACCTGCTCCGACGCTTGCATGGGCTGGAAGAAGAGGCGGGGCGGGTTCGACAGGTGCGATGGGGACCGCGGACGCTGGATCTCGACCTCCTCCTTTACGGCACGGCCGCGATCTCCACACCGGAGCTGACGGTGCCCCACCCCCGCATGCACGAGCGAGCCTTCGTCCTCGAGCCGCTCGCGGAGGTCGACGCGGAGGCCCGCCATCCGACCCAAGACGCGACCGCCGCCGAGCTTCTCCGCCGCCTCCATGACGGCGAGACCCCTTCAGCGGGTGCGGGCTGACCCCCCGATCCGCTTCGCGTCCGGGGCGTCGCCCACCCAGGCGAGGCCGGCGGTCACGGTGAAGCCCAGCACCGCCAGCGCGGCGGAGCCCGCGAGCCCGGCCGGTGCCGGCAGGTACCAGACGGCGGGCGGCGGAGGCTCCTTCACGGACTCGCCGGGCTCGGTCCGGAAGGGCCAGAGGCCCACCACCGCACCGAGCAGCAGGCCGACGAGACAGCCCAGCGTGGGCTTCTCGAACCGAACCAGGAGCCAGCGGAGCAGGTGGCTCACCGCGGTCACGCCGACGACCACGCCGATGCCCACGGGGAGGAGCAGGCGAACGGCGACGTCGCCGAGCTCCGCCGCGGCGCCGTGGCGGGCCGCCGTCACCGCCCGGTCGACACCTTCGAGGATGGGGTGGTAGGCGCCGACGAGAAGCAAGAGGTAGCCGCCGCTGATGCCCGGGAGCACCATGGCGCTCGCCGCCCCCACGCCCGCGACGATCAGCATCGGGAAGCCCGCCGTGCCACCGCCGCCCGCGCCGCTCTGTTGGGTGGCGACCAGGACCATCGCGACCAGGCCGAGGACCACGCCCGCCCAGCCGCCCGTCCCCGCGGGTTGGAGCATCCGCCAGACGACCGGGAGGCCGCCGAGCGTGAGGCCGAGGAAGAGGCTGTACATGATCCACCCGTGGGCGTCGACGAGGTCCTTCACGAAGCCGGCAAGGCCGACCACCGCGATCGCGGCAGCGCCCACCACGGTCAGGAGCACGAAGACGGACGGCCCACGGAACCGCCACGCGGTGATCTCCGCGACCGCCCTGATGAACGCGGGATAGATCCCCACCGCGACGAGCATGGTCCCCCCGCTGACCCCCGGGACCAGGTTGGCCAGGCCCATCAGGAAGCCGCCGAGCATGCAGCGGATCCACACGCTCGGCGACGCTCTCAGCTCGAGCTCCG